>CAZNLF010000309.1:0-3249 GCA_964573595.1 uncultured Acidimicrobiaceae bacterium | reverse complement strand
GAGTCGGCGTAGGCCATCGACTCCTCGAGCTGCAGACCCTCGGCCTCGGCGTAGTCGGCGAGCACCAGGGCTCGGGCCTCGCCGATGGGCGGGAGCTCCTCCAGACGCCCGGTGAACTTGCCGTCGACCTCGCCGAGCCGGGCGCAGACGATGTCGTCGAACAGCGGCCTCAGCGGTTCGACGACCAGGTCGAGGGCACCGGTGATGAGGATCGTGCGGTGGCCGAGGGCCCGGTGCTTCCGCACCCGGGCGATTCCCGCCGGGAACGACTTGGTCAGCAGCAGATCATGGAACAGCTCCCACCCGTCGTCGCGCAGCCGCGCCACCGGCGCCCCTTCGTAGCGCCGGTAGAACGAGCGGAGGAAGTCCCCACGGTCCCTCCGGTCGAGCATGAGGAGCGAGGGTGCCTCACGCACCAGGTCGGCCACGAACGCGGTCCGTTCGGCCGCGGGCAGGTGGCGTGACGCCAGCCACGCGTAGGAGTCGACCACGTTGGAGGCGATGAGGGTGTTCTCGAGGTCGAAGGCGGCCAGGTGGCGCTCGGGGGAGAGAATGGCCTTGCGGGCCCGCTCGGCCCGGTTGGGCTTGGTGGATCTGGCTGGCGACGTGCGGACCCGGGCGTGCTCGATGATCGAGGGGAGGTGGATCTCGCGGACGTAGGTGGCCCAGTCGACGGCGGCGGGGTCGAGGCAGAAGGTCTGGCGGTCGTCCTCGTCCATGCGCTCCCACAACGCCAGCAGCCGGTCCACCCGGTACCGGGCCTCCGTCTCGGTGTAGGCGCCGTAGAGCTCGACGTAGCCGAGCGCCCGGTCGGCCAGGAGGTGCTGCTCCTCCAGTGCCGCCATCCAGGCCGCCTGGCGGCCCCGGATGGGCAGGGAGCCCACCACCCGCTCGGCCAGGTCCATGGCCCGGGACGCCCTGGACAGCTGGCGCTGCACCCGTCCCCGACCGGGGAACGACCACTCGGGCACGACGATCGGTTGCCCGTCGCTGTCGTAGAGGGGGTGCTCGGTGAACCACGCCGTCACCAGTTCGACCAGGCGACCGTAGCGGAACGGGTTCCGGACCCCCGACGCCACGTGGTAGACACTCGGCCCCTCGTACCCGGCCGCCGGCGTGAGCAGCGCCTCGCCGGCCACGGCGATGATGGCGGCCACCACCAGGTCGACCGGGATCACGTCCGTCACCCCTTCGGGCACGCCCGGAAACTCCCGGAGCAGGCCGCGGGCGTAGGAGATGATGATCGGCTCGGCCATCCGGAAGCCGCGGATCCAACCGGGCCGCGGTTCGGCCAGTGCCGACTCGATGATGGAGGGGCGGATGATGGTCATGGGCACCGACCCGCCGAACTGGGACACGAGGGCCCGCTCGCCGAGCGCCTTGGTGTAGGGGTACGCGTCCGGCCAACCGAGGGACTGGGCCCGGGCCTGACCCACCTTGACCATCTGGTCCTTCACCCAGTCCTCGCGGACGCGCTCGGCCCGTTCGGCCAGCAGGTGGAGCCCGGCGGCGCCCAGTTCGCCCCGGGCCGTCTTGGCGAAGGAGGCCAGCCGCGCCGGGCGCCGTGACTCGGCGTCGAGGTCGGCCCGTTGCCGGCGGGCGGCAGCGACCTCATCCCGCCAGTCGACGTCGACCGTGAAGCGGTTGCCGTCGAGCAGCTCCTCCCGGGCTTCGCCCTGGTGGGTCCCGGCGACGTAGGCGGTGGAGACGGGGATGAAGTGGACCGGGCCCACGCGGCCCTGCTCGGCGGCCAACCGGCGCGCCTCCTCCACGGCGGCGGCCACCCGGGACGGGCCGAGGAGGTTGACCTCGACTGCGGTGTCGAGCGGGGAGTCGAAGCTCACCGCCGCGGCCGAGTGGATGACGATGTCGCACTCCGACAGGCGTTGCCGGCCTTCGTCGTCGAGGCCCAGTCCGTCCGTGGTCACATCGCCGGCGACCGCCTGGACCCGCGCCGCGACCTCGGAATCGAAGCGGTCGGCCGATTCGTCCCGGAGCCGGTCGAAGCAGTCGTTCTTCAGGATCTCCTTGGTGGCGCGCTGCACGGCGGTCGAGCGCCGGCCGGGCCGGATCAGGAGCACGACCTCGCTGTCGGGGACGCTGCGGAGGATGCGCTCGACCAGGGCGGTTCCCAAAAAACCGGTGGCGCCGGTGATGAAGAACCGCTTCCCCGTCAGGGCGTCACGTACGCGGGTCACCGGATCTGTCTACCATATGGTAAGTGAGCAAGTCGAGCATCGACGAGGGCGTGGGCGGCGGCGCGGAGGAAGGGGTGGACAGAGCCGGCGGGCCGCGTGCCGTCGGCGCCAGGGGCCCGGGCGACCGTGACCGGAGCCGGCCGCGGAAGGCGTCCGGGGCGGGCACGCCTGAGCGGATCCTCGATGCGGCCCTGGTCTCGTTCGCCACGCGGGGGTACGACGCGTCATCGCTCGACACCCTGGCCCAGGGCCTCGCCATCCGCAAGCAGACCATCCTCTACTGGTTCCCGTCCAAGGAGGTCCTGCTGGAGGCGGTCATCGACCGCTCCGCCATCGAGTTGTCCGGAGCCCTCGAGGACTCGCTGGCCTCGGCGGGCGACGGGTGGGACCGCATCGAGGCGGTGGTCCGGTCGGTGTTCCGCCTGGCGGCGCGTCGGCCCGAGCTGCTCGGACTGGTCCGCGAGATGGGCCGGTTGGGCACGCCGGCCGCCACCCGGCTGGTCACCGCCCTCGACCCCCTGGTGCGCCGGGCCACGGAGTTCCTGGAGGCGGAGATGGATGCCGGGCACCTGCGACGGCACGAGCCCCGCCTCCTGCTCCTGGCCATCTACTCCACCGTCATCGGCATGCTGACCGAGGTGGAGGTGGTGCGTGCGCTGGGGGAGGAGCCGACCGCCCGCTCCCTCGTCCGTCGGCGGAACGAGATCCTCGAGTTGCTGCGCTCGGCGCTGGTCACCGAGTAGCGGTCTCGATCAGTCGGTGGCCTCGGCCGCCTTGCGGTCCCGACGCGACGGCTTCGGCGCCGGCGGCGGGGGCCGCTTCGGGGTGTACCGCTTGTTGGCTTCGGGGGTGGCCGGACCCTTGGCCGGGCTGGTCCGGGCATCTGCCTTGCTCCGACCGGCCCGCGGGGACGACTTCCCGCGGACGGCGGCGGGCCCGCCGGACGGGGAGGTGGACGGGCGGGCGTCCGCCCGGGCGGCGCGGGCGTTGGCCGCCGCCTCCCGCTGGAACTTGTAGGAGCGGACGAGCAACCAGGCCGCCAGGGCGAGGA
>CAZNLF010000308.1:0-3251 GCA_964573595.1 uncultured Acidimicrobiaceae bacterium | reverse complement strand
TCTCGCCGGACTCCTTCCGGACCATGTACCCGCGGCTGGGCGAGTGGCAGGCCGTGCGGGATCGGGTCGACCCCCGCGGCGTGCTCCGGTCCGACCTGGGCAGGCGCCTCGGCCTCTGCGGGGAGACGACACCGGCGGAGCGCTCCACGACCCGTTCCGCCCCGCCGGCGCCGGCCGACGTCCGGCGCCGGCCCCACCTGCCGGGTCGGGAGGCCCCCGCCACCGGACATGAGCCGACCCCAGAACCAGAACGGACACGATCATGATCGACGCCATCGGGCGCCCCCAGTCGGTACTCGTCCTCGGAGGCTCCTCCGAGATCGCCCAGGCGATCGTGGCCAAGCTGGTCCCGTCACGGTGCCGGACGGTGGTGCTCGCCGGCCGGGAGGGCCCGCGCCTGTCCGAGGCCGTCGAGCGGGCCAAGGCGGCGGGCGCTGAGGTGGCCGAGTCGGTGGCGTTCGACGCCACGGATGTCGCCGGACACCGGGAGTTCGCCGAAGGGGTCTTCGAGCGGTTCGGTGACATCGACCTGGTCGTGGTGGCGGCGGGCGTCCTCGGCGACCAGGCCGAGGACGAGCGTGACCCCGAGTCGGCGGCAGCGGTGCTGACCACCAACTTCGCCGGGTTGGCCTCGGCCATGCTGGCCGTGACCGGCCGCCTGCGACACCAGGGCCATGGGCGGCTCGTGGTGCTCTCCTCGGTCGCCGGGCTGCGGGCGCGCAAGGCCAATTTCATCTACGGATCGTCCAAGTCCGGGCTGGACGCCTTCTCCCAGGGGCTCGCCGACTCGCTGGAGGGCACCGGCGTCGGGGTGACCATCGTCCGTCCCGGGTTCGTGGTCGGACGGATGACCGAGGGGATGACCCCGGCCCCGTTCGCCACCACGCCCGAGGCCGTCGCCGACGCGGTGGTGGCCGGCATCGCCTCCGGTGCGGCCGTGGTCTACGTCCCGGCCGTGCTCCGTTGGGTGTTCACGGTGATGCGCACGCTGCCCCGGGCCGTCTGGCAGAGGATCCCGGGCTGAGCGGCCTTCCCCGGAGGGATCAGGCCCTCTTCAGCGGCGCCATCCTCAACAGGAGTTTCTTGCGCCCCACCGTCGGGAACTGCACCACCGCCTCGAGGTCCTCACCCGACCCACCCGTCTCGACCACCGTGCCCTCGCCCCACTTGCCGTGGACGATCCGGTCGCCGGTGACCAGCCCGAGGAGCTCCGCTCCGGTGGTGGCCGGAGCGGGGCGTCGGCGGCCGTCCGCGTAGAAGGCACCGTCCGAGGACGGGTCCCCGCGGCCGAACACGCTCCGGCCCGGGGTTCCCTCCGCGTCGTCGGTGGAGGACCGACCCGACCGCCCGGAGCCGAACGGGCCCGGGCCGCGGCCGGCGTTGTCCACGCCCACGTCGCGGATCAGCTCGGTCGGGATCTCGTTGAGGAACCGACTGGGGATGTTGCTGCTGGTGTTGCCCCAGAGCATCCGACTCCACGCATGCGAGAGGTAGAGGTGGCGTTCGGCGCGGGTGATGCCGACGTAGCAGAGCCTCCGCTCCTCCTCGAGCTCGACCGGATCGCCGAGGGAGCGGAGGTGGGGGAAGATGCCGTCCTCCATGCCGACCAGGAACACCGCAGGGAACTCGAGACCCTTGGCGATGTGCATGGTCATCAACGAGACCTTGGTGCCGTCGCCGTCGAGCTGGTCCGAGTCGGCCACCAGCGACGCCGCCTCGAGGAACTCGGCCAGGGTCCGGTACTCGTCGGCCACGCCGACCAGCTCGTCGATGTTCTCCACCCGGCCCAACGCCTCGATGGTTCCCTCGGACAGCAGCTCGCTGCGGTACCCCGACCCCTCGACCACCGCGGTGACGATCTGCCCGGGCCCGAGCGTCCCGGCCGTGGCCGGTTCCGGGCCGGCCCCGGGTTCTCCAACCTCCGGACGGACCGACGCCAGGCCGGGTTCGGTGATGGGCTCCGGAGGGATGGCCTCGCCGTTCTCGTCGACGAGCGGGGGCAGCGCCATCTTGTGGCGGAGGCTGTCGAGCAGCGCCGACAGTCCCACCAGCGCGGTCCCCGCCTTGCCGGACACGCCGGCCTCGTCGGCATGGGCGACCGCCTCGCCGAACGACACGCCGTGGATGCCGGCCCACCCGGCCAGCCGGGCCACCGAGGTCTCCCCCACCCCCCGTTTGGGCACGTTGACGATGCGCCGCCAGCTGACCTCGTCGTCCGGGTTGACCAGCACCCGGAGGTAGGCCATGACGTCCTTCACCTCGCGCCGGTCGTAGAACTTCGTGCCCCCCACCACCTTGTAGGGCACCTCGGCGCGGACCATTGCCTCCTCCAGGGCCCGGCTCTGGGCGTTGGTCCGGTAGAAGACGGCGACGTCCCCCCAGCGGAGCGCCTGCTCACGCTGGAGCCGGGTCACCTCGTGGGCCACCCAGGACGCCTCGTCGTACTCGTCCTCGGCCCGGTACCGGACGACCTTGTGCCCGTCCCCGCTGTCGGTCCACAGCGTCTTCGGCTTGCGGGAGACATTGTTGGCGATCACCGCGTTGGCGGCGTCGAGGATGGTCTGGGTGGAGCGGAAGTTCTGATCGAGGGTGATCACCGTGGCGTCGGGGAACGCCTGCTCGAAGTCGAGGATGTTGGAGATGTCGGCACCACGGAACCGGTACACCGACTGGTCGCTGTCCCCCACGACCACGATGTTGCGGTGTTCGCCGGCCAGGAGCACCGCCAACGCGTTCTGCACGGCGTTGGTGTCCTGGTACTCGTCGATCAGGATGTTGGTGAAACGCTGCCGGTAGTGCTCGAGCACGTCGGGGTGCTGGCGGAACAGCCGGACGGTGTTGAGCAGCAGATCGTCGAAGTCCATGGCGTTGGCCGCCACCATGCGTCGCTGGTAGAGGTCGAAGACGTCGGCCACCCGCCGGTCGAAGATGGTGACCGCCGCCGCCCGGTACTCCTCGGGGCCCTGCTGGCGGGACTTGGCCTGGCTGATCTGGCCGAGGATCGACCTCGGTGACATCTTCTTCGTGTCGATGTCGAGCTCGCGGCAGACGATCTCCACCAGGCGCCGGGAGTCGGCGTCGTCATAGATGGTGAAGGAGCCCTTGTAGCCCAGGCGGTCCCCGTGGGCCCGGAGGATGCGTACGCACGCCGAGTGGAACGTGGACACCCACATGCGGCCGGCCCGCGGTCCGACCAGGTCGGCCACCCGGCGGCGCATCTCGTCGGCCGCCTTGTTGGTGAAGGTGATGGC
>CAZNLF010000307.1:0-3268 GCA_964573595.1 uncultured Acidimicrobiaceae bacterium | reverse complement strand
ATACCCGCCGAAGACGGCCCGTGCGGTCAGTAGTCCGATATGGCGCATTCGATAACCTCCAAAAGGGACGCAGCCGGGAGGAGCACCGACTGCTGCTTACTAACACGACTGCTGCTTACTAAATAGAAGTTACTACCGGTACTAAAGTGGGTGCAATGGCGGACGACGAGCGTTGCGACGAGGGGCGCGGGGCCTGCGAGGCCATCGTCCAGGTGTTCGCCCTGCTGGGGAAGCGGTGGAGCGGGTTGATCATCGTGACGCTCCTCGACGGTCCCCTCCGGTTCTCGCAGATCGTCCGGCAGGTGCCCGGCATCAGTGACCGGATCCTGTCCGAGCGGCTCGGCGAGCTGACGGAGGCCGGCCTGGTGGCGCGCGAGGTCGACGAAGGTCCGCCGGTCAACGTCAGCTACCGGCTGACGGCCCGGGGTGAGGGCCTGCGCCCCGCCCTGGCCGAGCTCGAGCTCTGGGGAAGCGAGCAGCTCCTCGGCATCGAATAGCTGCCCGGGATGGATCCGGCGGTCGTCCGGGAATCGGATAACCGCCGGCGGGCAGGCCGGGTGGGTGGTCTGCTTGAATGCCACTTGTGCCCGAGACCTTCCGCCGCTACCTGCTCGCCTCCCGACCCACCGGCCTCGCCGACGAGGAGACGGTCCGCCTCGACGACGCGGCGACGGTCCCCGACCCGGCCGACGGTCAGGCGCTGATCAGGGTGCGCTACCTCTCCATCGATCCCACCATCCGAACGTGGATGGACGACGCACCGGGCTACCTCCCCCCGATCGCCATCGGTGAAGTCGTGCGCGGTGGCGGGATCGGCGAGGTGGTGACCAGTCGCAGCGCGAACTACCGCCCGGGGGACCTCGTCTTCGGCATGACCGGCTGGCAGGAGTACGTGCTGGCCGACGAGGGAGCGGCGGCGATGACGACCCTGCCGGCCGGTGTCGATCCGGCTGTCGCGCTCAGCGTGTTCGGTGTCACCGGCCTCACCGCATACTTCGGCCTGTTCGACGTGGGTGGGCCCCAGGCGGGTGACACGGTCGTCGTGTCCGGTGCGGCCGGTGCCACCGGGTCGGTGGTCGGCCAACTGGCCCGGATCGCCGGTGCGTCGAACGTGGTGGGGATCGCCGGTTCGGACGAGAAGTGCGCATGGCTCACCTCGGAGCTCGGGTTCGACCATGCCGTCAACTACCGGTCCGAACCGGTCGGCCGGCGGCTCGCCGAGGTGTGCCCCGAGGGGATCGACGTCTTCTTCGACAACGTCGGTGGGGAGATCCTCGACGCCGCCCTGGCCAACCTGGCCCTGAAGGCCCGGGTCGTGCTGTGCGGCGCGATCTCGCAGTACAACGAGGCACGGCCGGTCGGGCCGCGCAATTACCTGAGTCTGATCACCCGCCGGGCCCGCATGGAGGGCTTCCTCATCCTCGACTACCTGGACCGCTTCCCCGAGGCGCAGGCAGCGATGGCCGGTTGGGTGATGGAGGGGTCGATCCAGCACCGCGAACACGTGGTCGAGGGGCTCGAGCACTCGATCGACGCCCTCAACCTGCTCTTCAACGGCGGCAACACCGGAAAGGTCATCGTCAGGGTCTGACCGGGTCCGGCTCGGCGAAGTCGGTCGACCCCGCCACTACCGGCCGACGAACGTGGCCGGTCGTTTCTCCATGAAGGCGGCCGCACCTTCGCGTGCGTCCTCGCTCCGGAAGATCGAGCTGTTCTCCTCGGGAGTGGCGAGTCCTGCTGCATCGCCGCGGGCCACCGCGCCCCGCATGAGCCGCTTGGTCAACTGGACGGCCAGGGGCCCGTTGGCCGCCACCTCCTCGGCCAACGCGATGGCGGTGACCAAGAGCTCGGCGGCGGGGACGACCTGGTTGACCAGCCCGAGGCGCTCGGCTCTGCCGGCGCCGATCAGGCGGCCGGTCAGACCGATCTCGAGGGCGAGGGCTTGGGGGATGCGCGTGGACAGCAGGGTGCCGCCGCCCGCCGCGTACAGGCCGCGCTTGACTTCGGGCAGACCGAAGCGGGCGCTGTCGCAGGCCACGACCAGGTCGCAGGCCATCACCAGCTCGAGGCCTCCCCCGACGGCGGCACCGTTCACCGCGGCGATGAGCGGTTTGGGATAGGTGCCACCCATGAAGTCGGCCAAGGCCGTGGCGCCCGGCCGGTCACCAGGCCCCGGTGCCCCGTCGTTCCAGTCGCCGAGGGCGCTCAGGTCCATCCCGGCGCAGAAGACGCGGTCACCCGCTCCGGTGACCACCACGGCGCGGGCGTCGACGTCGTCGAGGATCTGCTGCAGTGCCAGGCCCAGCTCCTCCATCAGCGGTGGGTTGAGCGAGTTGGCCGCCTCCGGCCGGTTGAGGGTCAGGACCTCGGTGTGGCCGTGTCGTTCCCTGAGTACGAGCATGGTGATCTCCCTTGCGTGATCCGGCTGCATGGCGTGATCCGGCTGCATGGAGGGATCCGACCGCGTGGCGGGATCCGACCGACGTCCGGACGCTTCCGTATTCGCCGCCCGGTGTGCCAGTATGAGAACGACCATTTCCGGGCCGACAGGAGCGTACATGGACAGCAACCCGTCCGAGGACAGCGGGGGAATGCTCTCGTTGATGGACGAGGAGACGGCGGCCAACCCGCAGCCCATGTTCAAGCAGTTGCGAGACGCCACCCCGGTCATGGCGCTCGGCGAGATGGGCGTCCTCGTGACCTGCAAGTCGGAGGCCGACGAGGTCTTCCGCCACCCTGAGATCTTCTCGTCCAATTCCGACGCGGTGGACCTGAAGAACGCGCGGCCCCTCATCCCCCTGCAGATCGACCCTCCCGAGCACAAGAAGTACCGCAAGCTCCTCGATCCGATCTTCGCCCCCCGCCCGATGGCCCTGATCGAGGAGTCGGTGTCCCGCACGGTGAACGACCTGATCGACCGGTTCATCGACCGTGGTGAGGTGGACTTCGCCAGCGAGTTCTCGATCCCGTTCCCCTCACGGGTCTTCCTCGACCTGCTCGGCCTGTCGTTCGACGAGCTCCCGCGCTTCCTCGCCATGAAGGACGGGATCATCCGACCGCACCTGGTCATCGGAGCCGAGTTCGACAGCGAGGAGGCGAAGGCCCACCAGCAGGAGACGGCGGACTCCATCTACGAGTACTTCAACGAGATCCTCGACCAGCGGGAACGCCGACGCGAGGACGACATCCTGAGCCGGTTCCTCGATGCCGAGGTCGAGGGCCACCGGCTCACCCGCGAGGACATCCTCGACATCTGCTTCCTCTTCCT
>CAZNLF010000306.1:0-3311 GCA_964573595.1 uncultured Acidimicrobiaceae bacterium | reverse complement strand
CCGGTGCGGCCGTCTCCGGCAAGCCACCGGCCACGACGCCGGCCACGGCCACGACTCCGTCACCGGCCACGGCGCCGGCCCCGGCGGTGACCATGACCGCCGACACCACGGGACCGACGCTGGTCTCCCGGGCGGACACGCTTCCCGCCGGAGTCGAGGAGGCACCCTCGGACTCGGCCGTGACCCAGGTCTACGAGCCGGGCTCGGTGTTCAAGCTGGTCACCTTCTCGGCCGCCCTGGCGGCCGGCGTCGTCACGCCCACCCAGCAGATCTCGGTGCCCTCCTCCCTGCCCATGGGCACCTACACGTTCCATGACGCCGAGGCCCACGGCCTCGAACGGCTCACCCCGGGGGGCATCATCGCCCAGTCGTCCAATATCGGCACCATCGAGATCGCCGAGGCCCTGGGTGAGAACCGTCTCCTGTCCCAGATCAGCGACCTCGGGTTCGGCAAGCTCACCGGACTGGGGATCCCGGGCGAGTCCCAGGGGCTCGTCCCGGGACCATCCGCGTGGACGGGCACCTCGATCGGCTCGACACCGATCGGCCAGGACGACGCCGTCACCGCGCAGCAGATCCTCGACGCGTACAACGCAGTGGCCGATGGCGGGGTGTTCGTGTCCCCGCGCCTGATCAGGGGCACCGTGAGTCCCGCCGGATCGGTGAGTGCCGCCAAGCCCACCGCCCGTCACCGGGTGATCTCCCCGACGACCAACGCACAACTGGTCTCCATGCTCGAGGGGGTCGTCTCCTCGGGCACGGGCACCGAGGCGGCCATCGACGGGTACACGGTGGCCGGCAAGACGGGTACGGCCCAGATACCCAACCCGAACCACCTCGGGTACATCACCGGCGCCTACGTGGGGTCGTTCGCCGGGTTCGCCCCCGCCCAGGACCCGGTGCTCTCGGCGGTGGTCGTCCTCGACCACCCCACGCCCATCTACGGTGGTGCAGTGGCTGCCCCGGTGTTCTCGACGATCATGGCCTACGCCCTCCACCACTACGGGATCCCCACCACGGCGGCCGCCACGGCCTCGGCATCCAGCTCGGCCGTCGGTGCCACCGGTACCATCTCGGTGCCGTCCGGAGCGACCACGGAAGGCCCGTAGGTGGGCCGACGACCCAGTCGTCCGATCTCCTGCTCACGTCGGAGACCTTGGACCACGTGCCAGTGCAGATGACCGATGTGCTCCGAGACGTTGACGTGCTCGAGGCGCGTGGCGACCCGGCGTCGACCGCGGTCCTCTCTGTCGAGTTCGACAGTCGGCGGGTGCGGCCCGGTGCCCTGTTCTGCTGTGTGCCCGGCACCCACACCGACGGCCACGACCACGCCGGGGAGGCCGTCGACCGTGGTGCCACCTCGCTGGTGTGCGAGCGGTTCCTGGACCTCGACGTCACCCAGGCCCGGGTGGCCGAGGGACACTCGAGGCCGGCCATGGCCGTCATCGCCGCGTCCTTCTTCGGCCACCCGGCCCGCTCGCTCGCCATGGTGGGCGTGACCGGCACCAACGGCAAGACGACCGTGACCCACCTGGTCCGGTCGATCCTCGGGCACGCGGGGACGAGGACCGCCACCATCGGCACCCTGGACGGGGAGCGGACCACACCCGAGGCGCCGGTCCTCCAGCACCGGCTGGCCGAACTCGTCGCCGACGGCACAAAGGCCGTGGCCATGGAGGTGTCCTCCCACGCCCTGACCCAGTCCCGCGTCGACGGCATCGTCTTCGACATCGCCGCCTTCACCAATCTGAGCCGGGACCATCTCGACCACCACGGGTCGATGGATCGGTACTTCGAGGCCAAGTCGCGGCTGTTCCAGGCGTCGAGGGCCCGAACGGCGGTGATCAACGCGGACGATCCGTGGGGGCGACGACTCGCCGACCGGATCGAGGCCGACGGCCGGCCGGTCGAGCGTGTGCACCGATCCGACGCCTCGGCGATCGAGCTCGCGGTGGGATCGTCGGCGTTCCGATGGCGCGGACGACGGGTGACCGTACCGCTCACCGGGGCGTTCAACGTCGACAACGCCCTGTTGGCGGCCTCGATCGCCGTCAACGTCGGGCTCGACGGGGACCAGGTGGCCGACGGGCTCCGGGCCGCGGACGCCGTGCCCGGCCGGATGGAGCTGGTCTCGGGGGACGAGCCGTTCGCGGTGGTCGTCGACTACGCCCACACGCCTGCCGGCCTGGGCGTGGCGCTCTCCTCGGCCCGGGAGCTCTCCGCTACGCCCCGCGTCGTGTGCGTGTTCGGCGCCGGCGGGGACCGCGACCAGGGGAAGCGACCCGAGATGGGGGCGGCGGCGTCCCGCTGGTCCGACGTCGTGGTGCTGACCTCGGACAATCCCCGGTCGGAGGATCCGATGGCCATCATCGGCCAGATCCGGGCCGGCGTGGGCGACGGGGTGGACGTGGTGGTCGAACCCGACCGGGAACAGGCCATCCGGCTGGCGGTGGGGATGGCCCGGCCCGGCGACGTCGTGGTGGTGGCCGGCAAGGGCCACGAGAGCACCCAGACCGTGGGGGACCGGGTGGTCCCCTTCGACGACCGCCAGGTGGCCCGACAGGCCCTGGCCGGCCGCTCGAGGGGCACCCGGCCCGAGGACCCGGGGGACAGGGGCACCGCCCGATGATCTCCCTGATGACCTCCGGCGGAATCGCCCTGTGGGTGGCCGTCCTGAGCACGCCCATCCTCATCCGGTGGCTGCTGAAGAACAACATCGGCCAGCAGATCCGCGAGGACGGGCCCCAGGTGCACATCGCCAAGGCGGGCACGCCCACCATGGGTGGCATCGGCATCGTCGCCGCGGTGATCATCGGCTACCTGACCGCCCACGCCATCCCCGGGGTCACCTTCTCGCGCCCGGGGGCCCTCGTGATGCTGGCCATCCTCGGTGCTGCGGCCATCGGCTTCGCCGACGACTGGATCAAGGTGCGGAACCGCCGGAGCCTGGGGCTCAACAAGCGGACCAAGTTCGGGGCCCAGATCGCCCTGGGGGTCACGTTCGCCCTGCTCGCCGTCTACTGGGCCCACGCCTCGACCGCCCTCTCCTTCACCCGGTACGACTCGATCGGCCTCAACCTCGGGTCAGGGGTGTGGGTGGTGTGGGCCACCCTGGTCATCGCCGCGTCGGCCAATGCCGTGAACCTGACCGACGGCCTGGACGGCCTGGCCGCGGGCTCGTCGACGTTCTGCTTCGCCTGCCTGGCCATCATCGGCTACTGGCAGTACCGCCACGAGGGGATCTACCACGTCGAAAACGCGCTCGACCTGGCCCTGGCCGCCGTGGCCCTGGCCGGGGCCTGCCTGGGGTT
>CAZNLF010000305.1:0-3329 GCA_964573595.1 uncultured Acidimicrobiaceae bacterium | reverse complement strand
CCGATCGACGGGGCCCGCGGTCCCCGTGTCCCGCCTCGGTCGGGCCGCCGGTCCGCTCTGGCACGCATCCGTTCCTCTGCGTCGCCCTCACCCCGCCTCAAGCATACGGTTGGAATGTTAGGTGCCCCGAGTGGGAGCACACCGGCCGGAGCCGATCCGGTTCCCTCGAGCCTCCCCGGTGGACGTGGGCGGGCGACCGGGACGCCGATTGGGGTGTCTCGGCCTCTTGAAAATGGTGGGTCACGGGTCCACCATGGACCTAGGCGAGAAGCCGAGGGAGTGAGCGGAATGCGTGCACAAATTGGAGATCGCATCGTGGTCCGCGGCCATCCGGCGATGCTGCCGGACCGTGAGTGCAAGGTCGTCGAGGTCCCGAAGGGAAACGGGGAGCCGCCGTTCGTGGTCCGGTGGGAGGGGAGCGGCCGCCAAGGGCCGTTTTTCCCGGGGCCAGATGCCGTCATCGGCGGTGACGAACGTCAAAGGGATGAGCGGACCGTTCCCTTCACGTGGCCAGACCGGTATTGGTGGGGATACTGCTGACGGGGGATCGCGGACTGACGCGGTCGCTGGTCGCCCCGTTCGTGGAGTGCTGTCCGGGGCTGCCCCCCGTGGAAGGTCATCCGATGAGCGCATCGGTCAGTGGTCCGATTCCGGCGATGCGGCCGGCCAGTTCGCCGGGTAGGTGATGACGAGTTGCCAGTGCTGCCGGGTCCGTATAGCTGATCTTCGTCCGGCCGTCGTCGTCCCATACGAGCACTTTGAGGGGGAGATCCAGGGCCGCCAGTGGTGATGCCTGCATGACCGGCGTGCCGGCGGCCGGGCTGCCGAAGATGACGAGCTTCGTGTTGCGCAGTTCGAGTCCATGCCGGCTTGCTTCGCCACTGTGGTCGATGATCGCGAAGAGGGTCATACCTCGCTCACGGACGAGATCCCCGAGCCTGTCCACGGCTTCGTCGACCGACCCCGAAGTGGACTTCGTGACGATCTCGTTCGTCGAATGATCGCTGGCATCACGGTGCATGGCTTTCCTCCGGTTCAACGACCCAATTTACGCGGATGGCGATGGCGACACCCAGCCGCGGCGCAGGGAGCCGACGCGGTCGGGGAGGATTCCCATTGCGGGTATGGCTGGACCCCCACGGGGTGGATCAGTGGGCCAGCTCCAGGGCGATCCGCTGCAGATGCTGACTCCTGCCCGCCACGCTCTGCAACGCGATGACAGCCTTTCGGGCCTCGGGCACGAGGACCAGGAGCGACGAGTACCCTCCAGTCCCGCCGTTGTGCCAGGTGATGGTCGGAACTCGATCCGGTGGTCCATCGATCATCCAGAAGAGTCCCGAGCGTCGGTTCGGGCGATCCGTGGGGATCCCGTTGATCGGCTCGATCGATCGCAGTCCAGGAGCGGTGCCGTCCAGGAGTGCAGCCGCCAAGCGGGCCATGTCGTCGATCGTGCTCACGACGCCGCCGGCCGGGGCATAGCCCTGAAGGACCCAGGGCTCACGGGGCAGGCCCCACGACGACCTCCCCCGGAGGGCGTGGTGTCCTTTCGTGGAGACGGTGGTTCTGCCCATCTGCAGGGGTCGAAGTATTCGCTCCGCCAGGAGCGATGGATAGGCGGTGTCGGCGACCACCGCCAGGATCTCCCCAAGGGCCGCTCCTCCGATGTTGGAGTACCTCCTCTGGCCCCGGCTGTGGAGAGTTTGACGGGCTGCGAGCTCGATCACGCTCGCCGGGCTTCCCCGGTAGGGGTTGCGGCCCAGAACGGCATGGGACCAGCTGCGGAGCGAGCTTGCCCCACTGGCCGGCATTCGCGGGAGTCCGGAGGTGTGCGTGGCCAGCTCCAGCAATGTCACCGAGGACAGGTCGCTTCCGCTGGGTATCGGTGCGACCTCTCCGACCTCGGTAGCCAGGGACAAGCGGCCGCGCTCGACGAATTCAGCCAGCAACATTCCCGTCAGGGCCTTCGTGATCGATCCGATCTCGAAAAGTGTGTCGGGCGAAGTGCCGATCAGTGCCCGTCTGGTGGTCGGCTCGGGCTCCAGGTCAACCACAGCAAAGGCGAGGCGGCCGTTGACGCCTCCGGCTACGTCACGAACACGGGCAAGAAGTGCAGGGTCACTCTGCGTAGCAATTTCATCCGGCATGTACGAGGCCTGCAACTATGGGAATCCGAATCCGCCTCAGGCAAGTGGCAGGGATCAGCATTTTATAGTGGACTCGATCCGGAACCGGGCCCTGTCGACGGAGGGAGGGGATCAGGTGAGTGACGTTTCGCAAGGCGAGGGCTGGTGGAAAGCCTCGGACGGCAAATGGTACTCGCCTGACCGAAGACCGGCTCCGCAGGAGGGCTGGTGGAAGGCCTCGGACGGCAGGTGGTATCCACCGGAGCGGAGGCCTGCTTCTCAAGTGCCTGTCGCACCGACCGATGCCGACGTCTACAGAGATCCCGGCGTCCCGGCACTGCAGCCCAATGACCCTGGATCGCCGACGAAGCCGGCGAAGCCCTGGTGGCGCAACCCAAAGGTGAACGTGCCCCTGGGAGCGGCCGCGGTCGTGATCGTGGTGGTTGCCGCATTCGTCGCCACGACCAATCATTCCAACGCCTACCCCGCATCGGTCCGGTCGGAATTCCTGAAAGGGTGCGATACCAGTGATGGTGGTGGGCCCGCACAGGCCGCCGCGTGCAATTGTTTTCTGAACTGGATGCAAGCAAATCGCTCTGAAGCGCAAATGGCGAAAGCGGACGAATCGACGATCGCTGCAGATGTGGCCGCGGCCCATTCGAGTTGCCCTGATCTCGTCTATAGCAATTCCGGCACTGGCAACTCAGGAACGTCCGGTAGTTCCGGATCGGCCGGCTCCAGCACCTCGGGCAACTCGGGATCAGGTGGCTCCAGCAGCTCGGGCAATTCCGGATCGGGAAGCTCCACGACCTCTGGCAATTCGGGATCGGCCGGCTCCACCTCTGGCAACTCGGGGTCGAATAGCTCGGGAACGTCGGGCAACACCGGAACGTCGGGCAACTCGTGAGATCGAACGCCGGGAACCATCGAAGGTGTTCCGCCTTCTACGACTCGATCGAGATTCTGCAACAATCGGACGCACATGGCGGGGCGGGCGGGGACGATCGGGGCCATCCGTTGCCGAGTGACCACGGCCACGTCTGGTTCCCCGGCGTTGTGTTCGGCAACGCCGCCAGACCATGGGGAGGAGAACGGTGAAGAAGAAGGGCGGAAAGGCGAACTCGACGGCCTGGCCCAAGCGGGCACTCGCTGCCGAGTCTCGTATCGACAAGAGGAACCGGCAACTCGAGGAGCGAGATGCGGTTA
>CAZNLF010000304.1:2113-3347 GCA_964573595.1 uncultured Acidimicrobiaceae bacterium | reverse complement strand
GAGTTCACCGAGGGCATGCAGTTCGACAAGGGCTACCTGTCCCCGTACTTCGTGACCGACGCTGAGCGTCAGGAGGCCGTCCTCGACGACCCGCTGATCCTCTTCGTCAACCAGAAGGTCAGCGCTGTCCACGACCTGGTCCCCGTGCTCGAGAAGGTCATGCAGACCGGCAAGCCGCTGCTGATCGTGGCCGAGGACGTCGAGGGCGAGGCCCTGGCCACCCTGGTGGTCAACAAGATCCGTGGCACGTTCACCTCGGTCGCCGTCAAGGCCCCCGGGTTCGGCGAGCGCCGCAAGTCGATGCTGCAGGACATGGCCGTGCTGACCGGCGCCCAGGTGATCTCCGAGGAGATCGGCCTGAAGTTGGACACCACCACGGTCGACCTGCTCGGCAAGGCCCGCCGCATCATCGTGACCAAGGACGAGACCACCATCGTCGAGGGTGGCGGCTCCGACGAGGACGTCAAGGGTCGCATCGCCCAGATCAAGCGCGAGATCGAGGACACCGACTCCGACTGGGACCGTGAGAAGCTGCAGGAGCGCCTGGCCAAGCTGGCCGGAGGCGTCGCCGTGGTCAAGGTCGGCGCGGCCACCGAGGTCGAGCTGAAGGAGAAGAAGCACCGCATCGAGGATGCGCTCTCCGCCACGCGCGCCGCCGTCGAGGAGGGCATCGTGGCCGGTGGGGGGACCGCGCTGGTCCGTTCCCGTGCCGCCGTGCTCGGGGTGGTCGAGTCCCTCGACGGGGACGAGGCGACCGGTGCGTCCATCGTGGCCAAGGCGCTCGCCGCCCCGCTCCACGCCATCGCCAGCAACGCCGGGCTCGAAGGGTCGGTGTACGTGCGCCAGGTGGAGTCCGAGACCGGTTCGATCGGTCTGAATGCCAACACGGGCGAGCTGGTCGACCTGGTCAAGGCCGGCGTCATTGACCCGGCCAAGGTCACGCGTTCGGCGCTGCAGAACGCAGCCTCCATCGCCGGCCTGCTGCTCACCACCGAGGCGCTCGTCGCCGACAAGCCGGAGAAGGCCGACCCGGCCGCTGCCGCGGCCGCGGCCGCGGCCATGGGCGGCGGCATGGGTGGCATGGGTGGCATGGGCGGCATGATGTAGCCAACGTCCCGCCCACTCCGGTGGGATGGACGGGCGCCGATCGGCGCCATCGACGTGTGTGTTGGCCCGGCCCGCGGGCCCGGCCAAAACAGTCTCTGCCAGCCCGTCGCCCCCCGTCGTCCGGCTC
>CAZNLF010000304.1:0-2103 GCA_964573595.1 uncultured Acidimicrobiaceae bacterium | reverse complement strand
AACGTCCCGCCCACCCCGGGGGCATGCACCGGCGCCCACCTGGCGCACCCGAAGTGTGTGTTGGCCGGCCCCTCGGGTCCGGCCAACACTGTCTCTGCCACCCGGTCTCTGCCACCCGGTCGCCCCGGCCGGCCCATCGGTCCGGATCTGGCGACCGGGCCTGCGGACCGGTCGCTCGACGCCCCGGCCTAACCTCGGGTGCCGATGCCATCCGAGCCGCCGAAGCCCCCGACCGGCCTCCAGGTCATCCCGCGCCCGCCGTCACACCGCCGGGGTGGGCCTCCACCGTGGGCGGGCCTCGAACAGGCCGTGCTGGCGTCCGTCCCCCTCGAGCGGGTCCGCGCCGCCGTGGCCGCGGCCGACGGCGTGGGCCCCGCCGGCGGCTCCGAGCACCTCGTCGAGTTCATCCGCTCCCAGGAGGGGGTGGACGTCGCCGGCAATCCGGCCGCCGTGCTGGTGGCCCTCTTCGAGGAGGACGGCGAGGCCAGGGTGCTGCTGACCGTTCGGTCGGGTCGCCTGCGCTCCCACCGCGGCGAGGTCGCCTTCCCCGGTGGGCGCCTCGACCCCGGCGAGACGGACGACGAGGGCGCGTTGCGGGAGGCGTACGAGGAGGTGCGCCTCGACCCGGCGCTGGTGACCATCGTCGGCCACCTGTCCGCCCTTCCCACGGTGGCCTCCAACACGCTCATGACCCCCGTGGTGGCCACCCTGGCCGGTCGGCCGGCCACCGAGGCCTCGCCGGACGAGGTCTCCCGGGTCTTCGACGTGGCCCTGGTCGAGCTGCTCGGCGACCGGGTCTTCCACGAGGAGTGGTGGGCGATCCCGGGACGGCCGGGTGCCGACGGCGATCCGGGCGGTGAGTTCCCCGTGTGGTTCTATACGGCCGGCGGGGAGATCATCTGGGGCGCCACGGCCCGGGTGTTGACCGAGCTGCTGTGCGTGATCCTCGGGCTGGAGGTCCCCTCGTCACTCTGGGCCAGGTGAGGGGCCCGTCCCCGGGCGCCCGACCGCCGGGTGGCGGTCACCTGGCCGTCGGATGCGCCGATCGGAGCCCGCGGATGAGGACCGGCCACCGGTGTCCAGGCGGTATCGTGGGGCCAGTCGGCGAGCGCACTGTCGGGGTAGCTGCCGATCGGAGGTGTGGACAAACTGCGAACAGGGTCGAGAGGACAGGCACGTGGCTGAGATAGAGATTGGCATCTTCAAATCGGGTCGCAAGGCCTACGGGTTCGACGACATCGCCATCGTTCCCAGCCGGCGCACGCGGGATCCCGAGGACGTCGACATCAGCTGGGAGATCGACGCCTACCAATTCGAGCTGCCCCTCATGGCCTCGGCCATGGACGGCGTCGTCAGCCCGTCCACCGCCATCGAGATCGGCCGGCTCGGCGGCCTCGGTGTGCTCAACCTCGAGGGCCTGTGGACCCGCTACGAGGATCCGACCCCGCTCTTCGACGAGATCCGGGAGCTCCCGGCGGAGAAGGCCACCGCCCGGATGCAACAGATGTACTCGGAGCCGGTGCAGCTCGACCTGGTCACCCAGCGGATCAAGGACCTGAAGGCGGCCGGGATCACCACCGCCGCCTCCGTCACCCCCCAGAAGACCGAGAAGTTCGCCCCGGCGCTGCTCGCCGCCGAGCTCGACCTCCTGGTCATCCAGGGGACCGTGGTGTCGGCCGAGCACGTGTCGAAGACGGCGGAGCCCCTCAACCTCAAGCGGTTCATCCGCGAGTTCGAGATCCCGGTGATCGTGGGGGGGTGCGCCTCGTACCAGGCGGGCCTGCACCTCATGCGCACCGGTGCCGTCGGTGTCCTCGTCGGCGTGGGTCCCGGCAACGCCTGCACCACCCGCGGGGTCCTGGGGATCGGCGTACCGCAGGCCACGGCCATCGCCGACGTGGCCGGCGCCCGCATGCGCCATCTCGACGAGACCGGCGTCTACTGCCACGTGATCGCCGACGGCGGCATGTCCAAGGGCGGCGACATCGCCAAGGCCGTCGCCTGCGGCGCCGACGCCGTGATGCTCGGCTCGCCCCTCTCCTCCGCCGTCGAGGCCCCGGCCCGCGGCTTCCACTGGGGCATGGCCACCTTCCATCCGACCCT
>CAZNLF010000303.1:0-3351 GCA_964573595.1 uncultured Acidimicrobiaceae bacterium | reverse complement strand
TGGCATGGGATTTTTCGACCGAGCCCGAATTCGAGCTGCAGCTGGCCTGGATGCGCCAGTTCGTCCGTGACGAGGTGTTCCCCTTCGAGACCCTCGACCTCGGCTACGACGCCCTGCTCGAGGCGATCAAGCCGCTGCAGGAGGAGGTGAAGGGCCGGGGCCTGTGGGCGTCCCATCTCCCGCCCGAGCTCGGAGGTGGTGGATTCGGCCAGGTGAAGCTCGGCCTCATGCACGAGATCCTCGGCCAGACCCCCTACGGGCCCGTCGTCTTCGGCAACAACGCCCCCGACTCCGGCAACGCCGAGCTGCTCGCCATCGGGATCGAGTCCTCCGGGCGCGAGGAGCAGCGTGAACGGTGGCTGCTCCCGCTGCTCGACGGGCGGATGCGGAGCGGCTTCTCGATGACCGAGCCGGGCGCCGGTGCCGATCCGACGATGATCGCCACCACCGCGGTCCGCGACGGGGACGAGTGGGTCATCGACGGCCACAAGTGGTTCACCTCCAACGGCTCGGTGGCCGACTTCCTCATCGTCATGGCCGTGACCAACCCCGACGTCCATCCGTACCAGGGCTGCTCGATGATCGTGGTGCCGGCCGACGCCCCCGGAGTCGACATCGTGCGCGATGTGGCCACGATGGAGGACCCGGTCGAGCACTTCGGCAAGTTCGGGGGTCACGCCGAGATCCTCTACCACGAGGTCCGGGTCCCCTACGACCATCTCGTCGGCCAGGAGGGCGAGGGATTCCTGCTGGCCCAGAAGCGACTCGGCCCCGGTCGGATCCACCACTGCATGCGGTGGTTGGGCCAATCGCGGCGGGCCTTCGACATGCTGTGCGAGCGGGCGGTCTCCCGGACCACCCACCATTCGCTGCTGGCCGAGAAGCAGACCATCCAGAACTGGGTGGCCGACTCCCTGGCCGAGATGACAGCGGCGCGCCTCATGACCCTCTACGCGGCGTGGAAGATGGACAACGAGGGCGCCTCGGCCGCCCGCGTCGAGATCGCCATGATCAAGTACTACGGGGCCGAGGTCCTCTACAACGTGATCGACCGGGCCATCCAGGTCCACGGTGCCCTCGGCTTCTCCACCGACCTCCCGCTCGAGTCGATGTACCGCAATGCCCGAGCGGCCCGCATCTACGACGGACCGGACGAGGTGCATCGGGTGACGGTGGCGCGCCAGACCCTCAAGGGGTACAAGCCGGCCGAGGTGCCGAGCGAGCACGTACCGACCCGCCGGGCGGACGCCCGCCGGCGCTTCGCCCACCTGCTCGAGGCCCAGACGGCCGACCACTGACGGTCGGGTCGGCCGACCCCTCAGGGTGGACACCCGACCAGGGGCAACCCCGGGCCGGCGGTGAGGCCTGCCCGGGGTCGCCCGCTCAACGGGCGGGGTGGGTCGGGCCCACCGGAGGGGGGTCGGCGAATCGGGGCGGTCGCTTCTCGCGCAGTGCGGCCACCCCCTCGCGGTAGTCGGGGCCGGCCATCATGGGGCCGAGCAGTGCCTCGGCGTTCGACACGGCCTGGGCGGCGGTGAGGTGGAAGGCCTCGTACACCTGGAGCTTGGAGGCCGCCATCGAGGCGGGGGAGACGGTGGTGGCCAGTGTCCGTGCGTACTCGTCCACCCGGTCCGCGAGCTGCTCGGCCGGGACCACGTCGCTCACCAGGCCCATGGTGAGCGCCTCCTCGGTGGTGAACGTGCGGCTCGACAGGATGAGCTCGAGGGCCCGGGCCTGCCCGATCAGCCGTGGGAGCAGCCATGCCAGCCCGAAGGCGCAGGGCAGCCCGAGCCTCCCGTGGGCCGTGGTCAGCTTGGCCCCGGCGGCGGCGATGCGGATGTCGCAGTAGCAGCTGAGGGCGAACCCGATGCCGGCCGCCGGTCCGTTGACGGCGGCGATGATCGGCTTGGGGATGCCGAAGTGGTAGGCCAGCTCAGCGTCGAACTCGGGACGTACCCCGTAGCCGGGCCGGGCCGGGGCGTCGGCATCCCACGAGCGGTAGGCGCCCCGTTCGACGTGTCCGGCCAGGTCGTTGGATTCGGCCCCGGCGCAGAAGCCTCGGCCGCTCCCGGTGACCACGATGACCCGCACCCCGATGTCGTCCGACGCGCGCTGCAGCAGTGCGCGGTACTCGAAGTTCATCCGGGAGGTCCAGGCGTTGAGCCGCTCGGGACGGTCCAGGGTGATCGTGGCCACCTGCTCCGCCACCTCGTAGCGCGTCGCCTCCAGCCCGAACGTGCCGGTACCGGCCATCAGCGCGCGCCCGGGTAGGGTCGGCTCACGTCCGGGCCGGCCGGGACCGCCTCAGTACCCGGACCGCCTCAGTAGCGGTAGGTGTCGGGCTTGTACGGGCCGTCGACCGGCACGCCGATGTACTCGGCCTGCTCCTTGGTGAGGGTGGTCAGCCGGACCCCGAGGGCATCGAGGTGGAGCCGCGCCACCTTCTCGTCGAGGTGCTTGGGGAGTACGTAGACCTTGTTGTCGTAGTGGTGCTCGTTGTTGAACAGCTCGATCTGGGCCATGGTCTGGTTGGTGAACGAGTTGGACATCACGAAACTCGGGTGACCGGTGGCGTTGCCCAGGTTGAGCAGCCGTCCCTCGGACAGGATGATGACCGCGTGCCCGTCGGGGAAGACCCACTTGTCCACCTGGGGCTTGATGTTCACCCGCTCGATCCCGTCGATCTTCATCAGCCCGGCCATGTCGATCTCGTTGTCGAAGTGGCCGATGTTGCCGACGATGGCCTGGTGCTTCATCTGCGCCATGTCCTCGGCGGTGATGACGTCCTTGTTGCCGGTGGTGGTCACGAAGATGTCGGCGGTGCCGACCACGTCGGCCAGCGTCGCCACCTGGTACCCCTCCATGGCCGCCTGGAGCGCACAGATCGGATCGATCTCGGTGATGACCACCCGCGCGCCCTGGCCGCGGAGCGAGTCCGCACAGCCTTTGCCCACGTCGCCGAACCCGCAGACGACGGCCACCTTGCCCCCGATGAGCGTGTCGGTGGCCCGGTTGATCCCGTCGATGAGCGAGTGACGGCATCCGTACTTGTTGTCGAACTTCGACTTGGTCACCGCGTCGTTGACGTTGATGGCGGCGAACAGCAGCTCGCCGGACTGTTCCATCTCGTTAAGGCGGTGGACGCCGGTGGTGGTCTCCTCCGAGACCCCCTTGATCCCGCCGGCGATCCTGGTCCAGCGACCCGGGTCCTCGGCCAGTCCGGCGGCGAGCACGCCCAACACCACGGCGAACTCCTCGGAGTCGGCGGTCGACGGGTCGGGGACGGCCCCGGCCTTCTCGAACTCGACGCCCTTGTGCACGAGCAGCGTGGCATCCCCGCCGTCGTCGAGG
>CAZNLF010000302.1:0-3369 GCA_964573595.1 uncultured Acidimicrobiaceae bacterium | reverse complement strand
AGCTTTCCCTGTTGCGCATGAGAGCGCCAGTTGGCAGGGTCTGTAAATGACGAAAATCAGGTTCTTGCTCCCCGCCGCCCGCCGGGCCACGGCCATCGTGGTCGCGGCCACCCTGGCCGGGGCCTTGACCGCCACCACCGTCACCACCACTGCCACGGCCGATCCCAGCGCGCCGTACAGCGCCGAGACCATTACGTTCCAAGAGGGCCTGGTGGCCGACGAGGCCGAAGTCAGCACCCAGTACGCCACCGCCTACGGGGTCGAGTTCGGGACCGGCTCAGCGCTCGGCTTCCCGGGGGCCGCCCTCGACGGGATCGATGACCGCTCGCCGCTATTGCTTACCAACGGCTACCAGGGAAAGTTCACTTCGCCCGTCCTGGCGAGCAGTGCCCGCTCTATCGGGGCCGAACCTCTGGGCGGGGAGTTCCCCCCGCCGCCGGCGTTCATGCTGCACCTCGACTACGCCCGCGCCAACCTGTCGTTCCTGGTCCAGGCGTTCGCCCCGGGCAGCAGTTTGAACGGAGGCGCCGAGGTCATCGCCTACCGGGCCGACGGCACCGAGGTGGACCAAACCACCATCGACGAGCCGGCCCTCGGCGCCTGGTCGATGGTGACCCTGTCCACCACCGACCCGCAGGGCATCCAGTACTTGAGAGTGGCCTCGCTCGGATCTCGGGACGGCGTCCAGATCGACAACCTGGAGCTGCCGGCCGCCCTGGCCACCGACACGCCGTCGTGGCACCTGGCGACGACCGAGGCCTACGTGAACATCGTGGAGGGGGACACGGCTACCGTGCCGGTCGAGATCGTGCGCCAAAACGGGTCCTCGGGAGCGATCACGGTCGCGGCCAGTGATGCTTCGAGCCCCGCCATCTCCGCTCTGACGGTGGACCAGGCTCCCACCGGGGCGGCCCCCGGCACGGTGGACATCCTGGTCACCGCCAGCCCGGGCCAGGTGGGCAGCACGGCGACGGTAACCCTGTCGGCGACCACGGCGACGACGGCGGGGAGCCCGGACGAACCGGCGCCGAGCATCGCCGTCCACGTCCTCCAGGACCTGGGCCTAACGGTCACCGGACCGGGCGCCGTCGGCAACGGCTGCGCCGCCCCCGTGCAGGAGGTCCTTCACGCCGCCGGCTCGACGCCGATGATGGTGCAGGTCGGCGGGGGCGTCGGGCTGACGCAAACGGTCAATGTCACCGGTGCCGGTGACTACCCCCTCCCCACCGTCAAGCACGCCTTCCAGTTCAGCGCGCTCAAGACGGCCGCTCGCAGTTCCACGACCACGTTCCGGGCCACGTCGACGACGGCGAGCGGTTTCGCCCCGGCCACCGCCACCCTGGTGACCACCGAAGCCGTGCCCCGGGTGCGGGACGTCTCCGGAGAGTACGTCTCGCTCCAACAGCTCCCGGTGTTCCAGGCTTCGCCCGTGTTCAAGAACACTTTGCTGCGGGCCCGGTTCATTTTTTCGGCCAGCGGGCTCCCGTGCCATCATCTGGAGCTCGAGGTCGGTAGCGACGCCGCCCCGAGCGCCGTGTTCACGCCCGCTTACGTACCCCAGGGCGAGATGCACACGTACAACATCCCGGTCCCCGGCGCCGCCTTCGGTGAGGGGGCAAAGCTGGTGGACAACTCGGTGGCCAACGCCATAACCGCCAACCGGGTGCTCGCCGGCTTCCCCGATGTCACCGTCCTCGACCTTCGCCAGCTCGACGGCCTCCCCTTCCCGAACACCCTCAACATGACCAATCTGACCTGGTCCGACTGGGAGCGGACGTTCGGCGCCACCAATGTGGACGACTGCAGCGTCGCCGGTTGCTGGAAGGACCCCTTCGCCCTGGCGACCTACAACCAGGTGGCCGCGTTCGAGCCCATCGGCCTGTGCTTCGGCTTCGTCATGCTGGTCAGCGAGTTCTTCACCGGGCTCGCCGATGCCACGCCGTTCGGCGCCAAAACCCCGAGCGGGCTGCAGCAGCCGGCCGTGGCCGGCTCCACCCCGCTGGCGGTCGACGACTCGTCCCGTCTCGGCCAGGAGCTCCTCAGCGACTGGCTGTCCCAGTTCGACACCAACTACCAGTCCGCATCACCGGCGGCCTTCGCCGCCGGCGTACCAGTGGCGACGTTCGCCGCCTCCCTGGCTCGGGCCATCGCCCGCGACGGCGTTGTGTTTATCCAGCTCAAGAGCCCCAAAGGTGGGCCCGGGCACTCGGTCCTGGCCTACGCCATCACCAGTACCGGCCCTAGCACGTGGGTGATCGACACCTACAACCCCAACGTGCCCCTGACCCCGGCCGAGGACGCCGTCACCCAGCACACCACGGCCGTCACCGCCAGCCAGATCGTGCTCAACAGCCAGTCGGTGACCGCCGCCT
Organism: uncultured Acidimicrobiaceae bacterium; assembly: GCA_964573595.1. Lineage (GTDB taxonomy): Bacteria > Actinomycetota > Acidimicrobiia > Acidimicrobiales > RAAP-2 > Bog-756. The sequence continues at coordinate 997 of CAZNLF010000302.1, read as the reverse complement.
GGCAGATGTCGGGCGACCTCGGGTGGGGCGGGACCATGGGCGGGATCGGGTTCACCACCCTGGCCCAGCGGCCGGTGGACCCCCAGCTGGCGACCAACCTGACCGAGATCTTCGCCACCGCCTCAGGGAGCTCCGGACCGGCGCCGGTGGCCGTCGCTCAGATCACCGCCGGGGGTGCTGACCTGCTCGGCGGCGATGGTGCGCCCCTCGAGGGGAGCGGGGTGACCCTGTGGGAGCCGAGCGTAGGCACGTCACTGACCGGTGCCGGTGCCGGTACGACCGGGATATACCGGGTGACGCCGGGCCGTAGCTACACCGTCCACACCAAGGCGGTGCGCTCCGGGCGCTACGCCCTGATCCTGGCCGGCCCCCGCGCCGTCGGCGGGGTGGCGTCGGCCCAGGCTACGCCCGGTTCATCTGACAGCCTCTCGCTCGACCCGGACGGCTCCACTTTCACCTTCTCCAGCGGTTCTTCGTCGTCGGCCCAACTCGAGTTCTCGGCCGGGAACGGCCCGGGCACGCGGACCGTGCTCGTCGACCTCGGCTCAGGTAAGGGGAAGACGTCGGTGAGCCTCAGCAACGCTACGGTCAGCCTCCACCGCCAGGGCCTGCCGACCACCGTCGGCTTCCAGTTCCTGGCCCAGGCCAGGGTGGCCGGTACCTCGACCTTCACCCTGGCCGGGGGCACCACCGCCACCCTCAGGCCCAGCTGGGTTAGCCTCAGCGGGCCACTGAAGGTCACCGTCAGTGGCCTGGGGACGGCCAAACACGTGTCGTTGTCCTTGGCCGCGTCGCGGGCTCCCTTTTTGCGCCGGAGCCTGGTGCCCCGACCCCGGCGGGCCTAATCGGGGCCCCGCCTAGGTGGGGGCGCTACCTCTTGGCGCCCCAGGCCTCGACTATTTTGGCCAGCCCGGCGTTGGCTTGGTCCTCCAGGGCCCGCTGCGCCGCCCGGTAACGTTCGACCGCTTTTCGCACGGGCCCGACCGCCTCGGCGGGC
>CAZNLF010000301.1:0-3382 GCA_964573595.1 uncultured Acidimicrobiaceae bacterium | reverse complement strand
TGGTGGAGCTGGCCCACGCCATCGGCGGGTTTTCCGTCGGTGTCGCCGCCCAGCCGGGGTGCCACCCCCTCTCCCCCGACCCGACGACGGACCGGGACAATCTTGCCGCCAAGCTGGAGCTGGCCGACTTCGCCATCACCCAGTTCTTCTTCGAGGCCACCGAGTACGAGGGCCTGATAGCCGACCTCGCCGAGCGGGGCGTGGACAAGCCGGTCCTGCCGGGGATCATGCCGGTCACGAGCCTGAGCTCCGTGCCACGCATGGCCACCATGGGGGCGGCGGTCCCCGACTGGATGGTCGAACGGCTGCAGGCCGCCGACGGGCGGGGCGGCAAGGACGCCGTCCGCCACGAGGGGGTCGCCATCGCCATCGAGCTGTGTCGGCAGTTGTTGGGGGCTGGGGTTCCGGGCCTGCACTTCTACACACTCAACCGGTCCAGTGCCACCCGTGAGATCTACTCCGCCCTGGGGCTGGCCACACCCTGAACGGGGCGGCCCGGTTCGGCGCCGGGGCCTCCATGGCTCGCCGGAGAATCGGAACCCGGTGAGGGCCGTGCCACCGCGGCGCCCCGGTTGGCGAGCAGGGGGAAGGGTGCCGGTAGGCTGCCCGTCATGCCCGATCTCATCACCCAGGGAGCCGACGGTGCCCTCCACGTGTCCGATGAACCGATCATCCCCTTCATCGAGGGCGACGGCACCGGCGTGGACATCTGGCCGGCGGCCAAGCTGGTCCTCGACGCCGCGGCCGCCAAGCACGGCAAGACGGTTGCGTGGAAAGAAGTGCTGGCCGGCCAGAAGGCGTTCGACGAGACCGGCGACTGGCTCCCCGACGAGACGGTCGAGACGTTCCGCACCCACCTGATCGGCATCAAGGGCCCGCTGACCACGCCGATCGGCGGCGGGATCCGCTCCCTCAACGTCGCGCTCCGGCAGATCCTCGACCTGTACGTCTGTCTCCGGCCCGTGCGGTGGTTCACCGGTGTCCCTTCACCGGTGCTCCACCCCGAGAAGGTCGACATGGTCATCTTCCGCGAAAACACCGAGGACATCTATGCCGGCCTCGAGGCGGAGGCGTACACGCCCGAAGCGGCGAAGCTGTCGGCCTTCCTCCACGACGAGATGGGCTGGGACATCCGTGAGGGCTCGGGCATCGGCATCAAGCCGATCTCAGAGTTCGGGTCAAAACGCCTCATCCGGGCGTCCATCAACTACGCCCTGTCGCACGGCCGGTCCAGCGTCAACATCGTCCACAAGGGGAACATCCAGAAGTTCACCGAGGGGGCGTTCCGCAACTGGGGCTACGAGCTGGTGCGCGAGGAGTTCAGCGACGTGGCCGTGGGCTGGGACGACTGCGGCGGAAAGCCCGGGGACAAGCTCCTCGTGAAGGACAGCATCGCCGACATCACGCTGCAGCAGGTCCTGACCCGACCCGAGGAGTTCGACGTCATCGCCACCACCAACCTGAACGGCGACTACCTCTCGGACGCCCTGGCCGCCCAGGTCGGTGGCATCGGGATCGCCCCGGGGGGGAACATCAACTACGTGACGGGGCACGGAATCTTCGAGGCGACGCACGGGACCGCTCCGAAGTACGCCGGGCTCGACAAGGTCAACCCGGGCTCCGTCCTGCTCTCCGGGGTCATGATGTACGAGCACCTCGGCTGGACGGAGGCCGCAACCGACATCGTCACCGCACTCGAGGCCACCATCGCCGACAAGGTGGTCACCTACGACTTCGCCCGGCTCATGGACGGCGCCACCGAGGTCAAGTGCTCCGAGTTCGCCGCCGCCATCGTCGACCGCCTGTAGCCGGGACCGGTCGACCAGTCGGCCGTAGTCCTTTCCGGTCGACCGGTCGGAGCAGCCGGGCTGGTTAGACCCGTCGGGACCCGGCGATTAGCCTCGGACCCATGGCCAAACCTCCAGTCCACGTCACCGTCACCGGGGCCGCCGGCCAGATCGGCTACTCCCTCCTGTTCCGGATCGCCTCGGGACAGCTCCTCGGCCCCGACCAGCCGGTGGTGCTGCGCCTCCTCGAGATCGAGCCGGGCATGAAGGCGCTCGAGGGCGTGGTCATGGAGATCGACGACTGTGCATTCCCCCTGGTCAGCGACATCGTCACCACCACGGACCTCGACACCGCCTTCGACGGTACCTCGTGGGCCCTGCTGGTCGGATCCGTTCCCCGCAAAGCGGGCATGGAGCGCGGCGACCTCCTCACCGTGAACGGGGGAATCTTCGGGCCCCAGGGCCGGGCGATCGCCGCCCGCGCCGCGTCCGACGTGCGCGTGCTGGTGGTCGGGAATCCCTGCAACACCAACTGCCTGATCGCCCGGTCGAATGCGCCCGAGGTGCCGGACGACCGCTGGTTCGCGATGACCCGCCTGGACGAGAACCGGGCCAAGAGCCAGCTGGCGGTCAAGGCCGGCGCACCGGTGGCCTCGGTGACCAACGTCGCCATCTGGGGGAACCACTCGGCGACGCAGTTCCCCGACTATTCCAACGCGCTCATCGGCGGAAAGCCGGCGGTCGAGACCATCGACGACACGGCCTGGCTCCAGGGTGATTTCCTGGCCACCGTCCAGAAGCGGGGGGCGGCGATCATCGACGCGCGCGGGCTCTCGTCGGCGGCATCCGCCGCCAACGCCGCCATCGATTCCGTCGTCAGCATCGACGCCGGTACCCCGGGCGACGAGTTCACCTCGTTGGCGGTGGTATCGCGAGGCGAGTACGGCATTCCCGAGGGTCTGCAATTCGGCTTTCCGGTGCGGACGGACGGCTCCGCCGGCTGGACGGTGGTTGAGGGCCTGTCCCACGACGACTTCGCCACCGACCGGATCCGGGTCACGACCGAGGAGCTCGAGGCCGAGCGGGCCGAGGTGGCCTCCCTGCTGCCCTAGCCTGGCCGCTGCCCTAGCCTGGTCGCATGTGCCGAAACATCACCACGCTCCGAGGCCTCGAGCCACCACCGAGCCGCGAGGAGGTCGAGGCGGCCGCCCGGCAGTACGTGCGCAAGGTCAGCGGCGTGCAGTCGACGTCGGCGGAGACCCGACCGGCGTTCGAGGAGGCCGTACGCAAGGTGGCCGAGGCGACCAGCCAGCTGTTGGCCGATCTGCCGCCCCGCCGTCGGCCACCGACGACGGTGCCACCGCTCCGCCGCCGGACCCCGGCTCCGGCCCCCGGCTGAGCGGGAGCACGTGGCCCTCCGGGTCAGGCGACTCCCTCCGGGTCAGGCGACCCGGCTCGCGTCGGGCACCGTCGGCCAGCGGACCTTGGTCGCCCAACCCAGCTGCTCGAATCGGCGGATGATCCAGGCCGACGGGTCGACCATGCCCCGCCGCGCCCCGTGGCGGGCCCAGGTCGGGTGGGCATGGTGGACGTTG
>CAZNLF010000300.1:0-3404 GCA_964573595.1 uncultured Acidimicrobiaceae bacterium | reverse complement strand
ATCGACGGTGCCACCAGCATCAGTGTCACCGACGTCGGCAACGGCAAGACCTACACCGGCAAGGTGGTCGGTTACGACCGCACGGGCGACGTCGCCGTGGTGCAGCTGACCGGGGCGAGCGGCCTGCAGACGGTCTCCACGACGACGAGCTCCTCGGTGGGCGAAGCCGTGGTGGGCGTGGGCAACGCCGGCGGCACCGGTGGAAGCCCCAGCACGGCCGGCGGCTCGGTGACCGCCCTCAACCAGTCGATCACCGCCAGCGACGACAGCGGTGGCAACTCCGAGAACCTGAACGGCCTCATCGAGACCAACGCCGGCATCGAGCCCGGTGACTCCGGGGGCGCGCTGGTGAACTCGTCGAGCCAGGTCATCGGCATGGACACCGCAGCCTCGAGCGGCTCCTCGTTCCAGGCCTCGGGCACCCAGGCCTACGCCATCCCGATCGCCACCGCCCTCTCGATCGTCAAGCAGATCGAGGCGGGTAACTCGTCATCGACCATCCACATCGGTGCGACCGGGTTCCTCGGGGTCAGTGTCCAGTCATCGGGCGCCTCCAGCGGCAGCGGCGGCAGCGGCGGCAGTGGCGGCAGCGGGGGCTTCGGGTTCGGGAACTCGGGCAGCGGCTCGTCGGGGAGCGGCACCACCGCCACCGGCGCGGTCGTCGAAGGGACCCTCGCCGGATCGCCCTCGGCCCAGGCCGGCCTGGCGCAGGGCGACGTGATCACCGGCATCAACGGGAAGACGGTCACCTCGTCCACCGACCTCAGCAACCTCCTCGAGCCCGAGCACCCCGGTGACACGGTCCAGCTGCAGTGGACCGATACCTCCGGGCAGACCCATACGGCGTCGGTCAAGCTGACGAGCGGGCCTCCCGCCTGATCCCGACGTCGGCACCGCCGGTCCGTGGCAAGAGGGGGAGGGTCGACCTCCCCCTCTTGTGCTCTTCCGGTGCAGCCCGCCGTGCCCCCGGTGACCCTGGCCCCCGGTGACCGCCGTGGCCCCGGAACCCCGGAACCCCGGAACCCCGAAGTTTCGTGCCCGCACCGGCCCGGTTGCCGCCGGACCGGGTAGCTGGGAGCAGGCGCCAAGCGGGGAGGATGCCGTCGGTAGCATGGGGAGGGATCGTCGCGGGTGGGGTTCGGGTCCCCGCGACGGCGGAACGACGAGGAGGTGACCATGTTCGAACGAATGCTGTTGGCCATCGACGAGACGCCGGCCGGTGAGGTGGCGGTGAGCTTCGCCACGGCCCTGGCCCACGAGAACGGGGCCTCGGTGCACGTGGTCCACGCCAACATCGTCCTGTTGGGCGGTCGGGGCGTCACCGTCGAGACCAACGAGCAGTCCCTCGGGGTCCTCGCGGGCGCGCTCGCCCAGCTCCGGGCGGGCGGGGTGGACGCATCCGGTGAGCAGTTCCGGGCCACGATCTTCGACGTGGCGACCCGCATCGCCCGCTCGGCCGAGCGCTTTGGTGCCGACGCCGTCGTGCTCGGGTCGCATCGCCGCCGCCGGCTGGCCCGACTGGCTGGCGCCGGTATCCGTGAGCGGGTGGCCAGGGCCACCGCGCTGCCGGTCATCACGGCCCCGCCTCCGCTGAAGGTCGGCGGCCGCCGGGGATCGGCGGCCGCGATCCGGCGTCTGGCGAGGGACGGCGCCCCGGCCGGATCGACGCGCTGACCGGCCCGACGGTGCTCAGCTCGCCTGGCTGACCGAGCTCATGTTGAAGTCGGGGATGCGGAGCGGGGGCACGCGCGTCCGATTGAGGTACTCGCCGAACTCCCGACCGAAGGCCCGCACGCTCGCCCCGACCTCGGTGGCCCGGGCCAGGAGGTCGACCGGGCTCTCGTTGAACCTGAAATTGTTGGCGGCGCCGACGACCCGCCCGTCCTCGACCACGTAGACCCCATCGCGGGTGAGCCCGGTCAACAGGAGCGTCTCGGGGTCCACTTCCCGGATGTACCAGAGGCACGTGAGCAACAGGCCCCGCTCGGTCCGGGCCACCATGTCCTCGACCGAGCCGGTGGCGCCCGGCACCTCCAGCACCACGTTGCTGATGAAGCCGGCCGGGTCGACGCCGGAACGGGCGGCACCGGCCCGGTGGTAGCGGAGCCTGTTGAGCCGGCCGCCGGCGATCCAGTCGGTGCGGCCCAGCGGGAGGCCGTTGTCGAAGACCGACGTGTCGGCCGACGACGACGTGGCCGTCAGGAACGGGTCGCACTCGAGGCCGGGCTCCCGGGGGTCACTGCGCAGGTCGAAGGGCGTCGCCGAGAGGACGTCCCCCACGCGGGTCCCGCCGCCAGGGCGCGAGAAGACCGACTTGCCGTCCTCGGCGTCGCGCCCGCCGGCCTCGAAGGCGAGGTTGACCATCAGGTCGGCCACCGCTTCGGGGGGGAGGATGACCTCGTAGCGGCCGGCCGGCCGTTCGAGCCGGGCGGCGGACCAGGCCAGTCGGCTGCGCAGCCGGTCCTCCATCTCCCCGATGGACACGTCGGTGAAATCGGGTGTGCCGGCCCCGGCCCAGGTCGAGGTGGCCCCCCCTGACCCGCGGGCGACCAGTTGGAGGGCGCCCTCCGGCTGCGCATGGGCGAGCCGCACGCCGGCGGAGGTGCCGAGGTAGGTGGTGGTGCGTCTGCTCTCGGCGAACCCGGCGATGACGTAGTCGCCGGACCGTGCCCGGGAGAACGCACCGGACAGTCCGGCCAGCACCTCCGACAGGACCGACAGGTCGGTGTGGTCGGGGGACGACTCGAACCGGGCGGCGGCGTCCGACAACGACGCCGCCTCCGACGCCTGCACCAGTGGGCTCACGTCGTCGGCCGGAGGAGAGCCGGCCGCGTCGAGCTCGGCGGCCCCGACCAGCTCGGCCACGTCCACGTCCCCACCCCGGCGGGCCACGCCCACCGCCCGCCCGCCGTCGACCTCCCGCATGCTGACGACGGTGACCCGACGGTCGCGGCGGCTGCCGTTGGTGGTGGTCGTGTTGTTGGCGAATCGCACCTCGACCTCGCTGGTCTCCTCGACCAGCACCACACATCCGTCGCTACCGGGTAGCGCGGCAGCCAGCGCCTCGTCGACCACGCTCTGTGCCGGGGCGAGCCCGTCCGCGCTCATCGACCCGACTCCTGGCGGGTGTTGAGGATGCGGATGCCGCGCACCAGCACCGCGGGGCAGCCGTGCGAGACCGGGGCCACCTGGCCGGGTTGGCCCTTGCCGCAGTTGAACGCCCCCCCGAGCAGGTAGGTCGACCGACCTCCGACCGCCTCCATGGCTCCCCAGAAGTCGGTGGTCGTGGCCTGGTAGGCCACGTCGCGCACCTGGCCGGCCAGTCGTCCGTGCTCGATCCGGAAGAACCGCTGGCCGGTGAACTGGAAGTTGTAACGCTGCATGTCGATCGACCAGCTCTTGTC
>CAZNLF010000299.1:0-3446 GCA_964573595.1 uncultured Acidimicrobiaceae bacterium | reverse complement strand
TCCTCGCCTCGAGCGTCAAGACGGACCTCATCGACCACACGATGGAGTACCGGAGGTCCCTCGGCTCGGTGGCCTGCTTCGACCCGTCGGGCGCCACGGGCCTCGGCTCGACCGGTTGGTCGCCGTTGAGGGCCTGTCGTACCTGGCCCGGTGCCCGTCGGGCTGCAGCAGGGCTGACCGAGGTGGCGAAGTCCTCGGTCGGGACGATGAGCGACGGTGACTTCTGGTATGCGACGGCGGCCAAGATGCTCGCACCGCTGCTGTTCGCCGCCGCGTTCGGTGACCGGGACATGGACGACGTCGTTCGCTGGGTCGACACCCACGAGGAGAATGAGGTCCTCGATCTGCTGGCCGCGGCAGGCCTGCCGGAGGCGATCCACGCCATGCGCTCCACCGGCGCGAAGGAGGAGCGCCAGCGGAGCTCGATCTACACGACGGTCGAGACGATCCTCGAACCGTTCGCCGGAAGCACGGCGACCCGGGGGGAGGGTGCCGGGACGCCTATGTTCGATGCCGCCGACCTGGTGGCCGGATCCAACACCCTCTATCTCTGTGCGCCGGCCCACGACCAGCGGCGGTTGACCCCGCTGTTCGTGTCGGTGGTCCGGGAGGTGGTCGAGCACGTCTTCGACCAGGTGGCCAGGACCGGCCGCCCCCTCGACCCCCCACTGCTGGTCGTGCTCGACGAGGCGGCCAACATCGCGCCACTCTCCGACCTCGACGCACTGGCGTCGACGGCCGCCGGCCACGGCATGCAGTTGGTGACGATCTGGCACGACCTGGCCCAGATCAACGCCCGCTACGGTCCGCGGGCGACGACCGTGGTGAACAACCACCGGTCCAAGCTCTTCCTCTCGGGGATCTCCGACCCGGCGACATTGGACTATGCGAGCCATCTGATCGGCGACGAGGAGATCGTCCTTCCGGTGACCACACGCGGTGGCAGGGGCGGACCGAGCACCACCGGGTCACCGTCCGTCCGGAGGCTCGCTCCCCCCGATGCGCTCCGGCGGATCGCCCCGGGCGACGGGGTGCTCGTCTACGGAGACCTGCCTCCGGCGCGCCTGCACCTCCGGACCTGGTTCGACGACCCCCGGTTGCGGGCCCGGGCCGCCGGCGCCACCGACCGTTCCGGGTGGTGACGGGATACCGGTGACGGGACACCGGTGACGTGGTGAGCGCACCCAGGTACCGGTCATCGAGCACACGGCCGGCCCGGCCCGGCCCCGGCTCCGGCCGAGCAGACCGATCCATCGGTGGGGCTCCCGAGTCGGTACCATCGGTTGGTGGTGACCCAACCCATCCGAGCGACCGGTCCTGTGTCGCACCCCGAGTCGGACCGCCCGGTCTTCGATCCGTTCGACCCCACGTGGGCCAGTGACCCTTTCCCGCTCTACGCGGACCTTCGGGACCGGGCGCCGATCCACCGCAACGACCTGGGCTTCTGGGTGCTCGCCCGGCACGAGGACTGCCTGGCCGTGCTGCGGGACCGACGGGCCAGCTCGGACAGCCTGAACGTCGCCGTCGAGCGCATGCCCGAGGGCTTCCGGACCCCGGTCGCCGAGGACGACCCCGTCGCCGTGGCCATGGTCGAGATGCGACCGTTCCTCTTCCGGGACCCGCCGGACCACACCCGTCTGCGGGGCCTCGTCTCGAAGGCGTTCACGCCCAAGGTCGTCGAGTCGCTGCGCGAACGGACCCAGCAGGTCGTGGACGAGCTCCTCGACGCGGCCCTCGAGGCCGACCGGGTCGATCTGCTCGAGGGCTTCGCCTATCCCCTGCCCGTCCGTGTCATCTGCGACCTCCTCGGTGTGCCCGTCGAGGACCAGGACCGGTTCAAGGAGTGGTCCAACGCACTGGCCCGGGGGCTCGATCCCGACTTCCTGCTCACCCAGGAGACCATCGACGCACGCGGCGAGGCGGTGATCCAGTTCGCCCAGTACTTCTTCGAGCTGCTCGCCGGGCGCCGCCGGGCGCCCGGTGAGGACCTCTTGAGCCGGCTGGTCGGGGCCGAGGACGGCGGGACGGTGCTGAGCGAGCCAGAGCTGCTCTCGACCTGCATCCTGTTGCTGGTGGCCGGGCACGAGACGACGGTCAACCTGATCAGCGGGGGCACGCTCGCCCTCCTGCGCCACCCCGACCAGTTCGAGCGGTTCCGGACCGACCCGACGGTGACCCGCAGTGGCGTCGAGGAGATGCTGCGCTACGTGTCACCGGTGCAGCTGACCGGCCGGGCCCTCGTCGAGGACTGCGAGTTCGGCGGTGTCCGGTTCCAGGCCGGGGACTTCGCCATGCTGCTGATCGCCTCGGCCAACCGGGACGCCGCGCAGTTCGAGGACCCCGACCGCTTCGACATCGCCCGGACACCCAACAACCACCTGGGCTTCGGGTTCGGGATCCACCACTGCCTCGGGGCGCCGTTGGCACGCATGGAGGCGCAGGTGGCGCTGAGCACACTGGTGCGGCGCGCCCCCCGGCTGGCGCTGACCGTCGACGACGTCGTCTACAAGCACAACGTCGTGCTGAGGGGCATGGAGTCGCTGCCGGTGGCCATGCGGGGCTGAGCCGGCTCCTGCCCGGAGCTCCGGAGGACCCCCCGCCAGCGCCACCGGGTTCCGGGCCGCTCCCCACCCCCGGTGACCGGCGTCAGAGGGCGGCGGCCCGCTCCAGCACCGGTTGCAGGGCATCGAGGGACGAGCGGACCTCGTCGGCACCGAAGGGCAGGAGCAGCGCGGCGACTGCGTCGGCACCGGCCTCGGCGTACGCCTCGGCGATGTCCGCGTCGAGCGGCTGGAAGTACGGGCACACGGTGATCCTCACGTCCCCACGTGTCCTTCCCTGGTCGGCGAGCAACCGGTCGAGCTTCCCGAGCGGCTCGGCCAGCTCCGCCGGCGTCCGGTTGAAGGTGTGCCACCCCTGGGCGGCCCTCGCCGTCCGACGGAGTGCGGCGTCGCTCTCGCCGCCGATGTGGATGGGGGGATGGGGGTGCTGCACCGGCTTCGGGAACATCGAGCATGGGTTGAGCGAGTAGAACTCCCCCTCGTAGGCGGAGGTCTCGTCGCACCACAGGGTGGTCAGCACCTCGAGGTACTCGTCGGTCCGCCGGCCGCGTCGGGGCCACGGCACGTTGAGGGCCTCGAACTCCTCCTCGAGCCATCCGACCCCGATGCCGAGATCGACCCGTCCGTTGGAGAGCCAGTCGAGGGTCGAGACCTCCTTGGCGGTGTAGACCGGGTTGCGCTGGGGGAGGAGCACCATGGCCGTGCCCAAGCGGACGTCGGTGGTGTGGGCGGCCAGGAACGACAGGGTGGACAGGGGCTCCAGCAGTCCCGTGCCGGGGGGAGTGGGGATGCGGCCGTCCTCCGCGTACGGATAGGACGATTCGTACTGGTCGAACAGGACCACGTGCTCGCCGACCCAGATGGTCCCGATGCCGCGCTCCTCGG
>CAZNLF010000298.1:0-3455 GCA_964573595.1 uncultured Acidimicrobiaceae bacterium | reverse complement strand
GGTCGTCGGCCAGGGCGGCGGCCACCTTGCGCACGTCGTAGGAGCTGGTCGCCCGGGTGGGGATGATGTCCCGCAGCTCGTCCGCGGAGAGATCGTCCGGAGCCTGTTCGGGACCGAGCGGTGCCAGCTCGTCGGTGTTGGACGGCAGCAGGCCGAGCAGGTGGTCGACGTGGGCCAGTGCGTCCTCCTCCGAGGCCGCCTCGATGGTGCAGAGCCCGCTCGAGCGGGCGTGCATGGCCGTCCCGCCCAGCTGATGGATGCCGATGCGGACACCGGTGAACTCCTCGACCCTCGCCGGGCCCGACACGAAGGCGAATGCGTCACTGGTCATGATCACGAGGTCGGCGATGCCGAGGAGCAGGGCCGGACCCGACAGGGCCGGACCGGTCACGACCGCCACCACCGGCACCGATCCGGAGCACCGGGTGAGCGCCCGAGCCGCCCGGCCCCAACCGTGCAGCGAGGCCACTCCGTGGGAGACGTCCGCCCCGCTCGAGGCCAGTACCAGGACGATGGGGATGCGGAGCGCCAGGGCCTGGGCTGCACCGGCCCGGATGGTCTCCCCGTCCTCGACGGAGAGTGCGCCCCGGCGGAGCGTGGACGTCGACCGCACCACCATGGCCGGTCGACCCCCCAGCTCCTCGATGCCCGACCGCACGCTGCCGACGACCAGGTGCCGGAAGATCGGTGCGGCGGGAGCCTCGGTGGTCACGATCCCATGCTACGGACCTCCTGACACCGGCGGGGCGGATGCCGCGGCGGGCGGGGTCTGGTCAGGGCTGAGCCGGCGGGGCCGTGCCTCCGGGCTCCTCACCCCGGGGGCCCTGGGGCTTCGAGGGATCCGGGGTCAGGCCCGAGGTGCGGCCGGGAGCACACAGCGAACCGGTCCGGGGCAGCCCTTCGACCGGCGGTGGACCCTCCGCCCCGGTCGGTTCCTCGGCCGCGGGCTGGCCGCCCGCCTCCCCACCATCCGTCGGTGCCGGCCCACCGGCCGGTTCGGGCACGGGCCCCGAGCCCGAACGGTCGGCCCGCTCGAACTGACGCTGGACATCGGCCCACACCAGCGGGTCGTCGGTGACGAACTCGCCCTCGTCGAGTGGCGCCCTGGCCAGCACCACGCCACCCACCGAGAGCAGCACCAACAGCATCGAGAGCTTCGAAGCGAAGCCGGCGATCTGCTGGTCGAAGAGCGGTCGCAGCCCGATGGCCTGACGGGACTGGGAGAACTCGTGGTAGAGCGGATGGGCGGAGAAGATGTAGATGAACGAGAGGAAAGCCGGGATCACCGCCTGGGCCACCAGATAGCCGAAGCGCACCACCGGCTTCAGTCGGGGTATGCCGGGGATCCTCCCGATCACCGGGAGCCACAGGACCAGACCGGCCACGACGACCAGACCGGCCAGCGCCCCCCTGGCCAGGAACGAGGCCGATTCGGCGTGGACGAACAGCGGGGTCATCGAGCCGACGACCAGCACCGTGACGGTGATGATCGCCACCGGGGGTCGCTGGAGGCGGAGCAGCAACGAGTCGACCAGGACGGGTCGCGTGGCCCACTGCACGATGTCGTAGGGCAGCCCCAGCAACAGCAGCGGGGAGACGACCAGCAACAGGATCAGGCGTTGCACGACCAGTGCGGTCAGCGACCAGTGGGCGGCCAGGTCGGCGAGGGGCCAGGTCAGCGCCACCGCCAGCGCCACGCCGGCACCGGCCAGCTGCAGCACCTGCTTCCGGGGCCAGGGGATGGGATGGGCGCTGGCGGCCGTCAGCCGTCGGTGGCCGAGCAGGATCGCCACCGCCATGACCACCAGCACACCCCAGGTCAGCAGATGGGGCTCCCAGGCCAGGGGCGCCACCGCGGTGGCCCCGATCAGCACGGCGTCACGCCCGCCCTAGATTGACGTCGATGCCGCAGCGCCTTGATCGACTCGAGCGGGTCACCGACCTGTTGCTGGTGCTGCTCGACACCCCCCATCCCCTCAGCCTGCGGGAGATCGCCGACCGTGTGCCGGGGTATCCGGACACCCACGGCGCCCGTCGCCAGGCGTTCGAGCGGGACAAGCGACTCCTGCGCGACGAGGGAATACCCGTGATGGTGGTGCCCATCGGTGGGGAGGACCAGCTCGGGTACCGCGTCGATCCCGACGCCTACTTCCTCCCCGACCTCGGTCTCGAGCCCGAGGAGCAAACTGCCCTGAACCTGGCCGTCGCCGGAGTCCACCTCGGTGAGCCTATCGGTCACGACGCACTGCTGAAGCTGGGCGCGGGCGGGGAGTCACCGCTCGGCTCCGGCACCGCACCGCTGGTGGATCTGCGGTCGATCGACGGCCTGGCGTCGCTGCCGGTCCTCTTCGACGCCGTCCGCACGGGGAGCGGGGTGGAGTTCGACTACCGGGGCGAACGGCGGCACGTCGATCCGGCCGGACTGCGGTTCCGTCACGGGTTCTGGTACGTGGTCGGGCTCGACCGTGACCGGGGCGAAGCCCGCACGTTCCGGGTCGACCGGATCGACGGGGTGCCGGAGGTGGGTGCCGCCTCCTCGGCCCGGCTTCCCGACGGATTCGACGTGGACCTGGCGTTCTCACGCGAGCCGTGGCAGTTCGGTGAGGGTGAGGGGGTGGAGGTCGACGTGCTGGTCGACCGGGCCGTGTCGGGCCGGGTCACCGCCGAGCTCGGCGCCGGCTCGGTGACCGAGCAACGCGACGATGGCAGCCTCGTGGTGCGGCTGACGGTCACCGACCCGGACGCCTTCGTCCTGTGGGTCCTCGACCTGCTCGACCACGCCGAGGTGATCGCACCGCCGGGGATGCGTGCTGCGGTGGTGGACCGGTTGGGTGCCCTGGCCGGTTCCGGCGGTGGCCGACCGTGAGCGGGACCCTCGACACCGCCGGCCGCCTCCGTCGGCTGCTGGCGGTCCTCGCCTGGCTGGCCCAGGTGGGGGAGGCACCCATCGACGAGGTGGCCGCCCGCTTCGACCTGACGGCCGAGGCGCTCGTGACCGAACTGGAGATGGCTGCCTGTTGCGGCGTCCCCCCGTACACGCCGGACCAGCTGATGGAGATCGTGGTCACCGAGTCGACAGTGTCCACCCGGGTGGGCATCGCACTGACCCGTCCCCGTCGCCTCAGCCCTCCCGAGGGGTTCGCCCTGGCCGCGTCGGCCCGGGCACTGCTGTCCGTGCCGGGCAGCGACGTGGGAGGTGCCCTCTCCCGGGCGCTCGAGAAGCTCGACCGCGCCCTCGGCGGCGAGCTGATCGCCGTGGAGCTCGACGCACCGGCCCAGCTGGGAGTGGTGGGCGACGCGGTGGCATCGGGGGGCCGGCTGGCCATCTCCTACTATTCGGCCTCGTCGGACCGGCTCACCGACCGCGAGATCGCACCGATCCGTCTGTTCGCGTCGGAGGGCCACTGGTACGTCGATGCCCGGTGCGAGCTGGCCGGCGACGTCCGACGGTTCCG
>CAZNLF010000297.1:0-3472 GCA_964573595.1 uncultured Acidimicrobiaceae bacterium | reverse complement strand
CGATCGTGTTGCCTTCTTCGATTGTCCGATCGGGAGCTCGGCCGGCTCTTCGGACCGACCGTTCCGGGTGGCCGCCGCTGCCGGTGTCGTCGGAGCGACGGCGCCCCGCCACCTCGGCTCGAGACCGGCGACGGCGGCCAGCCGGTCGGCGACCGTGGCTCCGCCGGAGGGATCCGAGGCCACGACCAGCACGGTGTCGTCGCCGGCCACCGTTCCGATGACGCCGGGAAACCCGCTCCGGTCGAGGGCGGACCCCACGACATGGGCGGAGCCCGGCGGCGTCCGCAGGACGACCAGATTGCCCGAGTGGTCGGCCTCGACGACCCACTCGCCCAGCACCCGGCGCAGGTGGTCCTCGGGGGCCACCTGCTGGGAGGGGAGCTCCGGCAGGGCGTAGGCGGTCTCGCCCCCCGGGAGACGGACCTTGAGCGCCCCGAGCTCCTCGAGGTCCCGAGACACGGTCGTCTGGGTGGCCTCGATGCCCTCGCCGGACAGCAGCTCGACCAGGTGGGCCTGACTGCCCACCGCCTTCGTCTCCAGCAGTTTGGTGATCCGGTGCTGGCGCTGGTGCTTGGTGGTCATCGGGGACCCGCCCATTCCGGCGACGGGTCCACACCGCGGACCCACGCCAGCAGGCCACGCATGGCGTGCAGGCGGTTGGCCGCCTGCCGCCAGACGACGCTGCGAGGGCCGTCGGCCACCGCGGCGCTGATCTCCTCGCCCCGGTGGGCGGGCAGACAGTGGAGCACGACCACGTGGTCCGAAGCCCCGGCCAGGAGCGAGTCGTCCACCATGAACCCTGCGAATGCCCGGAGGCGGGCCTCGGCTTCGGCCTCCTGGCCCATCGACGTGCACACGTCGGTGTAGACGGCGTCGGCGCCGGCCACCGCCTCGTGCGGGTCGGTGGTCACGGTCAGGCCACCTCCGAACGATTCGACCAGGGCCCGGTCGTTCGGTGAGGGCCCGTAGGCCGGCGGTGCCGCCACCCTCATGGAGATCCCTTCCATCGCGGCGACGACCGCCAGTGACCGCCAGACGTTGTTTGCGTCACCGACGTAGGCGATGGTGCGCCCGGCGAGCGACTCGGCGCCGAACACCTGGCGGAGCGTCAACAGATCGGCCAGGGCCTGGCACGGATGGGCCCGATCGGAGAGCAGGTTGACCACCGGGACCGGTACGCCGGCGTCGTCCAGGGCCGTCGCCATCCGCTCCAGCGAGCCGTGGTCCACCACCCGGGCACAGAGGACCGAGTGGTAGCACGCCAGCGTGCGGGCCACGTCGGCCGCGGTCTCCCGCACGTCGAGGCCGACCTCGTGGCCCTGGATGTAGACCGGATGGCCCCCGAGTGCCACCACCGCCATCTCCGAGCTGTTGCGGGTGCGGTTGGACGACTTCTCGAAGAGCAGGGCCACGCCCTGGCCGGCCAGGGCGGCGGGCAGGACGGCGGGCTCGGCCTCCGCCAGCGCCACGACCGCGGCCACCCCCTCGGGACCGAGGTCGTCGATGTCGAGGACGTGTCTCGTACCGGGCCGACCCGGGCCCACGGCCGGAGTGGCCGCTGCGTCGGTGATCGGCGGGTCGGTGATCGGCGCGTCAGGCATCGGCACCGCCTCCCACCCGGTCCACCGCCGGCGACCCACCGGCCCGGCGTTGGGTGTCGGACCCGGGGCCCGGCACGAGTCGGCCCAGCACGCCGCCCACCGTGTCCAGGGCACTGTCGATCTCGGCTTCGGAGACCAGGAGGGAGGGGGCGAACCGCAGCACGTCGGGACACGGGGCGTTGACGACCAGCCCTGCCTCGAGGGACTCCCGACAGGCAGAGACGGCGACCTCCTCGGTGAGGACCGCCGCCAGCAAGAGGCCCTCACCCCGCACGGACGCCACACCCGGGAGCCTCTCCAGTCCGGCCCGCAACCTCGCCCCGGACCGTCGTGCGCGCGCCGGAGCGTCCTCCTCCTCCATCACGGCCAGCGTGGCCCTCGCCGCCGACATGGCGAGCGGCTGTCCTCCAAAGGTGCTGCCGTGGTCACCGGGCACGAACGCCGCGGCCACCTCGGCGCGCGCCCAGCACGCGCCGACCGGCATCCCGTTGCCGAGGGCCTTGGCCATGGTCACGATGTCCGGTTCCACCCCCAGGTGCTGGAACCCGAACCACCGTCCGGTGCGCCCCAGGCCGGTCTGGACCTCGTCCACCACGAGGAGGATGTTCCTGTCCGTGCACAGCTGACGGAGCCCGACCAGGTAGTCCGAGGACGACACGACCACGCCGGCCTCGCCCATGATCGGCTCCACGAGCACCGCGGCCACGCGGCTGGGGTCGCAGGCTGCGGCCATGGCCTCGAGATCGTCGAACGGCACGTGGTCGAAGCCGTCCGGGAGGGGGAGGAACGGTGCCTGCTTCTCCGGTTGGCCGGTGGCACTCAGCGTGGCCAGGGTCCGACCGTGGAAGGCACCCCAGGTGCTGACCACGGCGAACCGGTCGGGACCGGCCCACCGGCGGGCCAATTTGATCGCACACTCGTTGGCTTCCGCTCCCGAGTTCGCGAAGAAGACCTGTCCTCCGGCCCGCCGGCTCCCACCGCCGATCAGCCGGTCGAGTGTGACCGCCACCTCGGGGCCCACCGTGTTCCCGAAGAGGTTGGAGACGTGGCTGAGGGTGTGTGCCTGCTCGGCGATGGCCTCCGCCACGACCGGGTGGGCGTGCCCCAACGAGGTCACCGCCAGGCCCGAGAGGAAGTCGAGATAGGCCTTGCCAGAATCGTCGAACAGGGTGCTCCCCTCGCCCCGGACGAACGTGACCGGCGGCTCGGCGTAGTTGTGCATGAGGGCAGAACGGTCGATGGGGTGCGGGGCGCTGTCGGTCGTACCGGTCGTGTCGGTCGTGCCGGCGCCGGGCAGCCAGGACCCCGTCATCCGCCCGACCCCTCGGCTGCACGTTCGGCGCTCGATTCGTCCAGCCCGACCATGGTCCCGACGCCCTGGTCGGTGAAGACCTCGAGCAGCAGGGCATGGGGGGTCCGACCGTCGAGGATGTGGGCACGCCGCACCCCGGACCGCACGGCGCGTGCGCACGCCTCCACCTTCGGGATCATCCCCCCGTCGGCGGCTCCCGACTCCACCATGCGGTCGAGGTCGTCGGCCGTGGCCCAGTGGATCAGGGTCGATGGGTCGTCGGGCACCGTGCGCAGTCCGGACACGTCGGTCAGGAACACCAGCTTCTCCGCCTCGAGCGCCGAGGCCAGCGCACCGGCCGCCGTGTCGGCATTGATGTTGAAGGCCTGGCCGGAGTCGTCGGTGCCGATCGTCGCCACGACAGGGATGAGACCCTGGGCCAGCAGCTGGTGGACGATCACCGGGTCCACGTGCACGACATCGCCCACATAGCCGAGAGCCTCGGACCGGGCCGCGGCGGTGATCAGATTGGCGTCCTCGCCCGACAGTCCGACGGCCAGGGCCCCGTGGACGTTGATGG
>CAZNLF010000296.1:0-3487 GCA_964573595.1 uncultured Acidimicrobiaceae bacterium | reverse complement strand
TCGGGAAGACCCGGGCGAAGAGGTCGGGGTCGTCCTCCCACCCGCCGGCGATCTGCGGGGTGAGGGAGGAGGTCGCCCAGGTGTCCATCACGTCGGGGTCGCCGACGAACCCCCCGGGGCGGCCCCGCTGGTCCTCGCGGTAGCCCTCGGGCGCCTCGGTGGAGGGGTCGACCGGCAGGCGGTCCTCGGGGGCGAACAACGGTGCGTCGAAGTCGGTCAGCCCGTCCCGGTCGACGGGGTACCAGACCGGGAAGGGCACCCCGAAGAACCGCTGGCGGCTGATGTTCCAGTCGGCGTTGAGGCCTTCGACCCACGCCCGGTAGCGGTGGGCCATGTAGGCCGGGTGCCAGCGGAGCTCGTCGCCCCGGGCCAGCAGCCGGTCACGGAGCGGGAGCGTCTCGATGAACCACTGCCGGGACGACACGATCTCGAGGGGCCGCTCGCCCTTCTCGTAGAACTTGACCGGATGGGTGATCGGCTTCGGCTCGCCGACCAACGAACCCGACGCTCCGAGCAGCTCGACGATGCGGGCCTGCGCCTGCTTGACCGTCCGGCCGACCAGCTCCCCGTAGGAGGCGGCGGCCGCCCCGGGGTCGCTCGACTCCCAGCCCGGGCTGCCCCACTCCACGGGGAGGAGACGACCGTCTCGCCCGACGACGGTCCGGGTGGCGAGGGAGAGCTCGCGCCACCACACCACGTCGGTGGTGTCGCCGAACGTGCAGATCATGGCGATGCCGGATCCTTTCTCCGGATCGGCCAGCTCGTGGGCGAGCACCGGCACCCGCACACCGAACAGCGGGGTGGAGACCTCGGTGCCGAACAGCGGGCGGTAACGGGCGTCCTCGGGATGGGCGACGAGGGCCACGCACGCCGGGAGCAGCTCCGGCCGGGTCGTCTCGATGTCGACCGCGCCGTCCCCGCCCACGGCGCGGAAGCGGATCCGGTGGTAGGTGCCGGGCCGTTCCCGGTCCTCCATCTCGGCCTGGCTCACCGCCGTGTGGAAGTCGACGTCCCACAGCGTGGGCGCGGTCCGCTGGACCACCTGACCGCGCCGGGCCAGCCGCAGGAAGCCCCGCTGGGACACCCGCTGGGCCTGTTCGGAGATGGTGGCGTAGGTGTGGGACCAGTCCACCGAGAGGCCGAGGCTGCGCCAGAGGTGCTCGAAGACCTGCTCGTCCTGGGCGGTGAGGTCGTGGCAGAGGGCGACGAAGTTGGGCCTCGAGACGGAGATCGGGACCTTTGGGGGCTCGTCGGGCGGTTCGAAGGACGGATCGAAGGGAAGGCTCGGATCGCACCGGACCCCGAAGTAGTTCTGCACCCGGCGCTCGGTGGGCAGGCCGTTGTCGTCCCACCCCATGGGGTAGAAGACGGCCTTGCCCCTCATCCGCTGGAACCGGGCCACCGCGTCGGTGTGCGTGTAGGAGAAGACGTGTCCGATGTGGAGGGATCCCGACACGGTGGGGGGTGGCGTGTCGATGGAGAAGACCCGGTCCCGGGTGGCGGTCCGGTCGAAGGAGTAGGTGCCCTGCTCCTCCCAACGGGCCGCCCAGGTCGCCTCGAGTCCCTCGAGCCCGGGCTTTTCGGGGATTCCCCTCGGCGCCCCGCCGGGGACGGCCGGACCGGTCGCGTCAGTGTCCATGATCGGGTTACCGTACCCTGCGTGCTCCAGCTCCACGACACCGCCACCGGGCAGGTCGCGCCGCTCCGGTTGCGGGAGCCCGGAAAAGTCTCCGTCTACGTCTGCGGTCTGACCGTCGACGGGGAGCCCCACCTCGGGCACGGGCGGATGGCGCTCGTCTTCGACGTGCTCCGCCGCTACCTCCTGTTCACCGGGCTGGACGTCGACTACGTCTCGAACATCACCGACATCGATGACAGGATCATCGACGGCGCCGCCGCCGCCGGGGTGCCCATCGATCAGTTCACCGCGGTCAATGAGGCGCGGTGGTGGGAGATGATCGACCGGTTGGGGGTCCTCCGGCCCGACGAGACGCCCCACGCCACCGCCTACGTGGACCGGATGATCGCGCTGGTGGAGGACCTGGTGGGACGGGGCGTGGCCTACGAGACGGCTACCGGGGTGTATCTGTCCGTGCTCGACGTCCCCGGCTACGGGCTGTTGGCGCGCCAACCGCTCGACACGCTGCGGGCCGGTGCCCGCATCGAGGCCGACGAGGACAAGCGATCGCCGCTCGACTTCGTCCTGTGGAAGAGGGCCAAGCCCGGGGAGCCCTCGTGGGACGCGCCCTGGGGGGCCGGCCGGCCGGGCTGGCACACCGAGTGCGTCGTGATGTCGCTCGACCTGCTGGGCGACGGGTTCGAACTGCACGGAGGCGGGCAGGACCTCATGTTCCCCCATCACGAGAACGAGCGGGCCCAGGCGGTCGCCGAGGGCCGTGAGTTCGCCCGGCACTGGATGCACAACGGATGGGTGACGATGGAGGGAGTGAAGATGTCCAAGTCACTGGGCAACTTCACGTCACTGGCCGACCTGTTGGCCCGCAGCGATGCCCGTGCCTACCGGCTCCTCGTGCTCCGGTCCCACTACCGTTCGCCCCTCGAGGTCACGCCCGAGACCATCGCCGATGCCGAGGGCGCGCTTGGCCGGCTGGACGAGTTGGCCCGCCGGTTCGGGCTCCCCGACCCGCTGGCCGACGGCCCCGTGGTCGACCCCGGAGAGGGCGGCGGACTGGACGCCGAGGCGGTGGCCCGGTTCCGCCGCTCCATGGACGACGACCTCGACACCGCTGGAGCTCTGGGCGGCATCTTCGACCTGGTGCGCCAGGCCAATGCCGCGGCCGATGCCGGCGACGGGGCCGGCGCGCAACGGTCGGCCGACACGGTGGCCTTCCTCGGCGCGGCGCTCGGCCTCCCGGTGCGGGCCGGGGCGGAGGAGCCGATCGACCCGGAAACGGCCGACAAGGTCCGGCGTCGCGATCAGGCCCGGGCCGACGGGGACTGGGCCCTGGCCGACGCCGCGCGCGACGACCTGCAGCGGATGGGTTGGGTCGTCGAGGACGGCCCCGACGGAACGCGTCTCCGCCGACGATGAACGCCGTGTGAACAGGCGCTATTCAGGCCCCTCACCCGTTGATTCTTTGGGGGATACTGCTAGCGTTTGCCGGGCAGAGAGTCCCCTTCGGTTGGTGGTCGAAGACCCGCTCGTTTGCGGGAGGACCGGTCGGCCAGCCGGAGTCGCTCTCCTGTGCACGACAGGTGTGGAGGAAAGGGGTAAGCCACCGTGGCTTCCGGAACAGTCAAGTGGTTCAACGCTGAAAAGGGCTTCGGTTTCATCTCTCAGCCGGACGGCGGCGCCGATGTATTCGTGCACCACTCCGCCATCCAGATGAGCGGGTTCCGCTCGCTCGAAGAGGGTCAGGCCGTGGAGTTCGATCTTCAGGAGGGTCCGAAGGGACTGCAGGCGGTCGACGTCCGCCTGGCCCAGCCCGCGTAGGCGACCACGGCTCCCGGGCCCGACGGCCCGACC
>CAZNLF010000295.1:0-3530 GCA_964573595.1 uncultured Acidimicrobiaceae bacterium | reverse complement strand
AGGGCTCGCCCGAACGGCGCAGCTGGCCGGCGTGGGCCACGGTGGCCGTCTCGGCCGCCCGCAGGATCAGCGAGGTGTCATCACCGGGGTGCCGGCGCAGGAACGCCTCGACCACCGGGATGAGCAGCGTGGCCGGGTCGGTGGGCGGCTGTGAGCCACCGGCGCGCTCCCCGGTCCTGTTCGCGGTGCCCCCAGCAGGGACTGGTGTGGCCAAAGCCATCCCTACACGGTACCTGTCACAGGCCCGTCACCGGTACCTGTCGACCACGACCGGGGCACTGCCCGCCCGATCGCCGCAGGTCATGGCTCCCCGCCGGCGCCGGACCCCCGTTCTGCACACGGAAGGCATGCCCGGACGGCACCGAGCAGGTCGCCGCCCGGTGCCGGGCCCCGGGACGCTCAGCGGCGCTTCCCCTTGCCGCCCTTGCCCTTGCCCTTCCGGGGCCGGGGCGGCGGCCGGTTCCCCGCGGGCCGGGCGCCACCGGTCGGGGTACGGCTGCCGCCCGACGACGAGGACCCCGAACCGTTCGACTCCACGGGACCGGCCGAGCCCGTGCCCTTGGTGGTGGCCGCCTTCGCACGCCGGGCCGACGAGCCGGCACCCGGTCGGATGACGCCGGTCGTCTGGGTGCGGGCCCGGCCCGCCGCCCTGGTCCCGGCCCCGACCCCGGCCCCGGCCATGGCGGCCGCCATGGCCGGCGTGAGGATGGCGGCCCGCTCCCCCCTCGTCTCGAGCCGTTGGCGGATCGTGACGTAGCGCGGCTCCCGCTCCTTCATCAGGGCGAGCAGCGGCGAGGCGATGAAGATCGACGAGTACGCCCCACTGGTCAGGCCGATGACCAGGGCCAGGCCGAAGTCCTGCAACGACGTGGCGCCGAGGATGAACGAGCCGATCACCAGCACCGACAGCACCGGGATGATCGCCACCAGCGAGGTGTTGATCGACCGCGCCAGCGTCTGGTTCATCGACAGGTTGACCATGTCCGAGTACGTGATGCGACCGGACGCGCCGAGGCCCTTGGAGTTGTCGCGTATTCGGTCGAAGACGACCACGGTGTCGTAGAGCGAGTAGCCGAGGACGGTGAGCACGGCGATCACCGTGTCGGGCGTCACCTGGAACCCGGCGATCGAGTAGATGCCCACCGTGATGAGGATGTCGTGGATCACCGCCACGATGGCGGCGATCGCCATCTTGAACTCGAAGCGGACAGAGATGTAGAGCGTGACGGCGATGAAGAACACGATCAGGGCCTCGATGGCCTTCGAGGTCACCTGACCACCCCACGTGGGGCCCACGTCGTCGAAGTTCACATTGTTCGGCGTCGTGTGGGCGGCCCGGGCCAGGGCGTCCTGGACGTTGTCTTCGATGGTGGTGCGCTGCGCCACCGGCTTCGAATTGAGGTCGACGGTCACCTGGATCTGCTTGGTGTGGTTGAGCTGGTCGGTGAGCTGGACGACCGTCGGCTGGCTCACGCCCGCCGACTCGGCGGCGGTGGTGGCCTCGGCGACGGTGAGGGTGTTGGAGGAGACCAGCCACGACTGGCCGCCCTTGAAGTCGATGCCCAGGTTGAGGCCGCGGGTGCTGAGGGAGATGACCCCGATCAGGATGATCGCCGCCGAGACGCCGAACCACACCTTCCGGCGTCCGATGAAGTCGAAGGAGGTCTCCCCCCGGTAGAGGCGGACGAACAGATTGTGGCGCTTCTCGCCCCGGGCCTCGCGCTCCTCCTCGTCGGCGGCGAATTCCAGCTCCTCCTCGAATGCCTCCTCCAGCTCCTCGGCCGCCTCGTCGTCCTCGGGGCGCTCGCCCGTGCCGTCGCCCGGCGTCATGAAGTCACCCCGGTGCTGACACCCAGCCCGGTCGCCATGCTCATCGTGGTGGACGTCTCGCTGCTGCGACGCTGGCCCAGCAGGATGACGAACGGCCGGGTGAAGAAGTAGGTGATGAAGATGTCGAAGACCGTCGAGATCCCGAGGAAGAGCGCGAATCCCTTCACGTCGCCGACCGAGATCAGGTAGAGGATGACCGCGGCGAGCAGGGACACCGCGTCAGCGGCCAGCACGGTGCGGAAGGCACTGGCGAACCCGCGGTCCACGCTCGTCCGGACCGTCCGGCCGCTCCGGGTCTCGTCCTTCAGCCGCTCGAAGTAGACGATGTAGGAGTCGACGGTGATGCCGATCGACACGATCAGGCCGATGATGCCGGCGAGGTCGATGGTCGTGTTGAGGCTCTCCCCCATGAAGGCGATGGTCGACCAGAGGAGTGCCGCGGTCACCGCCAGGCCGGCCACCACCACGATGCCGAGGAGACGGTAGTAGAAGATGATGTACAACAGAACGAGGGCCAGGCCGGCGAGGCCGGAGATGAGGCCCGCCTGCAGCGACGACTTCCCGAGCGAGGGGGAGACGGTCTCGACGGTGAGCCGGTTGAGCTTGACCGGCAGGGCGCCGTAGGTGAACTGGGTGGCCAGGGTCTTCGCCTGGTTCTCGGTGAAGCTGCCCGAGATCTGCACCGAGTTGCCGAAGGAGGTGAAGCTCCCCTGGCTCGGCTGGGTGATCGGGGCGGAGATGATCTGGCCGTCGAGGTCGATGGCGATGATCTGGTGGAACAGGGCCCCGGCGAAGGTGTTCCACTGGTTGGCCCCGGTCGAGGTGAGATTGAGGTCGACCGACCACTGGCCGTTGTTCAGCTGGGCACTGGCCGACTTAACGGCGGTGCCGGTGAGCTGCGCCGGCCCGACCACGTACCGGGGCGGTCCCGCGTTGCCCGGTGACGCGGGGAGGAGCACCGTGGCGTTCTTGGAGTCGTTCGTCGAGGGCGTGGACGGATAGGTGGCGAAGCCCGGGTCCTCGGGGATGTTCGTGTTGTAGCTGTAGCCGGCGGCCAGGTTCGAGTTGGGGGTGACCTGGAGGTTGGCCTGGGTGAGGGCGGAGGACGCCGCGCACGTCGGCAACGGACCCGTCGACGGCGCCTTCCCCTTGGCCAGGGTCAGCGCCGGCGCGTAGCAGAGCGCGGGACGGAAGAAGAGCTGGGCGGTGTTCCCCAGTGTGGCCAGGACCTGCTGGGTGTTCTTCTCACCGGGGATGGACACCGAGATCTGGTTCTTGCCCTGGCTGTCGACGGTGGCCCCGCTGGTGCCGGCGTTCACCCGGTCGTTCAGGATGGTCACGATGGTGGCGAGCTGGGCCTTGTCGACCGGACGGGCGGTCTGGTAGACGACGGCGAGCCCACCGTCGAGGTCGAGTCCGAGCTTCGGGGACCAGCCCGCGGCCAGTGTGGCGCTGAGGGCGATGACCGCGATGGCGACCACCGAGAGCAGGCTGACCCACAGGGAGCGCTTCTTCTTCATTGGTGATCAGACGATCGGCGGAGCGTCTTGACTACCGGAGTCATCGCCCTCGGCCGATCGGCTCGTTCCGGACGCCCCACCCTTGCCGTTGTTCGAGGACCCCTCGGCATCCGACGGGTCCCCGTCCGATGCGTCGCCCTCCCGTCCGGGCGACTCGTCCTCGTCCGACCCGCCGTCGTG
>CAZNLF010000294.1:0-3553 GCA_964573595.1 uncultured Acidimicrobiaceae bacterium | reverse complement strand
GCGACGGCCGGCTCCTCGAGCTTGCGGATCACGTACTGCTTCAGCACCACGAAGGAGGCGCCGACACTGGTCTCGAGGGTGATCCGGTCACCGTCGATCTCGATGATGTAGCCGACGATGCCTCCGGCGGTCAGCACCTCGTCGCCCACGTCGTAGCTGCTCCCCTGCTCCCGCACCGCCTTGGCCTTGCGCTGTTGGGGTCGGTAGATGAGGAAGTAGAAGGCGGCCCCGATGACCAGGAAGATCAACAGGATCGGGCTGCCGCTGCTCGACTTTTTCGCCGTTGCCGCCAGCAACGGTGCGATCGTCGTCAGGACGGCAGTCATCGGATGCAGGAGGAGGGGTCAGTGGTCATCACAGCGGTCCGACTGTAGTCCAGCCCCGCTCCGACCAGGCGCCACCCCGCCTCAGTCGCCCCACATCTCCAGGGTCCGGGCACGGAGGGCGGAGAAGGTGCCACCGGCGATGGCCGACCGGGCCTCGGCCATCAGCCCGAGCATGAAGGCCAGGTTGTGGATGGTCACCAGGCGCCAGGCCGTGGGCTCCCGCACCCCGAGCAGATGGCGGAGGTACCCCCGCGACCACCGACGGCAGGTGGAACAGGCACACGACGGGTCGAGGGGACCGTCGTCGGTCGCGTACCGGGCGTTGCGCAGGTTCAAGCGCCCCGCCCGGGTGAGGACCGAGCCGTGGCGCGCCATGCGGGTCGGTGCCACGCAGTCGAACTGGTCCACCCCGAGGGCCACTGCCTCCATGAGGCCGGACGGGTCGCCCACCCCCATCAGGTACCGCGGTCGGTCCACCGGGAGGTGGGGCACGGTGGCGGCCAGGGCCCCCAGCATCTCCGGGCGGCCCTCCCCCACCGAGAGGCCGCCGATGCCGTAGCCGTCGAAGTCGAGCTCGACGGTCCGGCACGCGCTCTCGGCGCGTAGCTGCGGATCGGTGCCCCCCTGGACGATGCCGAACAGCGCCTGTCCCTCGGGCCGGTCCTCGAGGCTCCGGTGACGCGCCCGGGCCCGCTCCGCCCAGGAGGCCGTGCGGTCGACCGCGGTCCGGAGGACGGCGGTCGACGCCGGCAGGCTGGCGCAGACGTCCAGCACCATCTGGATGTCGGCCCCGATCAACCCCTGGGCCTCGACCGCCGACTCGGGGGTCAGACGCACGGCGGCGCCGTCGTAGACCGAGGCGAAGGTCAGCCCGTCGTCGTCCACCGTCGGGCCCAGCGAGTGGACCTGGTACCCACCCGAGTCGGTGAGCGTGTGACCCTCCCACCCGG
This sequence comes from uncultured Acidimicrobiaceae bacterium, assembly GCA_964573595.1. Taxonomy (GTDB): domain Bacteria; phylum Actinomycetota; class Acidimicrobiia; order Acidimicrobiales; family RAAP-2; genus Bog-756. The sequence goes on along the minus strand of CAZNLF010000294.1, from coordinate 2,277 downwards.
TGAAACGGTGGAGGCCACCGAGCTCGGCGACCACCTTCGCACCCGGGCGGAGCATCAGGTGGTAGGTGTTGGCCAGTACCACCTCCACACCCAGCGTCTCGAGGTCGGTGCTGTCGAGGGCCTTCACCGCCCCACGGGTGCCCACCGGCATGAAGGCCGGCACCGCGTAGGAGCCCCGTGCCGTGTGCACGAGGCCGGTGCGCGCCTCGCCGTCGGTCGCCGTCACCTCCATGCGGGCCCGACTCACCTGGCCGGCCCCGAGGCCAACGGTCCCAAGGCCACCGCGCCCCACCCCACGCCGCCCCACCCCACCGCGGGGTGGCTCACGATCCCGACCGGGGCACCATCATGGCGTCGCCGAAGGAGAGGAACCGGTATCCCTCCCCCAGCGCGTCGGCGTAGAGGGCCCGCCACTGTTGCCCGCAGAACGACTCGACCAGCAGGAGGAGGCTCGAGCGCGGCAGGTGGAAGTTGGTGATCAATACGTCGACCACCCGGAACGGGTACTCCCCGTGGATGTAGAGCTCGGTGCGACCCGACAGCACCCCGGTGGCCGCCGCCGACTCCAGGGCCCGGACGGCGGTGGTTCCGACGGCCACCACCCGGTCGGCCCGGGCACAGGCCTCCATGGACTCGGCGGGGATCGAGTAGCGCTCGGAGTGGATGACGTGTTCCTCGGCGGTCGCCGCGGTGATCGGACGGAAGGTGTCGAGGCCGATGGCCAGGCTCAGCGGCACGATCACCGCCCCGGCCCGCCGGCACCCCTCCAGGACCTCGGCGGTGAAGTGGAGCCCGGCGGTGGGCGCGGCTGCCGACCGGTCGGCGAGGGGCTGGTCGGCCGAGTAGACGGTCTGGTAGCGGTCCGGGTCGCTCGACCGGTCGTGGATGTAGGGCGGCAGTGGCACCGTACCGGTCCGTCCCACCACGGCCGGGTCGAGTAGGCGGACCGACCGTCGACCGTCGTCGCGGCCCCCGATGTCCGGGCCGACCTCGAGCACCGGCACCGGTGGCCTCCCTCCGTGGGCGACCGTCGGTTCGTAGAGGAGGGTCCCCGGCGCCAGGCGACGACCCGGCCGCACCAGCGCCTGCCATCGGTCGGGCGCGCCCTCCACCGGCTCCAGCAACAGCACCTCGGCGTGACCGCCGCTGGACTTGGTCAGCAAGAGCCGTCCGGTGAGCACCCGGGTGTCGTTGACCACCAGGACGTCTCCCGGTCCGACCAGGGTGTCCAACTCGGCCATCGTGGTGTGACGGACCTCGTCGTCGCCGGCCACACCGGGGGCGACGAGCAGCCGGGCGGCGCTCCGGGGCTCGGCGGGATGCTGGGCGATGGCCGACTCGGGCAGTCCGTAGTCGTAGGCGTCCATGGGGACCGGGCTTCCCGACGGTGCGTCACCGGGGTGCCGGGCCGACTCCACCGACGACGGGGGCTGCGGCATGGGCACCATGGTTGCAGACCCCCGGGCCCCCTCGGTCATCCGCCTTGCCCGTCACCGGCCGCCTCGTCGATCCGTCGGCCGGCCAGAGCGGCTGAGCGGCTGAGCGGCTGAGCGGCTAGAGCAGGGTCGGCTCCACCGGTGCCAACCCCAGATGGGCCCAGGCCCGGGGCGCGGCGACCCGGCCGCGGGCGGTCCGCTGGAGGAGGCCCTGCTGGAGCAGGTAGGGCTCGTACGCGTCCTCGATGGTGTCCGGCTCCTCGCCGACACACTGGGCCAGCGTGCTGAGCCCGACCGGTCGGCCGGAGAACCGGCGGCAGAGGACGTCGAGGATGGCGCGGTCGACCTTGTCGAGGCCGAGCTCGTCCACCCCGAACACGTCGAGACCCTCCACGGCGGCTACCGAGGTGATGGCCCCCTCCGCCCGCACCTCGACGAAGTCCCTGACGCGTCGCAGCAGCCGGTTGGCGATGCGCGGGGTGCCGCGCGAACGCTCGGCGATGCGGCGGGCCCCGTCGACGTCGATGGGCACCCCGAGGATCCCCGCCGACCGGGTGACGATGGTCTGGAGTTCGTCCACGTCGTAGAGGTCGAGCCGTCCGACGAAGCCGAAGCGGTCGCGTAGCGGCCCGGCCACCAGCCCGGTGCGGGTGGTGGCACCGACCAGCGTGAAGCGGGGCAGGTCGAGGCGGATGCTGCGTGCGGTCGGGCCCTTGCCGATGAGGATGTCCAGCTTGAAGTCCTCCATGGCCGGGTAGAGGATCTCCTCCACCGACCGGTGCAGCCGGTGGATCTCGTCGATGAACAGGACGTCGCCGTCCTGCAGGTCGGTGAGGAGTGC
>CAZNLF010000293.1:0-3571 GCA_964573595.1 uncultured Acidimicrobiaceae bacterium | reverse complement strand
GCCGGAGGGTCAGTGGTACACCTCGGCGTCGGCCGGGAACGCGCCCGACCGCACGTCGGCCGCGTACGCCGCCACGGCAGCGACGGCGGCATCGCCGAGCTCGGCGTAGCGGCGGACGAATTTGGGTACCGCCGGGTTGAACCCCAGCAGGTCGTGGAAGACGAGGACCTGGCCGTCGCAGTGGGGGCCGGCGCCGATCCCCACCGTCGGCACATCCAGCGATTCGGTGATCGACCTGCCCACCTGCTCGGGGATGCCCTCGAGCACCACGGCGAAGCAGCCGGCGGCCACGATGGCCTTCGCCCCGACCGCCAGGGTGTGGGCGGCGGCATCGTCCTTCCCCTGCACCCGGTAGCCGCCCATGACGTTGACCGACTGGGGGGTCAGCCCGAGATGCCCCATCACGGGGATCTCGGCCGAGACGAGCGCCTCGATCATCGCCACGCGATTGGACCCGCCCTCCAGCTTGACCGCCTGGGCGCCCGCCCGGATGAGCACGGCGGCGTTGCGCACCGTGTCGGCCGGGTCGAGGTGGTAGCTCATCCAGGGCAGGTCGGCCACGACGAGGGGCCGGGGCCTGGCCCGCGCCACCGCCGCGGTGTGGTGGGCCATGTCCTCCACGGTCACCTGCAGGGAGTCCTCGTACCCGAGCACGTTGTTCCCCACCGAGTCGCCGACGAGGATGAGGTCGACGCCGGCGGCGTCGGCGATCCGGGCGCCCGGGGCGTCGTAGGCCGTCACCATCACCAGGGGGGCGTCACCGTCCCGGCACTTGGTGGCGCGCACGGCGGGCACCGTGATCGGCTTGGACCGGGGGTCGGCCATAAGGATCCTCCTGATCGAGCCGTCCAGCGCCCTAGGGCTGCCGGCGGCATGGGCGGGGACGGACGCCCCCGCGGAGCATTTCGCACTGCCATTTCCATTGTACTTGTCCCGGGGCCCGGCCGTGGGGTGGCCGGTCCCGACGGCCCCGGCAACCTGCGCCGAGGGTCAGGCGCCCCTCCTCGGGGCCCGATGTTTCCCTCTACAGTCTGGCCATGGTCTCCCCCCGCTTCAACGGAAAGTCCGTGCTCGTGACCGGCGCAGCCTCGGGAATCGGGCGGGCGACAGCGATCCGCCTGGCCGAGGAGGGCGCCGCCGTGGTGGCCACCGACATCAACGTCGAGCTCCTCGAGAAGCTCGGGGTGGAGGCGAGGGGGCTCCCCGCGCCGCTCACGACCATGGTCGGGGACGTGAGCTCCGAGGCGGGCGTCCGGACGATGGTGGGTGCCGCCCTGGCCGAGCTGGGCCGGCTGGACGTGGTGGTCAACGTGGCGGGCGTGCTCTCGTTCTCCCACACCCACGAGCTCTCCGTCGACGAGTGGAACCGGCTGATCTCCGTCAACCTGACCGGCACCTTCCTCGTGTGCCGCGAGGCGCTGCCCCACCTTTTGGCGACCAAGGGGAACATCGTCAACCTGGCCTCGACGGCCGCCCACAAGGGACAGCCGTGGGCCACCGCCTACGTGGCGTCGAAAGGGGGGGTGCTGGCCTTCACCCGGTCATTGGCCGTCGAGTACGCCGCCCAGGGACTGCGGGTCAACAGCATCAGCCCCGGAGCGATCGACACCCCGATCACCGGGGCCTTCCACCTTCCCGAGGGTGCCGACATCAAGCTGCTGGCCCGGGTGACGCCGATCGGCGATTTCGGCACGCCGGAGGGCATCGCCGCGGCCATCGCCTATGTGGCGTCGGACGAGGCCTCGCACATGAACGGGGCCGACATCGTCATCGACGGCGCGACGATCGCCTGATCCGACACCCGCTCAGCCGAGGGTCGACCGGCCGTCGGTGGCCCACCAGTCCGCGGTCAGCCTCAGACCCTGGAGGGAGGCCCGAGGGAGCAACTCCTCATAGGTGCGCCGGTATCCGGTGTGGGCGATGATCCAGCTGCCGTCGACCTTCACGTAACGATCCGTGTAGAACGCCGCACCCTGGACGTTGATGCCGATGTCGGTCAGGATGACGACGTCCTCGAGCGCCCAGACGCCCGTTGCTTCGTCGGCTCCCACCAGGTCGATCTCGGGATGGTGGCACCGGTGGCTGCTCAGCATGGTGGTGGCACCCATCGAGGTGCGGAGGAACTCCATGATGGCGTCACGTCCTTCGAACTCGTAGAGCCCGCCGCCGTAGCGGGCGGTGGCGTCAGGGGTGAAGCACGTCTCGATCTCGTCCCACAACTTCTGGTCGAGGCAACGCAGGTACCGGTACTTCAGCCGCTTGATCAGCTCGATCTCGACAAGGTCCTCTGGTGTCACCGTTGCTCCTCATGCTCGGCCGGCCGGAGCCGGGGTTCTGATCTGATCGCCGGCGGTCCGGGCGCGCCCCGACGGGGCGATCGGCGGTGGGTCGTCCGGCGAACGGGGCGTCACGCCGCTACCGGATGGTGCCCGCCCCGGCGATGAGCGGGAGGTCGAGGGCGGTGACCCATCCGGGCGGGAGGTCGTTCACGGCCGGCACGGCATTGAGCGCCCGCAGCCCCGTCGCCAGGCACCCGGCGGCCGCGGCGTCACGGCCGCTGCCGTCGGAGAAGCGGAAGGCCGTCTCCTGGGTGATGGAGGGCGAGCCGTCGATCACCACCCGGTAGACGTCGTCCTGGGTCCCCCGGGGCCACTCGGGGGCGGCGTCCGTGCCCACCCGGTTGACGTGCTCGAGGCAGATCCGTGGCTCGCCCCGGTAGATCCCGTTGACGGTGAAGCGGATGGCGGCCACCTCACCGGGGTTGATCAGTCCCTTGGCCGTTTCGATGGGCCGGTCGGTGACCCACTTCTCCCAGGTCGTGGTGATCTCGTCGAGCTCGACCCCCACCGCCTGGGCCATCATCGGGACGGTGGCCCCCCAGGACATGACCAGGATGTCGGTGTGCTCGAGCAGGGGGACGAACTCGGGCGGGCGCCCGATGCCCATCTCGTCCTCGTAGTCACCCTCGTAGTTGATGTAGTCCAGGATCTCGAGCGCCTTCACCTGCCGCACCTCGCCGCAGAGGCCCATCAGCGTCATGGGGAACAGGTCGTTGGCGAAACCGGGGTCGATCCCGGTCGTGAAGCACGACGAGGACCCGGCCTCGCACGCCGCGGTGATCGGATCGATCCAGCTCGGCGGGTTGAGCGCCATGGACGGCCATACCCAGGGGGTCATCGCCGTCGAGCAGACGTCGATGCCGGCGGTCAGGAAGGCCCCGATGTCGCGGATGTTGTCGTCGGCGTGGGCCGCCGTTGGGCCGTAGTGGACGAGGGCGTCGGGCGCCAGCTCGACCAGGGCGGCGACATCGTCGGTGGCCACGATGCCGACCGGATCGATCCCGCAGAGCACCCCCACGTCACGACCGGCCTTGTCCGGGTTGGACACACCCACGCCCACCAGCTCGAAGCGGGGATGACCGAGCACCTCGGGGATCACCATCTTCCCCACGAACCCGGTGCCCCACACCACGACCCTCTTGGGCGGGGCGCTCATCGCAGCATCTCGCCCGAGTTGACCAGCAGGTACTGGCCGGTCACGGCCTTGGCGCGGTCCGAGGCGAAGAAGGCGA
>CAZNLF010000292.1:0-3572 GCA_964573595.1 uncultured Acidimicrobiaceae bacterium | reverse complement strand
CAGTACCAGGTGGTCAAATTGCGGGTCAACTCCCCGGCCTCGCTCCTGTGCAAGACGACCGCGGGCAAGCCTCCTCCAGCGACGTGCTGGGTCTCGGTCCAGCCCTTCGCACCACTGCCCACGGGTTGACGATCCTGGCGGTCGGCGGCCGTCCCCGGGTCAGTCCACCCGGACCGGGCGGTGCGTCACCCGGAACGGGCGGTGCGGCCGCCCCGGGGCCGCTGGGTCATCCGTCGTAGAAGCCCAGCGGGTGGTAGCCGACCAGTGTCTTCTCCCTCGGTGTCCGGGCCCGGGCCAGGGCCTCGGCCGACAGGTGGTTGACCGAGGACGTGGGTCGGACCCGTTGGGCGATGTCGCGACGCCCGTAGTGGCACTGGACGAACATCCGCCCCGGATCACCGGGACCGGGCGGCATCCGCCGGTGCCATACGTCCGAGACGAAGAGGGCGACGTCACCGGCCCGGGCCACGACGGGAACGGCGCCATGGCCGTTCCACTCGAGGTCGTCGTCGGCGAGCCGCTCCATCGGGGGTGCCTGACCCGACGTGTGACTGCCGGGGATCAACCCGGTCGGGCCGGCCTCGATCGGGCAGTCCCAGAGGTAGAGGTGTGCGGCGATGGCGAACACGGGATAGGGGATCCGGGTGTCCCACGGGACACCCGGATCACGAGGGACGTGCGGGCCACCGTCGATGTGCCAGAAGCGTCCGAGGTGGTCGTTCTCACCCGACCGTTGCCGCCACGCCGTATTGGCGATCACGTGGCAGTCCTCTCCCAACAGGGGCTCGACGACCTCGAGGATCCGGGCGTGGCCGACGGCCCGCTGGACGACGCCACTGCGGTTGAGCATCTCGTAGCGGAACGGGGCCGATTCCTCGGGGGGGTCTCCACGGTCGTCGGGCGGGTACTCCTCGAAGACCCGTTCGACGTCGGCACAGAGTGCTGCGAGCTCCTCGCCCGTGAACACGCGGTCGAGGACCACGTACCCGTCCGACTGGAGGCGCTCCACCGAGGCGGGGACCGGGTCGGAACGGAGAGCCAGTAGTCCGGACGACCGAGTGAGCATCCCCCGATTCTGCCGCCAATCGACAGCGCTGACAACGCACGACCCTCAGACCCATGCCGCCGCGTTCGTCACGACCGGTGGACCACGCCACGACGTGGCCGGGCCCGAGACCGGTCAACCGGCGTGGGGGTGGGCGAAGGCCAGCGGAGGGTGGTGGAAGATGACCGTGCCCACCAGGTGGTTGGACGGTGCCTCCAAGACGACCACGGCGAGTCGGCCGGAGGGTCTGCCGAGCGGCTTGTTCACCGATGCCTGGGTGAACGACCCGGCGAACTCGATGATGCAGACGCGCTGTGACGTCGGCCTCACCCCGACGAGGGTGTCGAACAACTTCGGATCCTTCTGGCGCAGCGAGGACAGGGTGAAATTGTGGACCCCGACGAACTTGCTCTGCGTTCCGACTGCACGGGTCGCCGAGGGAAGGGCCAGATAGCACGAGCTGTCGGACGTCCCGAGGCTGTTGCGCGCCGCCGTGCATCCGGCCAGGAGGAATACCGTCAGCGTCGCCACCGCCAGGCGAACGCTCCGCTTTGATCCCATCGTCTTTCTCCTTCGCCCACGTGTCGTCACGATCCGGGAACCTCGGCCTCTCGTCCCGCCTCGGTCCGACCGGCCCGGAGGATCTCCGTGCCGGCCGGGGGACCGGCGTCGATCTCCGGACCGGTGTCGATGTCCGGAGCGGCGTCGACCGGCGACGCCAGGGCACGGCGGCTCCACCGTCCCCGCCGGACCTCGAAGGCCAGCTCCCCCCACAGCGTCCAGCCGATGGCGAGCACCAGCCAGAAGCTGACGATGCGGTACATGAGGACGGCGTCCACCGTGCCGGTCTCGGCACCACCGAAGACGACCAGGGCGATGGTGATGCTTCCCTCGACGGCGCCCAGGCCCCCCGGCGTGATGGGCAGGGCGGCGGCCAGCTGCCCGGCCCCGTAGGCCAGCAGCAGTCCCTTCCAGGGGACGGTTGCCCCGACAGCCGGGAACATCAGGGTGAAGCAGAGGCAGTCGAAGATCCAGTTGGCCGAGGCCCACAGCACGATCCCGATCACCTGGCGCCAGCCCAGGCGTACCGAGTTGGTCCAGTGCATGATGCGCTCGATGTGGGTCTCGACGTCACCGCGCGGGCGGTGCACCAGCCTCTGGGAGGTCCGGATGGCGAAGGTGAGGACCACGAAGAGGGGCTTCTCGTAGACGAACAGTGCCCCGACGGACACGGTGACCAGCAGGGCGCCGACGATGGCGGGGATGAGGTCGAGCGAGGCTCCCTCGCTGGCGGCCAGGGCCAGACCGGCCGCAGCCACCAGGGTGAGGGAGACGGCCGAGGCCACGATCGTGCCGACCGTCGCCCAGCCGGCCAGGGTGCTGTCGGCGCCGAAGCGTCGGTACCAACGGAATCCGTAGGCGGCGGAGATGGCGTTCCCACCGGGGAACGAGTTGGCGATGGCCTGCGCGGCGAAGGTCATCTTGAGCAGTGTCCCGCGGGGAGGGGTCAGGCCACCGGCCTGCAGGAGCTTGTACTGCATGCCGGTGAAGGCCACGAAGGACATCCCCTCTGCGGCCACCGCCGCCGGGATCCACCACCAGTCCAGTCTCCCGAAGACGTCGGTCACGCCGGAGAGCTCGTCGGTGTGGGCCGACAGGATCCACACCGCCACGCCGAGCACGGCGAGCCCAATCAGCGCGCGGAGCACGGGCCAGTAGCGCCGGAGCACGGAGCGACCGGGGTCCGGGTCGACTGCGCCGGTTTCGGTGACCTCGTCCGCCTGGGCGATGGCGTCGGGCTCAGTCGACACGGGCCGGGTCCGCCGTCGTGACCACCGTTGCGAAGGCGCGGGTGGCGGTCCAGGCGCGGGTGGCGGTCCAGGCGCGGGTCGGCGCATCGACAGAGCGTCCCGTTCCGGCGTGCCGGGGGCCATTGCAGCCGTGCCGACGTTCCCCTCGGGAACGACTCGGAACGGCGGTGTCACGTCCGCGACGGCACCGAGGATCGTCCGCACCCACTCCGTGCCTCCTCTCGCATGCCGACCCTTGGGGCGAGCGTCTGGAGCCCTAGTACCGGATCGTTTGCACGATACCCCGCTCTTCACGAAATCGTCGCGCAGAGCGGACTCCCCCTCCGGCAGGGTGCCGAGCCGAAACCGTGGACTGGTCTCGTCCCACGGCCGCGGCCTGGCCGTCCCGCCGGAACAGAGGATCTCGGGCGCCGGCGATCTCCCGGATGCCAGACTCCCTCTGTGGCCCGCTCTGACACGCCGGGTGCGGCCGCAGTGGCCGCCGGAGTGCTGATTCGGGACGGGAGGCTGCTCCTGGGCCTCAGATCGACGGGGCGACGATGGTACCCAGGAGTCTGGGATCTGCCCGGCGGTCACATCGAGCCAGGAGAGCGGCCCTCGGCGGCGCTCGTCCGCGAGCTCGGCGAGGAACTGGCCATCGACGTGGTCGAACCTCCCGACCTCTGCCACTTCCGGCTGGTCACGAGCGACTTCGACATGCAGGTGTGGGTGATCAC
>CAZNLF010000291.1:0-3578 GCA_964573595.1 uncultured Acidimicrobiaceae bacterium | reverse complement strand
GCCGTCTCCCCCGGTGCGGAGGCGAACGAGGGCGCGGGCGACGGGGTGCTGCTCGTGTCGGGCCCGGGCGCCGGGGCAGCCCCGTGACCGGCCGGCGGGGGCGGGGGCGGGGTGGTGGCGTACGGCGCGGGCGGCGTGACCCCTCCGGGGGCGGTGCCGCTCCCGTTCGCGGTCGCACCGGCGGCTCCGGCCGCTGCTCCGGCGGCCGCTGCTCCGGCGGCCGCTGCGGCGGCGGCACCGGGTGCTCCGCCCGTCGGGGTCGTCTGGGAGGCCGGTGGGGCCGGAGGCGGGGTGGCGCTCGGCCCGGACGAGCCCTTGTACCGGGCGAGCCAGGCCGGCAGAGCCTGGTCGAGATAGGCGGCCTGACCAGGGGTGACGGTCTCCGTCGGCAGGAGGAACCGGATCGACTGCCCGCCCGAGGTCAACTCCATGACCGCCGCACTCCGACCATCGGTGAGCGAGATCTTCTCCCGGCAGGTGGCGGTGTCGAGGCCGGACCACACGAGCAACCGCTCGATCTGGGGCTGCGGACCCTGCACGGTGATCCCCGCCGTCGTGAACAGCAGGCTGAGGCCCTCCGTCGTCTTCGTCCCCCGGTCGGCGTCGCCGGCGAGGGCCACACCGCCGAGTTGCATGCCCTCAGGAGGAAGTTCCGTGATTCCGACCGTCATGTACCACTCCTCGATCGCCGGGGGCTCGCCCCGGGGCCGTCCTTCGGCTCAGTCAACTGCATTGGTCCACTCGATGCTCTGGCACTGCGGGAAATACGTCTGCGGCAAGGTTCGGACACCCTCCGGACCTCGCCGGCCGACCACTCGAGAAGGCCGACTGGGGGATCCGGCAGCTGTCGGGGCGCGCCACGGCTGTTGCACTTGTCCATATTGACGCAGTGGCCGGCAATTTAGTCGGATCCACCGCCGAAAAGGGAAAAATCTTCTCCGTGGCCGGAACGGCCTCAGACCCTCGTGCCGTCACCCTGGGTGGCCACACGCTGCTCGAACGCCTTCACCGGCGCCGCGACCGCGTCGACCGGAATCAGCTCGCCCACGGCGAACGCCTCGAGGTTGGCCTCGATCCTGTCGCTCCCGAGGAACACCGCCTCCACCTCCACCGGTACGGAGTCCCCGTGATACGACACCCGACAGGTGACCTCCAGCGCGGTGAGCCGCTGGCCCGGCGAGCCCGGGAGGGCGATCAGCGAGCCCCGGGCGGCGGACGCCTGGCCGCCCGACCCGTCGTCCACGCCGAGCTGGAGCTCCGAGGCGATGGCGGTGGCCGCGCAGGACGGGTAGCGCGGACTGGCGAACGGGGCGAGGTCACGCTGCTCGTCGCCGTGTGTGCGGACCGTCGAGGCCGCCGTCTGGAGTTGGAGGGTGGAACCGTCCCCGGTGGTCGAGGGGGCGACGAAGATCGGCGACGAGGACTGGGCCGTCTGGTCGGCGGCCCGGCCGCCCAGCAGGACGGACGCCTCCTGGCCGGAGACGCCCATGCAGCCGGCGAAGGTCCCGGTGATCGCCGCCTCCCCCTGGCGGAGTGCGGGTTGCACGTCGCTGGTGGACGGGCTGGCGGGGTCGACCTTCCACCCCACCGGCATGTCGGCCTGGGTCAGCATGATCCGGTCGGCCGTGCGTTGGTCGGCGCTCGGCGGGGGTGCGGCGGTGTGCGAGGCCACCGGCGCCGAGTTGTTCCGACCCGAGAGCAGAAGAGCCAGGCCGACACCGGCGACGATGAGGGCGATCCCGGTCAGCAGGACGGCGGTCCGGCGCCGGCGGGCCGGGGGATGCCCGGCCGGTCCGTGGACGGGCACCATGACGCCCGGGCCGACGGACGGTGGCCGGGCCGGGCCGGGGCCCGGGGAGGAGGCGGCCACCGGGGGGACCGGGCGCAGCGCCGACCGAGCCGGGGTGCGTGCCGGCCGGACCCGGCGCGACCACCCGCCGAGGCATCGTTCGAGGGCTTCGACGGGCACGGATCGCTCGGGGTCCTCGTCGATCAGGAGCCTGATCGTCACGCCGATCGACTCCACCTCGAGCGACGTGACCCTCCGGCCGCCCGGCCCCTCGTCCGAGCCTTCGAGGTCCGAGCCTTCGAGCCAGACCCGTTGCACGTCGGCCCACGACACCGCCTGGCGCTCCCCCGGCTCCCGCCCGATGATCTCGATCCCCCGCTCGCCGAACGCCACCGACAGTCCGTGCCGCTCGGCCGAGACCTGGGCCGGGCCCTGGACCATGTCGACGCCCCCGAAGAAGAACGACGTCGCCTCGGGCACCTCGGCGGGCCGTCGCTTGCCCCTCGACGATCTCCGGGAACGCCGGGGGCGCACGGGCGGACCGCCCCCGACGGGGAGGGAGGGTGCCGTCCCCGTCACCGGCTCAGCGCGACGGGCCGAGGTCGGAGGCGGCCTCGGAGGCCACGTCGACGGCGCGGTCGAGCTCGCGATCACCGTGGGCCATCGACGGGAACGCCACCTCGAAGGGACCCGGTGCGAACGCCACCCCCCGCGTCAGCATCGACCGGAAGAACCGGGCGTAGAGCCCGGTCGCCGCCGCTGCCGCCGCACCGTCGTAGTCGTCGACCGGACCGCTCCCCTGCGGCACGAAGAAGACGCCGACCAGTGGCCCGACCACGGGCACCCGCGCCTCCACCGGCCGGCCGTCACCGTCCACCGCCCCCACCTTCGCCAGGCCCAGGGTCAGGGCTTCCTCCAACCCACGGGCGAACCGGCCCACCCGATCGGCGAGCGCACCGTAGGCATCGGCGTCGAGCGCGTCGAGCACGGCCAGCCCGGCCGCCGTGGCCAGGGGATTGCCCGACAACGTGCCCGCCTGGTACACGGGACCGTCGGGGGCCAACACCCCCAACACCTCGGCACGACCGCCGAAGGCCCCGACCGGCAGGCCCCCGCCGATGACCTTCCCGAAGCACCACAGGTCCGGTCGCACACCCGACCACGCCGAGGCGCCACCCGCGGCGAGCCGGAAGCCGGTGATCACCTCGTCGAACACCAGCAGCGCCCCGGCCCGGTCGCAGGCCGACCGGAGCCCCTCGAGGAAACCCGCCTTCGGCGGCACCAGGCCCATGTTGGCGGCCACCGGTTCCACGATCACGCAGGCGACGCGCTCGTCGAGCTCGGGGACCTGGTTGTACGGGGCGACGATGGTGTCGGCCACGGCGGCCGGCGGCACCCCCGCCGAGTCGGGAAGGCCGAGGGTCGCGACACCGCTCCCCCCTCCGGCCAGGAGGCCGTCGGAGTGGCCGTGGTAGCACCCGGCGAACTTGAGGATGCGCGGCCTGCCGGTGAAGCCGCGGGCGACCCGCACCGCGCTCATGGCCGCCTCGGTACCCGAGGAGACCAGCCGGACCTGCTCGCAACCGTCCACCCGGACGCAGAGGGCCTCGGCCAACAGGACCTCGCCCTCGGTGGGGGCACCGAAGGTCGTGCCCAGTGCGGCAGCGCGGTCGATCGCCCCGACGACCGACGGGTGGGCGTGACCGAGGATGGAGGCGCCGTAGGACTGGACGAAGTCGAGGAGCCGGTTGCCGTCGGCGTCCCACACGTAGGCGCCCTCGCCGCGGGC
>CAZNLF010000290.1:0-3626 GCA_964573595.1 uncultured Acidimicrobiaceae bacterium | reverse complement strand
ACGAAGAGGGCCGGGCACTCCTGGCCGCCTTCGGCTTCCCGTTCCGACAGGAGAACCAGTAACCCCATGGCGAAGAAGGCTCTGATCGAAAAGCAGCAGCGCACCCCCAAGTTCAAGGTGCGCGGGTACACCCGATGCCGCCGGTGTGGCCGGCCCAAGTCGGTGTACCGCAAGTTCGGCCTGTGCCGGATCTGCCTGCGAGTGATGGTCCACGCCGGAGAGATCCCCGGCGTCACGAAGGCCAGTTGGTGAGAGGAGGCGACGAACGATGACGATGACAGACCCGATTGCCGACATGCTGACCCGTATCCGGAACGCCAACACCGCTCACTTCGATACGGTCAAGATGCCCGGATCCAAGCTCAAGGAGTCGCTGGCCGCCATCCTGGTGGACGAGGGCTACATCGTGGGCTACCAGGTGAACGAGGACCCGGGCAAGCCGGGCAAGACCCTGGAGATACAGATGAAGTACGCGCCCGACCGCGCCCGGACCATCTCGGGGATCAAGCGGGTGTCCAAGCCCGGCCTGCGCATCTACGCCCGGGCCGACAAGATGCCCCGCGTGCTCGGTGGGCTCGGCGTGGCCGTGGTCTCCACCTCCAAGGGCCTGATGACCGACCGCGAGGCGCGCAAGCGCCGCATGGGTGGAGAGGTGCTCTGCTATGTCTGGTAGGCGCCCCCCCGAGCCGTGCCCGGCGTCCCCGACGACGACTGGAGGTACCCGCTGATGTCGCGCGTCGGACGATCACCGATCACCGTCCCCTCCGGGGTGTCGGTGGCGGTGGGCACGGACAACACGGTGACGGTCAAGGGCCCCCAGGGCGAGCTGGCCCGGTCGGTGCCCGCCGCCATCACCATCCGCCAGGACGGCGACGTCCTGGTGGTCGAGCGTCCCGACGACCAGCGCCAGAACCGCGCCCTGCACGGTCTGACCAGGTCGCTGGTGGCCAACATGGTGTCCGGTGTCACCGAGGGCTTCTCGAAGGAGCTGGAGATCGTCGGGGTGGGCTACCGGGCCATCCCGAAGGGCCCGTCGGCCCTCGAGCTGGCGCTGGGCTTCTCCCACCCGGTCAACGTCACCGCTCCGGACGGGGTCACCTTCGAGGTGCCCTCCGCCACCAGGGTCATCATCAAGGGGATCGACAAGGAGAAGGTCGGCCAAGTGGCCGCGGACATCCGCAAGCTCCGCAAGCCCGAGCCCTACAAGGGCAAGGGCATCCGGTACGTGGGGGAGCGGGTTGTGCGCAAGGCCGGGAAGGCAGCCAAGTAATGGCACGCACTGATCACAAACTCGAGCTGCGCCGGCGTCGTCACGCCCGCGTGCGCCGGCGGGTGCACGGCTCGGCCGGCCGCCCCCGCCTGGCGGTGTTCCGCTCCAACAAACACATCTCCGCCCAGCTGATCGACGACGACTCCGGTCGCACCCTGGCCGCCGCCTCGTCCGTCGAGGGCGAGCTGCGGGACACGTCGGGCGGGAACATCGACGCGGCCGGCAGGGTGGGAACACTGGTCGCCACGCGCGCCCGCGATGCCGGCATCACCACCGTGGTCTTCGACCGCGGTGGATTCGCCTATCACGGACGGGTGGCCGCCCTGGCCGACGCCGCCCGTGCCGAAGGACTGGAGTTCTAGGACCATGGCAAGCAACGAGCTGCAATTCGAGGAGCGGACCATCCGGGTCAACCGGGTGTCCAAGGTCGTGAAGGGTGGTCGCCGGTTCTCCTTCGCCGCCCTGATGGTGGTGGGCGACGGCAACGGCAAGGTGGGCCTCGGCTACGGCAAGGCCAAAGAGGCCGGGCTGGCCGTGCAGAAGGGCATCGAAGAGGCCCGCAAGAACATGTTCGACGTCCCTCTGGCCGGGAGCACCATCACCCACCCCATCGTCGGCGAGAGCGGGGCGGGACGGGTGATGCTGAAGCCGGCCGCCCCCGGTACCGGGGTGATCGCCGGCGGGGCGGCCCGGGCCATCCTCGAGATGGCGGGCATCCGCGACATCCTGGCCAAGTCGCTGGGCTCGTCGAACGGGATCAACGTGGCCCATGCCACCATCGCCGGGCTGAAGGGGCTCAAGCGTCCCGACGAGATCGCCATCCTGCGCGGGAAGCCGGCCGAGGAGGTGGTGCCCGCGGCACTGCTGCGGGCCTACCGCGAGCGTCGGCGCGAGGCCGATCTGTTCACGGAGGTGAACTGAGATGGCCGCGGCACCCACCACCGGGGCGTCGGCCGATCAGGCCTCGACCGGTTGGCTGCGCGTCACCCAGGTGCGCTCGGCCATCGGCACCAAGCCCAAGCACCGGGGCACCCTCCGGGCACTGGGCCTCCGGGGGATCGGGCGCACCAACGTGCTGCCCGACCGACCGGAGATCCGTGGGATGCTGGCCCGCGTCCCCCACCTGGTGAACGTGACGACGGCCGAGCACGACGAGAAAGGTCGACCATGAAGGTCCATGAGCTCCGACCCCCTGCGGGCGCAAAACGTGATCGCCGGCGCGTCGGCCGAGGTATCGCCGGCAAGGGCGGCAAGACGGCCGGCCGTGGCACCAAGGGCCAGGGTGCCCGCGACACCATCCCGATGGGATTCGAGGGCGGCCAGCTGCCGCTGATGCAGCGGATCCCGAAGCTGCGCGGGTTCAAGAACCCGTTCCGGATCGACTACACGCCCGTCAACCTCGGCGCCCTCCAGGAGATCGAGGGCGACTCGGTCGACATCGGCGGCCTGGTGGCCGCGGGTCTGGTCCGTCGGGGCGATCTGGTCAAGATCCTCGGCCGCGGTGAGCTGACCCGTGCCCTCACGGTGCACGCCCACGCCTTCTCGAAGTCGGCAGAGGCGGCCATCACCGGCGCCGGGGGTACGGCCACGGTGGTCCCGCTCCCGTTCGGGCACCACCGCCCGCCGGCCCAGGGCAACGCCCTCACCAACCGGTAGCATCGGCCCACCGCGGCGTCGAGGAGCCCAATGCTCGCCAGTCTGGCCAACATCTTCCGGATCCCCGACCTTCGAAAGAAGGTCGTCTTCACGCTGACCGTCATCGCCCTGTACCAGTTCGGGGCGAACGTCCCGGTGCCGTTCGTCAACTTCTCGAAGGTGCAGCAGCTGGAGGCGGCCTCCAAGTCGTCCGGGGTCCTCGGGTTCCTCAACCTGTTCTCCGGCGGTGCCCTCACGAGGATGGCCGTCTTCGGGCTGGGCATCATGCCCTACATCACCTCGAGCATCATCATCCAGCTGTTGGCGACGGTCATCCCCAAGCTGGAGCAGTGGCGGGACCAGGGGGCGGTGGGCCAGAAGAAGCTGACCCAGACCACCCGCTACCTGACGGTGGCGCTGGCCCTGATGCAGTCGACCGGCCTCGTCTACCTGTTCCACAAGGGCGGGGGCGGCCTGTTCGGCACCAGCCAGAACGTCGATCTCATCCTCAACTACTCGATCTGGCGGGGCGCGTTCATCGTGATGACGCTGACCGCCGGCACGGCCTTCGTGATGTGGCTGGCCGAGCTGATCACCCAGCGGGGGATCGGCCAGGGCATGTCGATCCTGATCTTCGCCAACGTGGTGGCCGGCATCCCCTCCGGTCTGAACACGGTCCTCCAGGAGGGTGGCCGGATCAAGTTCACGGTCATCCTGTTGG
>CAZNLF010000289.1:0-3662 GCA_964573595.1 uncultured Acidimicrobiaceae bacterium | reverse complement strand
GGGCCACCGGGCCTGCCAGGGCTGCGGCGAGGCCCTCGGTGCCCGTTACGCCCTCGACGCGGCGATGCGGGCCACCCGGGGCCGGCTCATCGCCGTCAATGCCACCGGCTGCCTCGAGGTGTTCTCCACTCCCTACCCCGAGACGTCCTGGCGCATCGCGTGGCTGCACTCGCTGTTCGGCAACGCGCCGGCGGTGGCCACCGGGGTGGCGGCGGCGATGAAGGTGAAGGGCAGGTCCGACGTGCGGGTGGTCGGACAGGCCGGGGACGGGGGGACCGTCGACATCGGCTTCGGGTGCCTCTCGGGGATGTTCGAGCGGAACGACGACGTGCTCTTCGTCTGCTACGACAACGAGGCGTACATGAACACCGGGGTGCAGCGTTCGGGCGCCACCCCACCGGCCGCCCGGACGGCGACGACCGAGACGGTGGGCCCCGATCCGGGCAACACCTTCGGCCAGGGGAAGGACCTCCCCCGGATCGCCATGGCCCACGACATCCCCTACGTGGCCACGGCCACCGTCGCCGACCTGCACGACCTCGAGGCCAAGGTCGAACGGGCGATGGAGCTCCGCGGTGCCCGTTACCTCCACGTCCTCGTTCCGTGCCCGCTCGGGTGGGGAACCGCATCGTGCGACACGATCCGGGTGGCCCGGCTGGCCGTGGAGACCGGGCTCTTCCCCGTGTTCGAAGCCGAGGGAGGCACCGTCACCGGAGTGTCCCCCATCCGCCACCGGGTACCCGTCGAGGACTACCTGTCGATCCAGCGACGCTACGCCCACCTCTTCGGCGATCACCCGAGCGTGGAGGTGATCGCCCGCATCCAGGCCATCGCCGACAAGAACATCGCGACCTACGGGCTCGACGACGCACCGTCCGGGGAGTCCGAACGACCACGAAGGGACCACTGATGGAGCCTCCGTTCGCCATTACCCTCGACGTCGGCTCGAGCCACGCCAACCACACGGGATCCTGGCGGGTGAACCGACCGGTCTATGTCGACCGGCTCCCCCCGTGCAGCAACGCCTGCCCGGCCGGCGAGGACATCCAGGGTTGGCTCTACCAGGCGGAGCCCGGCGACTACGAGGCGGCGTGGCGGAAGCTCGTCGCGGACAACCCGTTCCCCGCGGTGATGGGGCGCATCTGTTACCACCCCTGCGAGACGGCATGCAATCGGGCCGAGCTCGACGAGGCGGTCGGCATCAATTCCGTGGAGCGGTTCCTCGGCGACCTGGCCATCGACCGTGGCTGGGCCCTGCCGGCCGCTCCGGCGCCCACCGGCAAGCGCGTCCTGGTGGTGGGGGGCGGGCCCGCCGGCCTCGGCGCCACCTACCATCTCCGCCGGCTCGGCCACGAAGTCCGCCTGGTCGACTCGGCCCCCGTCCTGGGGGGGATGATGCGGTTCGGCATCCCCGCCTACCGACTCCCGCGTGCCGTGCTCGACGCCGAGATCGACCGGATCGTCGCACTCGGCGTGGAGGTCCAGCTCGACCACATCGTCCACGACATCGAAGCGGAGCGTGTCGGAGGTTCCTTCGACGCCGTGTTCCTGGCGGTCGGCGCCCAGTTGGCCCGCAGGGTCGACATCCCCTCGGGGGACTCGGCACGGGTGCTCGACGCCATCTCGCTCCTCCACCAGGTCGCTGCAGGCGAGCCTCCCCGGCTCGGGCGCAGGGTCGCCGTCTACGGGGGCGGCGACACCGCGCTCGACGCCGCCCGGACGGCCCGTCGGCTCGGCGCCACCGAGTCGACCGTCGTGTACCGACGCAACCGCGACCGCATGCCCGCCCACGGTGACGAGCTCGACGAGGCGCTGGCCGAGGGCGTGACCGTCCGGTGGCTCTCGACCGTCGACCGGTTCGCCGACGGCAAGCTCATGGTCGAAAAGGTGACGCTCGACGAGGACGGCAAGCCGGTGCCGACCGGGGAATTCGAGGTGCTCGGTGCCGACTCGCTCGTCCTGGCGCTCGGCCAGGACACCGATCTCTCGCTCCTCGAGGGAGTCCCCGACGTCGCCGTCGAAGACGGCCTGGTGCAGGTGGGTCCCACGATGATGACCGAGCGGGCGGGCGTGTTCGCCGGCGGCGACTCGGTGCCGTCGCAACGGACGGCCACGATGGCCATCGGCCACGGTCGGCGAGCGGCGGCGAGCATCGACGCGTTCCTGTCGGGAGCCCCGGTGGTCGACGAGGGTCTCCGCGACCTGGCCACGTTCGACCGACTGAACACCTGGTACTTCGCGGATGCCCCCCGCTCGCGGCGGCCCGAGCTGGAGCAGGCGAGGCGGCAGGGCACCTTCGACGAGGTGGTCGGGGGCCTGACCGAGGAGAACGCTCTCTTCGAGGCGCGGCGGTGCCTCTCGTGTGGCAACTGCTTCGACTGCGACAACTGCTTCGGGGTCTGCCCGGACAATGCCGTCATCAAGCTCGGCGGCCCGAAGGGCTACCAGTTCGACTACGACTTCTGCAAGGGGTGCGGCCTGTGCATGGTGGAGTGCCCCTGCGGAGCGATCGACATGGTCCCCGAGGAGTCCTGAGCCCCCGACCGGGCGGCGGCCCCGGCCCCTACCGTTCAATGGGCAGCGCACCACCCTCGGCCGCCTCACGCTCCTCGTTGTCGGGGGTCCCCCGCACCAGGCCGATCAGCATCACGGCGATCAATGCCCCGGCGACCGGCCCGACCAGGTAGATCCACACCAGCCGTTGAAGTTGAGGCTCACGATGTCCGGGCCCAACGTGCGGGCCGGGTTCATGGACGCCCCGCTGATCGGGCTGGCGAACAGGCCGAGGAGGGCCACGGTGGCGCCGACGGCCAGGGCGGCGTTGTGGCCGATGCTCCGGTAGCCGGTCGCGGTGTTGAGGATGACGGTCACCAGGATGGTCGTGAGCAGGATCTCCATCACCAGCGAGCGCCAGTCCCCGCCCGGCTTGGCGATCGGGTAGTTGCTCCCGGCGGCGACGTCCCCGTACATCGCCTGGAGGAAGAGGGCCGCCGAGACGGCTCCGGCGAGCTGGACGACGAGGTAGGGCAGGACCCAGCCCAGCTTGAAGACGCCTCGTCCGGCGAAGGCCAGGGTGACCGCAGGGTTGATGTGGAGCCCGGACAGTGGGCCGAGGGCGTAGATCATCGCCATCACGACGGCTCCGGGTGCGATCACCGCGGCGGTCCGGCTGATCGGGCCGCCACCGGCGTAGTGGTTGATGACCCCGGAACCCGCGGCCACCGTCACCAGGAAGAAGGTGCCCAGGTATTCGATGATCACCCTGATCCACAGGGGGCGGTGCCGGAGCGTGTCCTCCTGGAACCGGATGAGGTAGCGACTGCCGACCAGTTCGGCCGTCGCTACCTGATCGAGTGGGACGACCGGTTCAGCAGCCGGCACAACAGGGACGGACGGATCACTCATGGCAGCCTCCTGATCGGGCCAGATGGTAGAGGACCACCCCGGTCCCGACGGTGACCGACCCGTGCGCCGACCGTCGGAGCGGTCCGGTACCGAGCGGTGAGCCCTACGCAGTTCCGGGGGAGCCGGCAAGGTCGGCAGCGACGCGGAACCCCACATTCCCGGTCGAGCTGTCCGGCTCGCTGGCGAGCCGGGCCGAGACCCGGTACCTCCGGCAGTACGAGGCGTGGCACAGGTAGGAACCGCCGCGCTGGACCCGG
>CAZNLF010000288.1:0-3662 GCA_964573595.1 uncultured Acidimicrobiaceae bacterium | reverse complement strand
GATGACGATCTTTGAGAGCCTGGGGACCTCCATGATGTTGCCGAGGCCGAGGGTCTCCTTCAGCTCGGCACGCACCGTGGCGTCGTAGCGCTCCTTCAGGCGGGGGCGAACGGCGGTGGCCGTCGATGCGGCCATCACAGATCAGCTCCGCACTTCTTGCAGACACGCAGCTTGCGCCCCTGCTCGTCGATGCGCATACCGATCCTGGTCGGGCCGCACTCGTTGCACACGATGGCCACGGAGGACGCCGAGATCGGCATGAACTTGTCGATCACCCCACCCTGCATGGTGGCGCGCGTCGGCTTGGCGTGCCGCTTGGCCACGTGCACCCCTTCGACGATGACCCTTCCCTGGGCGGGGATGGCCCGGACCACCTGGGCCTGCTTGCCGCGGTCCTTGCCGCTCAGGACCTGGACCTTGTCACCTTTGCGAATACGCATCTACAACACCTCCGGTGCCAGTGAGACGATCCGCATGAAGCGCTTGTCGCGCAGCTCCCGGCCGACCGGGCCGAAGATGCGGGTCCCACGTGGTTGCTGCTGGTCGTTGATGAGCACGGCGGCGTTCTCGTCGAAGCGGATGTAGCTGCCGTCGGGACGGCGCTTCTCCTTCTTCGTCCGGACGACGACGCACTTGACCACGTCGCCCTTCTTCACCGCTGCGCCCGGGATGGCGTCCTTCACCGTGGCCACGAAGACGTCGCCGATCGAGGCGTACCGGCGGCGTGAGCCGCCGAGCACCTTGATGCAGAGCACTTCCTTGGCCCCGGAGTTGTCGGCCACCCGGAGTCGTGATTCCTGCTGGATCATCGGGCACGCTCCAGGACTTCCGAGAGCCGCCACCGCTTGAGCTTCGACAGCGGCCGCGTCTCGACGACGCGCACCCGGTCCCCCACCTTGGCGGCGTTGTCGCCGTCGTGCACGTAGAGCCGTTTGGTCCGCTGCACGGTCTTGCCGTAGCGGGGGTGGCGCACCCGCTCGACGACCGCCACCACGACGGTGGCGTCCATGGAGTCGGACACGACCAGGCCCTCGCGCACCTTGCGGCGGTTGGCCCTCTCCTCGGTCTTCCCAGCGGTCTCGTCAGCCATCAGCTCTTCTCCTCTGGATCAACCAGGTCCTCGGCGCCGTCGGCCGGCGCATCGTCAGCGAGGGCCATGCCGTCGTCATCGGCCACTTCTTCGGCCAGCTCCTCCCCGACGACACCGTCCTCGGCGTCGTCGGCGTCGTGGTCGTGCTCCGCTTCCTCGGCGGCCCTGGCCGCGGCCCGTCGCTCCGATGCGGTGGTCTCGCTCCGACCGAGCGCCTCGTCCGTCGTACGCCGGCGGGCGGCGGCCTGGTGGGCCGGCAGGTCCTCGAGCGCCATGCCCTCGGCCTCGGCGATCTCACGGTTGCGCAGCTCGGTCATCATGCGGGCCACGTCCTTGCGCACGTGGTTGATGCGCGAGAAGTTGTCCAACTGACCGGTGGCCAGTTGGAACCGCAGGTTGAACAGCTCGCGGCGAGTGTCGCTCAGCTGGCGCTCGAGCTCGTCGGTGTCGTACTGGGCGATGTCGGCGGCGGTGGCCATCAGACCTGCACCTCCGGCGTGCCGTGCGTCCCGGGTCGGATGACGAAGCGGGCCTTAAACGGCAGCTTCTGGATCGCCCGCTCCATGGCCTCGCGGGCCAGCTGGGGCTCCACGCCGGCCAGCTCGAAGAGGATGCGGCCGGGCTTGACCACCGCCACCCAGTGCTCCGGGTTGCCCTTGCCCGAGCCCATGCGGGTCTCGGCCGGCTTCTGGGTCACGGGCCGGTCCGGGAACACCCGGATCCACACCTTGCCGCCGCGCTTCACGTGACGGGTCATGGCGATACGGGCGGCCTCGATCTGGCGCGCCGTCAGCCACGCCGGCTCCAGGGCCTGGATGCCGAAGTCGCCGAAGGTCACGTCGCTGCCGCCCTTGGCCTTGCCGCTCATCCGGCCGCGCTGCTGCTTGCGGTGCTTCACCTTGCGGGGCATCAGCATGTCAGTCGACCTCCTTGCGGAAGTGGGGGGTCTCGTGATGCTCGCGGGTGCGCCGCTCGATCTCCTCGTCCTCGGTGAGGATGCGCTCGAGCTCGTCGGGGACGGCGGGAGGAGCGGCGATGTCGGCTGCCGATCGGTCGACGAGCCCGTCGGGGACGTCGGTCTCGCCCTCGGCGTCGGTGTCCACGGTCACCACGCTGCCGGGAGCACCCTGCTCGGCCCGGCGACGACCGCCACCGGCGGTGATCAGGCGGCGGGGGGCCTCCCCGCTCTGTCCGGAGGTCTCACCGACGGCCATCGCCGCCTCGCGGGTGATCTTGTCCTCGGTCGAGATCTTGTAGGGGAGGATGTCGCCCTTGTAGATCCACACCTTCACGCCGATCCGGCCGAAGGTGGTCTTGGCCTCGCGGAACCCGTAGTCGATGTCGGCGCGCAGCGTGTGCAGGGGGACCCTGCCCTCGCGGTAGGACTCCTTGCGGGACATCTCCGAGCCACCGAGGCGACCCGAGCACTGGACCCGGACGCCGAGGGCACCGGCCTTCTGCACCGTCTGGATCGATCGCTTCATGGCCCGGCGGAAGGCCACCCGGCGGGCGAGCTGGTCGCAGATCCCCTGGGCGATGAGGGCGGCGTCGAGCTCGGGCTGCTTGATCTCTTGGATGTTGAGCTGGATCCGGTTGTTCAGGCCGGTGATCTCTTCGATCTTCTTCTTCAGGCGGTCGGCCTCGGCGCCGCGCCGACCGATGACGATGCCCGGGCGGGCGGTGTGGATGTCCACCCGCAGCCGGTCACGCGTGCGCTCGATCTCGATGCGGCTGACCGCGGCGGACTCGAGCTGCGACATCAGGTAGTCGCGGATCTCCCAGTCCTCGATCACGCAATTCTGGTAGTTGCGCTCCTCGAACCAGCGCGACTTCCAGTCGGTGGTGACGCCGAGTCGAAACCCGTACGGGTTGACCTTCTGGCCCATCTACTTGCCCTTCTCTTCGGCGGAATCGCCGTCTGTGTCGTCTGTGTCGTCTGTGTCGTCTGTGTCGTCTGTGTCGTCTGTGTCCACGGCGTCGTCCGTGTCCTCGTCACCGTCGGCCGCCGCCTCGAGGTCCGACTCCTCCAGCGGGCCGGCCTCGGTCTCGGTGACCACGTCGTCGGCGGTGACCTCGTCGGCCGGCCAGGCCTCCGCCCCGGTGGCTTCCGGGATGTCGGTTACGGCGGCCTCGGCCCGCTGACGCCGACGCGAGCCGGCCACCCGCCGCGACCGCTGGGAGGTGTTGACCGCCTGCTTGGCGCGGCGACGGGCGATGCGCTCCTCGGGGAGACGACTCACGATGACGGTGATGTGCGACGTCCGCTTGCGGATGCGGGTGGCCCGCCCACGGGCCCGGGGCCGCCACCTCTTGAGGGTGCTGCCCTCGTCGGCGAAGCAGGCCGACACGTAGAGCTCCTCGGCGTCGAGGCCATCGTTGTGGACGGCGTTGGCCACCGCCGAGGCCAGGACCTTGCCCACCGTGGCCGCCGCCTCACGGTCGCCGAGGGACAGGATCTCGGCGGCCCGGTCCACGTCCTGGCCCCGGATGAGGTTGAGCACCTGGCGGACCTTGGACGCCGACATCCGGCTGTGGCGGAGGACCGCACGGGTCCCCTCACGCTCGTTGGTCT
>CAZNLF010000287.1:0-3670 GCA_964573595.1 uncultured Acidimicrobiaceae bacterium | reverse complement strand
GAGAGCTCTTGGGCAACTTCCCCCAAGCCTTCAGCCACATCGGGCTCGTCAACGCCGCCTGGGCCATCTCGGAGGCCGAACGCCGACAGGGATCGCCGGCTGGAGGGCCGGACACGTCGTCGGCCTGAAGCAGTCATCGACATCGAAGATCGGGCGCCACCCGCTCGGACGCTGGGGCCTGGACTTCGACGGCGGGCGGCGCGAAAGTGATGGCAGGACGGGGTCCCGGTGGCGGTGCAGCGGCTGTCGGACCCGGCGGTGAGGAGCTGCGGACGTGGACATGAAGCTCGAAGTCGTGGTGGTGCCGGTGTCCGATGTGGACCGGGCCAAGGCCTTCTACCAGTCGCTGGGGTGGCGCCTCGACGCCGATTTTCCGGGTGAGGGGGGCTTCCGGGTCGTGCAGCTGACACCACCGGGCTCGGCATGCTCGATCATCTTCGGCAGCGGGGTCACTTCGGCCCCACCGGGCTCGGCCGAAGGCCTCCAGCTCGTCGTCACCGACATCGAGGCGGCCCGGGCCGAGGTGATCGAGCGGGGTGTCGAGGTGAGCGACGTGTTCCACGACGCCGGTGGGGTGTTCCACCACGCCGGCACCGAGGCCCGCGCGCCGGGCCCCGCTCCCGAGCACAAGACCTATGGGTCGTTCGCCTCGTTCAGCGATCCGGACGGCAACAGCTGGTTCATCCAAGAGGTGACGACTCGCCTTCCGGGGCGGTGAGCACCCCGATGCCGGCCACCTACGAATCCACCGACGATCTGGCCGCCGCTCTCCGACGGGCCGCCGATGCTCACGGGCGCCACGAACAAGAGATCGGGCATCCCGACCCGGACTGGCCGGATTGGTACGCGCAGTACATGATCGACGAGCAGTCCGGGCCTTCGGACCAGACCGGCGCCGGGACCACCACATGAGCAGCTACGACGTCATCGTCCTGGGCGCCGGCTCGCCGGGCGAGCACTGCGCGGGGGAGTTGGCCGACGGTGGACTGCGGGTGGCCGTCGTCGAACGCCAACTGGCCGGCGGCGAGTGCTCCTATTGGGCGTGCATCCCCTCCAAGACGCTGCTGCGCCCCGGAGAGGCGGTCCAGGAGGCACGCGAAGCAGCGGCCAGTGCCGAGGTCGATGTGGAGGCGGCTCTGGCCTATCGGGATTTCATGGTCTCGAACTACTCCGATGCCGGCCAGCAGCGCTGGCTGGCAGACAAGGGCATCGACCTGCTGCGGGGCACCGGTCGGTTGGCGGGGGGGGGTGTGGTCGACGTGGACGGAGTGCCCCACACGGCGAAACACATCGTCGTGGCCACCGGCTCGGATCCGGTGGTGCCACCCGTCCCGGGACTGGCCGACCTGGAGGGTGTCTGGTCCAACCGCGAGGTGACCGGCATGAAGGCCGTGCCACGGCGCCTGCTGATACTGGGCGGTGGGCCGGTCGGCGCCGAGATGGCCCAGGCCGTGCGCCGTCTGGGCGGCGAGGTGGCCCTGGTCGAAGGGGCCGACCACGTGCTCGCCCGCGAGCCGGCGCCGCTGGGCCAGGCCCTGGGCGAGGTGCTACGCGGTGACGGCGTCGAACTGATCTTGGGTATCCAGGCGACGGCGGCCCGGCGCGACGCCGAGGAGTACGTGCTCACCCTGGGTGACGGCCGCGAGTTGCGCGGCGACCACCTGCTGGTGGCCACCGGCCGGCGCCCCCGGGTGGACGGGATCGGCCTCGACACAGTCGGCATCCACGCTGACCGGCAGGGGATCCCGGTCGACGCCCACCTGCGCGCCGGCGACGGATTGTGGGCCGTCGGCGACGTCACCGGCGTGCGGCTGCTGACCCACGTGGGGAAGTACCAGGGTGAGGTCGTGGCGGCCAACATCCTCGGCGAACCCCGTGAGGCCAGCTACGAGGCCATTCCCGATGTCGTGTACACGGACCCC
Organism: uncultured Acidimicrobiaceae bacterium; assembly: GCA_964573595.1. Taxonomy (GTDB): domain Bacteria; phylum Actinomycetota; class Acidimicrobiia; order Acidimicrobiales; family RAAP-2; genus Bog-756. Next base: position 1,748 of record CAZNLF010000287.1, on the reverse strand, counting down.
CAAGCGGCGTCGGTGGGCGCCACGGAGGCACCGTTCAGCGCCTCCACCCCCTTGTCCGAGGTGGCCAAGACCGCCACGTATACCCACGGCTACGCGCAGTCGAACGGCTTTCTGACCCTCCTCAGCGACGGCGACCTCTTGACCGGCGCCTATGGCCTGGGACCCGAGGCGGGCGAATGGCTGCAGCAAGCCACGCTGGCCATCCGGGCCAAGGTTCCACTCGAGGTGCTGCGGGACACCATCCAGCCGTTCCCCACCTTCTCGGAGATCTACGTCGCCGCCCTCAAAGCGCTCCACGAGCAGATCCGGGCCGGCGCGCCAGCCGGCCGGGCGCCGTGAACCGTCGGCCGTGCCCTCGTTGGGGGAGCCCGTGACGTCAACCAGGTCGTCGCCCACCCGGCGTCAACCAGAGCTGGTCGGCCAAACCCCCGTGATGGTCGGTGGCAGCTCCGGCATCGGGCTCGAAACCGCCTGACGGGAGCGACCTACGACGTCGACGGCGGCGAGCAGGTCGTCTCCGGAGCATGACCGAGGGAGCCTGGGTCTCAGGGAGAAGGTGGAAGCGTTGGAGTATCTCGTCACCATGACCACCCACGTTCCGGATGGGACATCGGAGGCGGCCGTCCAAGCTGTCCGCGCCCGTGAGGCGGCACGTTCGGGTCAGCTGGCGTCGCAGGGGCACCTCCTACGGTTGTGGCGCCCGCCGTTGCAGCGGGGCGAGTGGCGCACGCTTGGCCTATTCGCTGCCGACGGTGGCAGCGAACTCGAGGAAGTCCTCGCCTCGATGCCGCTGCGGGTATGGCGCACCGATGAGGTCACTCCGCTCTCACCTCACCCGAATGACCCACACCGGCAGACCGACCGGCCCGGAACACCAGCCCTCGAGCCCGGGGACAGCGAGTTTCTGACCACGTTCAGTCCGGAGATGCCGGCAGAGGCCGTCCCCGTCCCCGGGACCGTCGATGCCGTCCGGGGCCAAGCAGATCGGGCGCACGAGCCCGCCCGGCAGGGATACCTGGAACGGCTCTGGACAATCCCCGGCCAGGGACGCGCCCTGGGGCTGTGGTGGGCTCCCGACGCGGCCGGCATGGACGTCATCGTGGCGTCGCTTCCGCTGTCCCCCGGGATGAGTGTGCAGACCACACCGCTCGCCCCACACCCCAGTGACCCGGCGCTCGCTCGCGGCTGACGAGGGGAGGTCTCATGAGCCAACCAGACCGGAAGGTCGCCATCGTCACGGGAGGCTCTCAGGGCATCGGCGCCGGTCTCGTCGCCGAGTACCGGCGGCGGGGCTGGGCGGTCGTGGCCACATCCCGGACGATCGAGCCCGATGGGGACCCGGGTGTGCTCACCGTCGACGGCGACATCTCAGAAGCCACCACCGCCGACCGGATCATCAGCGGGGCACTGGAGCGCTTCGGCCGCATCGACAGTCTCGTCAACAATGCCGGGGTGTACATCTCCAAGCCGTTCACCGACTACACCGCCGATGACTACGACACTGTGGTCGGCGTCAATCTCACCGGGTTCTTCACGCTGACCCAGCGCGCCATCGTCGAGATGCTGAAGCGGGGAGCGGGCCACATCGTCAACATCACCACCACCCTGGCCGACTACGCCAACACGAGCGCACCCTCTGTCTTGACATCGCTCACCAAGGGCGGCATTGCCTCGGCCACCAAGTCACTCGCCGTCGAGTACGCCTCCCGCGGCATCCGGGTGAACGCCGTCTCGCCCGGCATCATCCA
>CAZNLF010000286.1:0-3681 GCA_964573595.1 uncultured Acidimicrobiaceae bacterium | reverse complement strand
TCGTTCTCGAGGAGTGAACGGCGGGTCCACGCGGACGGGGCACGGCGATGTGCCGATGTTCCGAACTGGCCGCCGTCGAGTGATCAGCGAGTCAGGAGAGATCCAGCGACCCGTCGCCTCGCAACTTGCCTCGGCGGCCACATCCTTCTTCGGACACCAATAGACCCAGGTGGTCGGGATCGGTCACATTGGCCCAGGCCCGACGACCCTCCGGGGTGCGGCAGGCCAGAACCGCCCCTTCCGGTTCCCCACCTCGCCCGTACGACACGGAGTAGGTCTCCACGGTGACGTCCCCCTCGGCGTCGGCGTCGGATGAGCACTGGGGGAGCGATTGGACGGCCGGCTGGGCGTCGGCCCAGGCGAAGCCGCCGGCGCGCTCGATGACGGCACCCTCGGGAACGGAGCCGTTTGTTGCCGAGACCGAGCCCGAGCCTGAGATGCGCTCACCGCCGGGACGGGTGCCGTAGATGCCCACGCTGTGCTTGGTCAAGTACCAGCCGAGTCCGGTGACGAGGCCGAACGAGTCCGGGTCGGAGCGCAGGGCGTCGACCATCGTGGCCACGGCGTGCGTGCCGTAGTTGTTGCCCGGGCCGCCGCCGAAGGTGAGCCCCCCGGTGAGGGTGAGGGGCCTGGCCGGGTCGTCGTCGGGGAGGCCGAGCTCGGCAGCGGCGATCTCGACGGCCGAGGGGAAGCACGAGTAGAGGTCGAGATGGGCGATCTCCTCGATGCCCAGGCCGGCCAGCGAGAGGGACGAGGCACCGGCCAACCTGATGGCCGGCGACGAGTGGAAGTCGAGGCGGTGGGACAAGAACCAGTGGTCGTCGGCATCTGCACCTGCCAGTGGGAACACCCACCGGTCGCTCGGGACCCCGGCGGCCTCGGCCGCGGCCGCGGAGCACAGGATGAGAGCGGCCCCCTGGTCGACCTGCATGTTGGCGGTGAGCAGCTTGGTGTAGGGGTAGGCGATCATCCGGTTGTCGTCCGTCGCCGTCACCACCTCGTCGGTGGTGCGGAACTCCCGCAGCCACGCATGAGGATTGTCGGCGGCCACCTTCGAGAACCGTGACCACAGGTCTCCGATGTAGCGACGGTGCTCGTCGAGGCCCCTGCCCGCCCGGGCACGAAGCGCGTTCTCGAAGAGGGGGAAGACGTGGATCGGCAGGTCGAGCCCACGCTCCTCCTCGGCGTCCGTCGTTCCGCGGCGGTCGTTCCCGAACGGCAACGGGATCGGGGTGTCCGGCAGTTGGACCGTCCAGGGGAGCACGGGCCGGTCGGGATGCCGACGGGACGCCGTCTGGGTGTAGACGCAGTCGGCCCCCACCAGGACGGCCACGTCGAGCTCCCCCCGGCCGATGGCCAGGGCGGTGGCGTTCACCAGGCTCTGGGGATTGTTGCCCCCGGTGGTGGTGAGCACCGTCTCGGCCGGCTCGATCCCGAGTGCCGTCGCCACGGCCTCACCGGGATTGGCATAGTGCCAGCTCAAGGGGTTGGCCACCCGAAGCGACTGGATCCGTCCCATGAGGGCGCGACCACCCGGGGCCGAGCCTCCGGCCGGAGCGCCGTCACAGTCCTCGATGGCCGCCTCCACCGCCCGGACCATGAGCCCGATCGGCTCCGGACGGTCGGACAGGCTCCCCTCCCCCTCGGATCGGGGCCGGTTGGTGGTCTGACCGACGCCGACGAGGACCGGTGTGGTGGCGTCGATCCTCATGAGGCAGATGAGCGTACCCGCCGCCACCAGGGGCCAATCCGCGTCGGTACACTCGGAACATGCGCATCGCCGTCGGCTCGGATCACGCCGGGTTCGATCTGAAGGCCGAACTCGCGAAACACCTGGTGGATGCCGGTCACGAGGTCCTCGACCTCGGCGCGGACTCGCCTGACGTGCCGGTCGACTACCCCGTCTTCGGCCTGGCCGTCGGCCGGGCGGTCGCCGAGGGTCGGGCCGACCGCGGGGTATGCGTGTGTGGGACGGGCATCGGCATCGGCATCGCCGCCAACAAGGTGGACGGGGTGAGGGCGGCTCTGGTCCACGACGCCACCACCGCCCGTCTGGCCCGGCAGCACAACGATGCCAACGTCGTCTGCCTGGGTGGCCGCACGACCGGGGTGTTGGAGGCGACCGACGCCGTGGACACCTTCTTCTCCACCGAGTTCGAGGGAGGGCGCCACCAGCGTCGTCTCGACCTCATCTCCGACTTCGAATCGGGGCGCGGACAGGATCCGGGCCCCCAACGGGCATCGGGTCCCGGATCGACCCGCCGGGCACCGGGATCCACCGCCTCTACCTCCATCACACCCACCACTGCCGGCGCGGGACCGACCGGAGGACCATGAGCCGAACCACGGAAAGGCAGTAGCCAGACCATGCCGCACCCCTACGCCGCATCCCCCTTCGACCGTTGGCTGACCGACGACCCCGAGGTCAGCCGGCTCCTGGGCGACGAGGCCGAGCGGCAGTCCACGACGCTGCAACTCATCGCCTCGGAGAACTTCACCTCCCCGGCCGTGCTCGCCGCCTCCGGATCGGTGCTCACCAACAAGTACGCCGAGGGCTATCCGGGGCGCAGGTACTACGGCGGGAACCAGGTCATCGACGAGGTGGAGGACCTGGCCCGCGAGCGGCTGAAGGCGCTGTTCGGGGCCGAGCACGCCAATGTCCAGCCCCACGCCGGCGCCAACGCCAACCTGGCCGTCTACCAGGCCCTGCTGGATCCGGGCGACACCATCCTGGCCATGCGGCTCGACCACGGTGGGCACCTGACCCACGGCTCACCGGCCAGTATCACCTCCAAGATCTGGCGCTTCGTCTCCTACGGGGTGTCGCCCGCCTCCGACGACCCCGACAAGCTGGGGGAGATCATCGACTTCGACCAGGTCGCCGACCTGGCGCGGCGGGAACGGCCCCGCCTGATCGTGGCCGGCTCCACCGCCTACGCCCGGATCATCGATCCGCTGCCCTTCCGGGAGATCGCCGACTCGGTGGGTGCCCGCTTCATGTTCGACGCCGCCCATCCCGCCGGCCTCATCGCCGGGGGCGTGCACCCGTCGCCGGTGGGCGTGGCCGACGTGGTCACCTTCACGACCCACAAGACGCTCCGCGGCCCCCGCGGTGGTGCGATCCTCGCGAGTGCCGAGCTGGCGAAGGCGGTGGACAGCGCGGTGTTCCCCGGCCTCCAGGGAGGCCCGCTCGAGCACGTCATCGCGGCCAAGGCGGTCGCCTTCGCCGAGGCGGCGCGGCCCGGGTTCCGGACCTACGCCGCCCAGGTGTTGAGCAACGCCGCGGCGCTCGCCGACTCGTTGGCCGCACAGGGGTTCCGCCTCGTGTCGGGAGGGACGGAGAACCACCAGGTGCTGGTCGACCTCCGCACGTTCGACGCCGAGCTCACCGGCAAGGTGGCCCAGGAGGTGCTCGACCGGGCCGGCATCACCTGCAACCGGAACACCATCCCCGACGATCCCCGCTCTCCGTTCATCACCTCGGGCCTGCGGCTCGGCTCGGCCGCCCAGACCACCACCGGCATGGGCGAGTCGGAGATGCGTACCGTCGGCGAGCTCATCGGGCGCACGCTGCGGGGCCGCGACGACGAGCAGGCCATCTCGGCGATCCGGGCCGAGGTGAGGGAGCTGTGCGCGGGCTTCCCGCCCTATCCCACGCTGGGCGGGTCGTGAGCAGCTGGC
>CAZNLF010000285.1:0-3698 GCA_964573595.1 uncultured Acidimicrobiaceae bacterium | reverse complement strand
ACGTCGACGTCCATCGCCTCGAGGGCGCACAGGGCGGCCCCGATCTCGGTGCCGGGGAGCATGGTGCCGGTCAGCTCGATGGTCACCTGGGCCTGGACGGGCACCGGGCGATCGGCGGCCCTCATGGCGCGCCGGGCGCCGTTGATCGCCGCCTTGGCCTGCAGGAGGTCGAAGACCGTCTCGATGATGATCAGGTCGACGCCCCCCTCGAGCAGCGCCGAGGACTGCTCCTCGTAGGCGTCCCGCAGGTCGGCGTAGCGGATCTGCCCGAGGGTGGGGAACTTCGTGCCGGGCCCGATGCTGCCGGCGACCCACCGCGGCCGGTCCGGCGTGGAGAAGTCGTCGGCGGCACCCCGGGCCAGACCGGCGGCGGCCAGGTTCAGCTCCCGGACCCGGTGCGCCTGGCCGTACTCGGCCAGCACCGGGGCGAACGCCCCGAAGGTGTCGGTCTCGACCACGTCGCAGCCGACCTCGAAGAACGAACGGTGCACGCGGTCCACGGCGTCGGGACGGGTGACCACCAGGAGCTCGTTGCAGCCTTCGAGGTCGGGGCCGCCGAAGTCGTCCGCCGTGAGGTCCGCCAGCTGCAGGTTGGTGCCCATGGCGCCGTCGAAGACCACCACCCGGTGGGTGGCGGCCTCGAGGTAGGAGGAGGTCGAGGATCTGGCGGTCGTCATGGACCCTCCAGGCTATCGGGACGGGCTGTGCCGCACGGATCCATGTCCACCGCGGTCGGGACGCGGCCGTCGGGGCACGGTGTCTCGGGACGACCTCCCGGGGCGGGCCCGGCGCGGGCAAGCGGGTGGCGGGACCGCCACGGATGTCGTTTAGCATCGGGCCGGTGGTGAGCCGGTGCTGAAGATCTACACGAAGACGGGGGACGACGGCACCACTGGCCTCCTCTTCGGCGGTCGCGTCCGCAAGGACTCCGCGGTCATGCAGATCAACGGGGCGGTGGACGAGGCTCAGGCGGTGATGGGCGTCGCCCGGGCGGAGGCGGAGCCCGGGTCCGACCTGGACCGCATGTTGACGGGGCTCGAGCGTGACCTGTATGTGCTGATGGCCGAGGTGGCGACCGATCCGTCCAATCGATCGAAGTTGAAGGCCGGCTCGACCCGGGTGACCCCCGAGATGGTCGAGGCGCTCGAACACCGGATCGACGAGTTCATCGACAGCATCGACATGCCCACCGATTTCGTGGTGCCGGGGGCCAACCGGGCCTCCGCCGCCCTGGACCTGGCCCGGACGGTGGTCCGCCGGGCCGAGCGGCTCGTCGTGGCCTCGCCGTTGGAGGACTCACTGGTCGGACCGTATCTGAACCGGCTCTCCGACCTGCTCTGGGCCATGGCCCGCTGGACCGAGGGAGAGCTCCACCTGCTGGCCCGGACGGGATCGAGGCGGGGCGGAGTGCGGTCGTCCGGCGATCCCGGGTCGGCCGCGGCCCCCGGCGCCGGGGGAGAGGTGCCATGAACATCGACGTCGCCACGGTGGACGCCCTGTCGTCCGATCTCGTGGCCATCGGGGTGCCGGTGGTGGCCGGGCCCGACGGCCCTCGACCCGCGGCACCTCCGCTCGGCGACCGGGCGGGCTCCACGGTGCCCACCGACCTCGATCCCGACTGGTGCAAGCGCCACGGCTTCGGCGCCAAGGTGGGCCAGACGCTCGTCCTGCGCGCCGGCGGCCCGGTCGAGGCGGAGACCGTGCTGGTCGGGGTCGGGGACGCCTCCCGGTTGTCGGGGCCACGGGGCGTGGAGTCGATACGCCGGGCGGTCGCGGCGTTCGTGCGCGCCGTCGGCCACGGCGGTGCGGCCGCATTCCTGCTGCCGGCGGAGGGGGAGGCCCCGGTGGCCGACTGGTCGGCCGCCGCCGCCGAGGCCGCCGTGCTCACCTCCTATCGGTACGACGCCTTCCGGACCGGGGAGGACCAGGGCCGGCTCGGCACGGTGATCATCGCCGTGGCCCCCCCGGATGTGGAACGGGCGGTCGACGGAGCGCGACGGGGTGCCCGGGTGGGTGAGTCGGTCAACCTGGCGCGCGACCTGGTGAACGAGCCCCCCAGCTCGTTGACCCCGGGACGGTTCGCCGACGCCGTCGTCGATCGGTTCTCCGCCGTGCCCGCGGTCACCGTCGAGGTGTGGGACGAGGACCGGATCGCGGCCGAGCGTCTGGGGGGCCTGCTCGGCGTGGCCCGGGGCTCGACCCAGCCGCCGAGGTTCGTCCGGATCGACTACCGGCCGGCGGATCCGGTCGAGATCGATGGGCGGGTCCCGCACGTCGCACTGGTCGGCAAGGGGATCACCTTCGACTCGGGTGGGCTGTCGCTCAAGACGGCCACGGGCATGGAGACGATGAAGACCGACATGGGAGGGGCGGCCGCCGTCTTCGGGGCGGTGGACGCCGCCGCGGCCCTCGGTGCCCGCATCCGCGTCACGGCATTCGCACCGCTGACCGAGAACATGCCGGGCGGCTCCGCCGTGAAGCCCGGCGACGTGCTCACCACCCGGAGCGGGAAGACCATCGAGGTGCTCAACACCGATGCCGAGGGTCGCCTGGTCCTGTCGGACGCGCTGACGGTGGCATCCGAGCACGAGCCCGATGCCATCGTCGACCTCGCCACGCTCACCGGAGCAGCGGTCGTCGCCCTGGGCAAGGAGATCGCCGGGCTGCTCGGGAACGACGAGGAGCTCGCCGCCGAGGTGCACGCCGCCGGCGACCGGGCCGGTGAGCCGAACTGGTCGCTGCCGATGCCCGACGACTACCGGGGGCACATCGACTCAGAGGTCGCGGACATGCGCAACGTGGGCCGGCCGGGCCAGGCCGGCAGCATCGCCGCCGCCATGTTGCTGCGCGAGTTCGTGGGCGACGTCCCGTGGGCCCACCTGGACATCGCCGGCCCGGCCCGATCCGACGAGGCCAACCGGTACCTGGCCAAGGGTGGCACCGGGTTCGGCGTGAGGACCCTGGTCGCCCTGCTCACCTCCGAGACGTTCGCCCGCTGTCTGGTGGATCTCGGCGGCGTCTGAGCCGACCGGTTCCCGGGGCACGGCATCGTCCCATCGGTCGCGGTAGGTTCGCCTGATGAGGATCGCCGTCCTGGGAGCCGGTTCATGGGGGACCACGGTCGCCTCGCTGGTCGCCCGCCGCCACGACACGATCCTGTGGGCCCGGAACCCGCAGGTGGCCAAGGCCATCGACATCGAGCACACCAACGCCGCGTATCTCCCCGGATTCGACCTGCCCGTCGAGCTGGCGGCCACCTCGAGCCTGGCCGACGCGGTCTGCGACGCGGACCTGGTGATCGTCGGGGTGCCGACCTCGGGATTCCGCGACGTCCTCGAGGAGGCGGCGCCGTGCATCCGCCCGTGGATCCCGGTGGTCAGCCTGTCCAAGGGGCTGGAGAAGGGATCCAATCTCCGGATGACCGAGGTGATCAAAGAGGTGGTGCCCGGACATCCGGTGGCCGCGCTCACCGGGCCGAACCTGGCCAACGAGATCATGTCCGGCAAAGCCGCCGCCGCCGTGATCGCCACCGAGGACCTCGAGGTGGCCAGGGCGATCCAGAAGGTGGTCACCCGGGGCGTCTTCCGCGTCTACCTGAACGATGACGTCATCGGGTGCGAGATGGGAGGCGCGCTCAAGAACGTCATCGCCATCGCCGCCGGCATCGGTGAGGGACTGGGCGTGGGCGACAACACCCG
>CAZNLF010000284.1:0-3726 GCA_964573595.1 uncultured Acidimicrobiaceae bacterium | reverse complement strand
TCGCCCCCCTCATGCACGGGGCCACCCAGTGGTCGATCCTCGGCCAGAGCTTCGTAGGCAACCGCACCGTGCTCGTGCCCAAGTTCGACCCCCACGAGGTCTGGCGCCTGGTCGAGTCGGAGAAGGTCAACTCGATCATGATCACCGGCGACGCCATGGGCAAGCCCCTGGTCGAGGCCCTCGACGACCCGGGCGCCTCCTACGACCTCTCCTCGCTGCTGGCCATCACCTCGTCCGCCGCCCTCTTCTCCGCACCGGTGAAGGACCAGTTCTTCAAGCACCTCCCCGACATCGTGATCGTCGATGCCATCGGGTCCTCCGAGTCGGGCAACAACGGCATGGTGACCATGGGCAAGGGCCATACGGCGATGAAGAGCGGCCCCACCGTTTCGGTGCTGGGCAACACCGTGGTGTTCGACGAGGACCTGCAACGGGTGGAGCCGGGCTCCGGTGTGATCGGGAAGATCGCCCGGTACGGTGACATCCCGGTCGGCTACTACAACGACCCGGTCAAGACGGCCGAGGTCTTCATCACCGTCGACGGCGTCCGCTACGTGATGCCCGGCGACTTCGCCACCCTCGAGGAGGACGGGAGCATCACCCTCCTCGGCCGGGGCTCGGTCTCCATCAATTCGGGCGGTGAGAAGATCTTCCCCGAGGAGGTCGAGTCGGCGGTGCGCTCCCACCCCGAGGTGTTCGACGCCATCGTCGTCGGCGCGCCCGACGACCGTTGGGGCCAGCGCGTCGCCGCCATCATCCAGCCCCGGGCCGACAAGCACCCCACCCTCGAGGACATCCAGGACCACTGTCGCGACGCCATCGCCGGCTACAAGGTGCCGAGACAGCTCCATGTCGTCGAGACCATCGTCCGCTCCCCGAGCGGCAAGCCCGACTACCGCTGGGCGGCCGGCATCGTCGCCGAGGCCCCCGAGGAGACCGACAGCGGGGGCCTGCGCACGTCCACGGGCCACTGAGGAGCTCGACCCGGTGAGCGGGCGTCCGCCGTGCCCGTCGAACTGAGCCGCCTGGCCGCCCCCGGGCGGTGCGCGGTGCTCACCATGGAGATCCAACGGGGCGTCGTCGGCGACCTGACCTCGTTCCCCGAGCTGACCGAGGCCGCCCGACGGGTGGGGGTGGTGGCGAACACGGCCCGGCTGCTCCATGCGGCCCGGGCGCTCTCCGTGCCGGTCGTGCACTGCACGGCGGAGTTCCGCGCCGATCGGGCCGGCTCCACGGTCAACTGCCAACTGATCGCCGCCATGGTGCGCAATCCCGAGCACCTGCTGGCCGGCACCCCGGCCACGGAGCTCATCGCCGAGCTCGGACCGGAACCGGGCGATCTGGTGTCGCCGCGCCTGCACGGGGTGTCGCCGTTCACCGGCACCTCGCTCGACACGTGGCTCCGCAGCCTCGGCGTGGAGACGGTGGTGGCTACCGGCGTGTCGGTCAACCTGGGGGTGCTCGGGCTGGCCATCGAGGCGGTCAACCTCGGCTACACGGTGGTGGTGCCACGGGATGCGGTGGCCGGCATCCCATCCGGGTACGCCGACGCCGTGCTCGACAACACGTTCCCACTCATCACCACGCTGACGACAGTGGACGGCCTGCTCGAGGCCTGGGGCCCGGGCCCAGCCTGACCCCGGCGACGGCCTGACCCCGGCGCTACAGGTTGCGGGTGCCGTCCAGCTGGATCATGGCGTTGGTCGGCAGCTCCTCGACGGTGATGTCGGGGACCGGGAAGTTGAACGGCTGGAACTTCGGCTCGGCCGTCTGGCGGTAGCGGGTCGTCGAGTGCACCGGGTCGGTGTCGAACTGGGGGATGACCTTGGTGCCGAAGACCTCGAGCATCTCCAGCACCTCGTCGTGCTCGAAGGAGTCCGACGGCACGCCGAACACCAGTTGGTCGCACCCGACCTGTTGGTACTTGGCCGCCTGCTCGGCGACCTCGTCGGGCTCACCGCACAACATCCAGCCGTTCTCGATCAGGTAGTCGAGCATGCCCTCGTCGGACACGGTGTGGGGCCGCTCCGGCCAGACCGGGACGCCCTCCTGGTGGGGAATGGTGTCGTGGTAGTTGCACACCAGGGAGTACAGGTAGCCGCGCCCCCGGCGCAGGGCGACCTGGCGGGCCTTCTTCCGGTCGCTCAGGCAGATGACGGCGTTGGTCATCATCACGTTGTCGTTCTTGAACTGCCCGAGGGGCTCGGTGCAGTTGGCCACGCCCTCCTTGTAGGCGTCGATCCGTCCCTTCAGGTTGTAGACGGGCTCGAAGTTGAAGGCGATGGCACCGATACCGAGCTCGCCCGCCTGGGTGAACGTCGCCGGGTTGCCGCACCCGACCCAGATGGGCGGGTGGCCCTGGCGCTGGTACGGCTTCGGCAGGATGTTGTGGGGATAGGGGACGGTGAAGTGCTCGCCCTCGAACTGGTAGTCCTGCTCCTCCCACATCCGGGGGATCTCGCGGATGACCTCGTTCCACTCCGCCTTGGTCGAGTTCTTGTCGAGGATGTTGAACGAGGCGATCTCGTGGCTGCCGGCACCCCTGCCGGTCCCCCACTCGAACCGGCCCTCCAACAGGTGGTCGAGCATGGCGACCCTCTCGGCCGACCGCACGGGGTGGTTCACCCTGGGCGAGAGGTTCATGATGCCGGTGCCCACGTGGATCCGCTCGGTGGCATGGGCCAGGTAGCCCATGACGACCTCGGGGGCCGACATGTGGCTGTACTCGGTCAGCGAGTGGTGCTCCCCCACCCAGGCGTACTTCCAGTTGTACTTGTCGGCCTCGACCACGTACTGGATCTCGCGCTTGAGCATCTCGTGCTCGCATGTGGGATCGTGGGCCGCCTGTCCGGGCAGGTACCCATTGATGAAGATTCCGAACTCCATGGCGCTGGGCTCCTCTCGCTCCGGGTCGGGGCGTTTTTCACGGTAACACGGGGTTTTGATAAATTGCAACGCGTTCCAGATTTGTGCCTGATAACCCGGTAGGGGCGGATCATGGAGACGCGGTCGACCACGGTTGGGGCCGATCCTCACCGGAACATCGATCCTCACCGGAAAAGAGGGACAGGGTAGCCATGCAGACCATCGACCATCTGATCCGGCAGCGGGCCGGGGACCACCGAGTGGGTCTGGCGTTCGGCGACCGCTCGTGGACCCACGACGAGGTGGTCGCCGCCCAGGCCGAGCGGGCCGCCCTCCTGGCATCGCTCCGCCGACCCGGCCCCTTCCACGTCGCCCTGTTGCTCGACAACGTCCCCGAGTACGTGTTCTGGATGGGCGGGGCGGCCCTGGCCGGGGCCGTCCTGGTCGGCGGCAATCCCACCCACCGGGGCGACGAGCTGGCCCGCGACCTCGCCCATACCCAGTGCCAACTGCTCGTGACGAGTCCCGACTACGTCGGACTGGTGGACGGCCACGACCTCGGGCCGTCCCTGCCCCCCGAGCGCATCCTGGTCATCGACGACCCGACCGGCGACCTCGGGTCCGGTCCACCCTCCGACTACGGCCGCCTGCTGGGATCGGTGGCCGGCTCCCCGTTGCCCGAGCCGGCCGACACCCGGGTGACCGAGGAGAGCCTCGGGTTGTTGCTGTTCACCTCGGGCACCTCGGGTGCACCGAAGGCGTGCCTGTGCAGCCAGGGCCGGTTGGCCCGCATCGGGGGCATCGTCGCCCAGATGTTCGAGCTCACCGAGGAGGACGTCTGCTACCTGGCCATGCCGCTTT
>CAZNLF010000283.1:0-3749 GCA_964573595.1 uncultured Acidimicrobiaceae bacterium | reverse complement strand
AGGCCACCTCGCTCCACGGCAGCTTGCCCGCCCCGGCCACGTTGAACACCCCGGGCAGCTGGCGGCCCGTCACGTACTCGAGCGCCCGGACCACGTCGTCCTCCTCGACGAACTGGACCAGGGGGTCGAATCCGGCGATGCAGGGGAGGAGCCTCCGCCGGAGGTCGTAGCTGATCGGCGTGATGATGTCGGTGCCCAGGACATGGGCGAAGCGCAGGACGGACACGACCAGGTGCGGGTTGTCCTCGGTGAAGTCCCGGACCAGTGCTTCCACCTCGATGAGGGACCGCTCGAGTCGCGTCCGCACCGGGCTCTTCCTCCGGTCGTCCTCGCGGAAGAACGCGGGGTCGGTCTCGGCGGAGCCGTAGATGTGGGTCGAGGACTTGACCACCACCTGTCGCACCGAGGATCCCGACGTGCCGGCGGCGGCCAGCAGGTTGAGGGTGCCGATCACGTTGATCTCGTGGAGGGCCCGGCTCGGCACATTGATCGAGTTGGTCTCGAGGAAGGTGTGGACGATGGTGTCGACCTGGGTGGCCCGCACGATCCGGTTGAGGATCGAGTACTTCTGGTCCGACCGCACGAACTCGGTCCGCTCCAGCGGCACCTTGGGCTCGTTGGCCCCGAGCCCCAAGATCATCTCCACGTCCGGCTCGGTCTCCAGGGCCTGGGCCATGCGACCGCCCCAGAAGGTGTCGAGCCCGGTGATCAGGACGCGCCGGCCCACGGTCAGCCGAACCAGATGCTGCGGCGCTCGCGCAGCATGTCGTGCAGGGCGTCCTGCAGCGTGGCCCGGATGCCCTCCGCCTCGTCCATCACCCGGCTGCGCGAGTAGCGATCGAGGCCCGGCTCCACGTCGAAGGTGACCGGGTCGAGCACCCGCAGCTTGATCTTGACGGGAAAGTAGGTCACGTAGCCGACCGGCCCCATCAACAGCGCGTTGGCGGTCACCGGAAAGTAGGGGAGCCCGAGCAGCTTGGACAACGCCGGCAACCTGAACAGGATGGGCATCGACTCCTCGGCCCCGACCACGGCGATCGGGATGACGGGCACGCCGGCCCGCATGGCGATCTCGACGAACCCGCCCCGGCCGAAGCGCCGCAGCCGGTACCGGTCGGTGTACGTCTTCGACGTGGCCTTCGTACCCTCGGGGAACACGAGGGCCAGCTGCTGCTGGTCGTGGAGGAGGCGGTAGGCGTTGTCGGGATGGGCCGGCACGCCGCCGGTCCTCGACCACAGGGTGCCGACGACCGGGATGGTGCGGAAGAAGTAGTCGGCCAGGCCGTAGACGGGTCGACCGAGTTCCTCCTCGATCCCGTGCATGATGGCCGGGGCGTCGGACGGGATGGCCCCGGCATGGTTGGCGATGAGCAGGGCACCGCCGTGGTGGGGGATCTTCTCGAGCCCTTCCCATTCGACCCGGAACCAGTACTTGTACATCGGGTCGTAGAGCCGGCGGACCATACCCCGCATGTGCTCCGAGCGACCCCATTCGTCCACATCGGAGCGCCGGGGGTCGTTCTGCGGCTCCCGTTGGTCGGGCTGCGGGCTCGCCACCGGCAGGTAGGACACCTCGGCCAGGGGGTCGGCCGTGCGGACCTCGGCGACATCGACGACCGCTTCGCCGGCCGGGGCTTCCTCGGCGCTCTCGTGCCCTTTCGACTCGGTGAGTCGCTCGGGTGCCGGCTCGTGGGCCCGCTCGGTCGTCGGCTCGCTCCGGTGCGCCGTCCTGGAAGTGTCCGTCGGCTCAGCGCTCACCCCGACCATCGTAGTTGAGTGGCTGGGGGCGCCATCATGGCCGGCCCGCGCCCATGCGGTCGGTGGGTCCGGCGCGGGCCGCCCTCGCCGTGGTCGGCGAGGGAGCGTCGGCCGATCACAATTCGAAATAACATACGAAAGGCATGTAGTCAGATGCCGACAGGATGCGGACAGCGGCACGGGTTCGGCTTCTCGGCCTCTGGGGACCCGACCGGAATGGGGGCGGGGACAACCGCTGAAAAGGCGGGAGATCCGGAGAGCCGTTCATCTGAGGACAGGCTGAGGACATCTCCGCTCATCAAGCCGAGTACGGGACCAGCTGCGTACCGGACCAGCCACTGACCTGGGTCTTCGTTTTGAGCTCCGTCGGCGGCTCGGCTGTACCGCCCCCGCCCCGGCCCGTGTCAGACGGAGATGGGCGTGAAGTCGCCCGTCCACTGCAGGTCCTGCAGGCGGGCCGGCGTGGAGAAGTCCACCGAGGCCAGGTCGACCACGTAGGTCTCGGGGTTGCCGATCATCCGGTAGGCGTAGCGGGGGGTGCTCAGGTTCAACACGGCGTCCCAGACGGTTACCTCGGGCACGAGGCCCTTGCCCATGACCTCCTTGATAGCGCCCGCCGGGATGTCGAAGGCGTTGCACACGTGCAGCGCCAGCTGTTCGGCCTCGTGTGCGTCGGCCGCCTGGTCGACGAGCCGGAGGACGCTGAAGAGGCGCACGAACCGTGCCGCCGGGGTGTAGTCGGCCGGAATGCCGCGCAAGCCCTCCCCCTGGCCGGGTGCGGACAAGGTGAGGCCCCCGACCACTTCGTCCGGCGGGTTCTCCGCCGAGACGCCCAGGTAGTTGCCGAGGTTGGTCAGGTGCCAATCGAGGTAGGGCGCGTTGGTGGCGATGCCAACGGGGTTGTCCACAACCCGTGTTCCGTGGGCGTGGAATTCGATGGCAATCGAGCCCGTGGTGTCGTGGACGAGGCAGTGGACCGGTGGCACGAAGCCCATCCCGGGGTCCCGGCCGACGACGTTGATACCGGCCACAGCCGCCTTCACCTCGTCGATGCTCCCGGACGTGCCGAGCACATAGGCCGCCAAGTCGAGCTGGGAGAGGTCGGAGCCGTCGCCCTTGGGCTTCCGGAACGAGCAGTAGCCGCCCGGCATGTAGAGCAAATGGGCGCTGACGCCTGCTGTGTTGATCCCGTCGACCAGCCAGTCCGCGTGACCGAAGACCCCCATGCCGACGACCCCATGGGTCGCTTTCCACGTCTTTGGATGCCCGCCGTCACCGACCGAGCCGGTCCCGGCGTGGTCGGCGGGCAGGACCGCCAACTGGGTCGGCATGCCCATCGGGAACTCCATGCTCCGGGCCGCAACGACGGTGCCGTCCTTGGCGACTGGAAGTTTGAATGTCATGCACATGTGCCTCTCCCTGCACTCTCTGCTCGCGGGCCCCGGGGCGGTGGCCCCGGTATCCCTGGTTCGATCCTGGGTGGTGTCCGCCGTCAGCTCGCCGTGGCGACGTCGGCCGACTCGGCGTCGGCGTCGGCGTGCGAAGAGCCCTCGCTCCCGGACAGCAGCACGAAGGCGACGATCCCGACGACGAGGGTCAGTCCGCCGGCGATGAAGAACATCGTGCTGAAGGCGTGCCCGTACGAGACGACGGCGTCCTTGAGGGCAGCCCTGCCCGCCGAGGTGGTCGGCGCCGTGCCCTTCGACGCGTACACGTTGACGGCGTCGAGGCCGGTCGAGAGCTGGTTGGCCGGCACGCCGGCGTGCTCCATCCGGTGGACGACGCCCCCGACGGTGAGCCGGTCGATCACGACAGCCGAGATCGAGAAGCCGATCGTGTAGAAGAACTGACCGAACGTGGTACGCGAGCTCGACACAGGGCCGAGGTACCGGGCGGGCGCCTCGGACAGGATGAGGCTGCCGAACGGCACGGCGGAGATGATCACACCCGCACCGGTCAGGACCAGGCCGGGAAGGAAGCCCACGAGACTG
>CAZNLF010000282.1:0-3788 GCA_964573595.1 uncultured Acidimicrobiaceae bacterium | reverse complement strand
GGGTCGTCGTTGATCTCCGAGTGGGCCACGATGGGCAGCCATTCGTCGAGCAGGCCCACCATCGACCGGATGATCCTCGTCTTGGCCTGGCCGCGCTCGCCGAGCAGGATCACGTCGTGCCCGGCCAGGACGGCGTTCTCCAGCTGGGGGAGCACGGTGTCCTCGAAGCCGAGCACGCCGGTGACCAGCGGATCACCCTCGGCGATCCGGACCGACGCGTTGCGCCGGATCTCCTCGGCGACGGGGATCGACCTCCACCCCGCCTCACGAAGGCGGCCGAGGGTGGTGATATCGGGCGGTGGTGTCGACCGGACCGAGAGGTCGAGGGTCGCATGCGTCGTATCGGGCTGGTCGGAGGGCTGCCGCGGGCTCATGCTCGGAGCCTACGCGGGACGCCCGGGCCGTGATGCGTCGGCCGGGACCTCGCCGGCAGGCGCCGGGCCGGATGCCACCGTGGCGGCGGCACTCCTGACCGCGGCCGGCTCCGGGTGGGCCCTGTTTCGCACCCAGGTCGCAGGGATGGAATGATGAGGGACTGTCAGCCACCCGGGCGCCTGGACGGGCGCGGCAGGATGGCGACGGCGCCGGCGCTCCGGCGGCCCAACCAGGCCAGATCAGGGAGAGAACACTTGACCACGTTGGAGGACGCCACTGTCACGCCGGTCGTTCTGGGAGGCGCACGAGGCGGTCCCTCGGTCCCGACGCTGCGCAAGGACAGGTGGTGGATCCAGCCGGTCGTCACGGTGACCGTGCTCACGGCCTTCGTCGGGTACGCCAGCTGGGCGGCCTTCGTCAACAAGAACTACTTCGTCGGCCCGGCCATGCACCGCAACCTGATCTCGCCGTTCTACTCCCCCTGCCTCACCGGAAGCTGCGTGCCCGGCAGCCACCCGGGAACGGTCATCACCTGGTGGACCATCTCCCCCGCGCTCTTGATCCTCATCTTCCCGTTGGGATTCCGCCTGACCTGCTACTACTACCGGAAGGCCTACTACCGGTCGTTCTGGCTCGCCCCGCCGGCGTGCGCCGTCTCGGACGGGCACGGCTCCTACAGCGGTGAGACGCGCTTCCCGCTGCTGTTCCAGAACGTGCACCGCTACTTCTTCTACTTCGGCCTCGTCTTCAATGTGATCCTGACCGCCGACGCGATCTTGGCGTTCCGCCAACCGGGCCTGGGCATCGGCTTCAGTGTCGGGACGGCCGTGCTGCTGATCAACGCCGTCCTGCTGTGGCTCTACTCGCTCAGCTGCCACGCCTGCCGGCACCTGTGCGGTGGCGGGGTCAAGCAGTTCTCCACATCACCGGTCCGCCACCGGATCTGGAAGACCCTCACCCCGCTCAACGCCCGCCACATGCTGTTCGCCTGGATGAGCCTGGTGTTCGTCGCCTTCACCGACGTCTACGTGCGCCTGGTGGCCAGCGGGACCATCCACGACTACGGCTTCCACTTCTAAGGGGTGTCGGACCGATGACTGACTACGAGACCCACGACTTCGACGTCATCATCGTCGGTGCCGGTGGGGCCGGGCTGCGGGCGGCCATCGAGGCCCGGTCCCAGGGACTCCGGACCGCGCTGGTGTGCAAGTCGCTGCTGGGCAAGGCCCACACGGTGATGGCCGAGGGCGGCGTCGCCGCCGCCCTCGGGAACGTCTATTCCGAGGACAACTGGAAGGTCCACTTCCGCGACACCATGCGCGGCGGCAAGATGCTCAACAACTGGCGGATGGCCCAGTTGCACGCCCAGGAGTCACCCGACCGGGTGCGGGAGCTCGAGGACTGGGGAGCGTTGTTCGACCGGACCGACGACGGGCTCATTCTCCAGCGCGACTTCGGTGGCCACCGCTACGCCCGGCTGGCCCACGTCGGCGACCGGACGGGGCTCGAGTTGATCCGGACCCTGCAGCAGAAGGCGGTGGCCGACGGCATCGAGGTGTTCATGGAGGTGAAGGTGCTGCGCCTCCTCGCCGACGCCGACGGCGCCGTGTCCGGCGTGGTCGGCTACTGGCGCCCGACCGGCGAGTTCGTCGTGTTCACCGCCAAAGCGGTGGTCATCGCCACCGGTGGTGTGGGCAAGAGCTGGATGTACACCTCGAACTCGTGGGAGTCGACGGGCGACGGGCACGCCATGTCGCTGTGGGCGGGTGCCGACGTCATCGACATGGAGTGCATCCAGTTCCATCCGACAGGGATGGTCTGGCCGCTGTCGGTCCGGGGGATCCTCGTCACCGAGGGCGTCCGCGGCGACGGGGGCGTCCTCCGCAATTCGGACGGCAAGCGTTTCATGTTCGACTACATCCCACCGATGTTCGCGGCCGAGACGGCCGACACCGAGGAGGAGGGCGACAAGTGGTACGACGACCACACCGCCGGTCGGCGACCTCCGGAGCTGCTGCCGCGTGACGAGGTGGCCCGCTCCATCAACAGCGAGGTGAAGGCCGGCCGGGGCAGCCCGCACGGCGGCGTGTTCCTCGACATCGCCACGCGGCGGACCGCCGAGGACATCCGGCGCCGGCTCCCGTCGATGTACCACCAGTTCAAGGAGCTGGCCGGCGTGGACATCACCGCGGAGCCCATGGAGGTGGGACCCACCTGCCACTACATCATGGGCGGCGTGCGGGTCGATGCCGACTCGGCGGCTACGACGGTGCCGGGCCTGTTCGCCGCGGGCGAGGTGGCCGGAGGGATGCATGGGGCCAATCGGTTGGGCGGCAACTCGCTCTCCGACCTGTTGGTGTTCGGCCGCAGGGCTGGCATCGGGGCGTCGGAGTTCGCCTCCGAGCGGACCGGATCGGTCACCGTGGACGAGGGTCAGGTGGCGGCGGCCATCGACGCAGCGGTGGCACCGTTCGAGGTCGAGTCCGGCGAGAACCCCTATGAGATCCACCACGAGCTCCAGGCGACCATGCAGAGCCTCGTTGGCATCATCCGGACGGGATCCGAGCTCGAGGAGGCCGTGGAGAAGCTGGACAAGTTGGAGGAGCGGGCCACACGGGTGTCGGTCAGCGGCGGTCCGCGCTACAACCCCGGATGGAACCTGACCACCGACCTGCCGTCGATGCTCACCGTCTCGAGGCTCACCGCCCAGGGTGCCCTCAACCGCAAGGAGAGCCGGGGCGGGCACACCCGTGACGACTACCCGAAGCCGGTGGCGGAGATGGGCCTGGTCAACTTCGTCCAGCGGATCCCCGGCGACCCGGACGCCGACGGCGTCGGCGGGACCCCGTCGATCCGGTCGATCACCGTGGACCCCGAACCGATCCCGGTGTTGCCGGACGATCTCAAGGAACTGTTCGAGGAGGAAACCTGATGTCCGAGGAGCTCAACGACAATGGCTCGGGTGAGCAGGTCACCATGCGGCTGTGGCGTGGGGACGACACGGGTGGGGAGTTCGCCGAGTACGTGATGCCCGCGCAGGAGGGCGAGGTGGTCCTCGACGTCATCCACCGGGTGCAGGCCACGAAGGCCCCCGACCTGGCATGCCGGTGGAACTGCAAGGCGGGCAAGTGCGGATCGTGCTCCGCAGAGATCAACGGACGTCCGGCCCTCATGTGCATGACCCGAATGGACACGCTCCCGCCGGGCGAGACGGTCACCGTCGCGCCGATGCGCACGTTCCCGATCCTGCGCGACCTGGTCACCGACGTCTCCTACAACTACGAGGTCGCCAAGCGGATCCCCCCCTTCAACCCCCGGCCCAAGACCGAGGACGAGGAGGAGGCGGGCGGCTACCGGATGCAGCAGATCGACGTGGAGCGGAGCCAGGAGTTCCGCAAGTGCATCGAGTGCTA
>CAZNLF010000281.1:0-3791 GCA_964573595.1 uncultured Acidimicrobiaceae bacterium | reverse complement strand
CGGCCAGCCCAGCGGACGCCCGTCCTTGAAGAAGGTGTACTCCTGCTCGATGCCGAACATCGGTTCCTGGTCGCCGTACTTCTCCACCACCTCACGGAGCTTGGCCCGCGTATTGGTCGGATGGGGGGAGAAGTCGGTGAGCTCCACCTCACACATCACCAGCCGGTCGGCGGGTCCGCGCAAGGGGTCCGGCACGATGAACACGGGTCGGAGCACGCAGTCGGAGTCGTGGCCGAGGGCCTGGTTGGTGCTCGAACCGTCGAAGCCCCAGATGCCCGGCTCCTCGCCGTCGGGGATGACCTTCGTCTTGCTCCGGAGGAGCGGGGAGGGCTCTGTCCCGTCGATCCAGATGTATTCAGCTTGATAAGGCACACATGCTCCTTTGTTGCTCGTCGGCTCAACAGCCTCGGGTACTCCCGTGACCTCTGCCCGTGTTGCCCGCAAGCGATCTGCGGGGTCCCCCCGGGGCGGACCAGGCCCATGCCGGTGGAAATCTACGATTCCTAGGGACACGTCACTATCGCAGCGGGCCATTTCCCGTTCGTTTCCCAACTGTAAACGGAGGATGAACAGGAGCGCCCGGCCGGCGGCGCCCGGTCGGTCCGGTGTGTCCGGGTGGCGCCGGTCCCCGGAAAAGTCCAGGCGGCGGCCCCGGTAGGCTGGGGACATGGCTCGAGTGCGCGTGGCCGTCTGCCAGATCAACACCGTGGTGGGCGATCTCTTCGGCAATGCGGACCGGATCCTCGCCGCCCTGGCCGAGGCGGACGCCGAGGGCGCCGACCTGGCGGTCTTCCCCGAGCTCACCGTCACCGGCTATCCCCCCGAGGACCTGCTCAGCAGGCCGGCGTTCGTCGCCGACAACCAACGGGCCTTCGCCCGGGTCGCCGCGGCGACCGGATCCTGTGCCGCGGTGATCGGCTACGTCGACACCGACCCGGTCGGCCGCCTGGTGAATGCCGCAGCGGTGTGCTGCGAGGGACGGGTCGTCGGAACCTACGACAAACGGCTGCTGCCGAACTACGGGGTGTTCGACGAGCAGCGGTGGTTCACCCCCGGACAGGGCCCGTTGGTCCCCTACGTGGTGGCCGGGGTGCCGCTGGGCGTGACCATCTGCGAGGACATGTGGTTCGCCGGGGGGCCGATGGTCGACCAGGTCCGGGCCGGTGCCCGGCTCCTCGTCAACCTCAACGCCTCGCCCTACTCCCAGGGGCGACGCGAGGAGCGGCTGGCCGTGCTGGGCGACCGGGTGCGGGAGACGGGCTGTGCCGTCGTCTACGTCAACCAGGTGGGCGGCCAGGACGAGCTGGTCTTCGACGGTGCCTCGCTGGTCGTCGGGGCTGACGGCGCGCTCGTGGCGGCGGCCGGCCAATTCATCGAGGAGGTGATGATCGTCGACATCGATGTCGATGTCGATGTCGATGTCGAAGCCGACGTCGAGGCCGGTGGCCGGGCGACGGTCGGGTCCGTGCCGGATCCGGTCGTGATCACGAGGACCTCGCGCCGGCCCGCCGGCCCGTCGGCGGTGACCCCCCGGGCGGCCCCGCTCCCGTCCGATGCCGAGGTCTACGAGGCGCTGGTGCTCGGCACCCGCGACTACGTGGCCAAGAACGGCTTCACCGACGCGGTGATCGGGCTGTCCGGCGGCATCGACTCGTCGCTGGTGGCGGCGGTGGCCGTCGACGCACTGGGGCCGGACCATGTCCACGGGGTGACCATGCCGTCCCGCTACTCGAGCGGAGGCTCGGTCGCCGACGCGGTCACCCTCGCCGCCCATCTGGGCATCGACATCGCCACACTGCCCATCGAGCCCGCACACGACGCCCTGGCGTCGACGCTCGCCCCGCTGTTGGACGGCGAGCCGGTGGGCCTCACCGACGAGAACCTCCAGTCGCGCATCCGGGGCGTGCTGCTCATGGCCCTGTCCAACGCCAACGGGTGGATCGTGCTGACGACCGGCAACAAGAGCGAGATGGCGACGGGCTACTCGACGCTCTACGGCGACTCCGCCGGCGGGTTCGCCGTGATCAAGGACGTGCCCAAGGTCCTCGTCTACGAACTGTGCCGGTACCGGAACCGGCGAGCCGGGTCCGACCTCATCCCCGACCCGGTGCTGACCAAGGCCCCGTCCGCCGAGCTGCGGCCCGACCAGCGGGACGACGAGTCGCTGCCCCCGTACGCCGTACTCGACCCGGTGGTGGCCGGGTACGTGGAGGGTGACCGGTCCCCCGACGACCTGGTGGTCGAGGGCTTCGACCCCGAGGCGGTCGGACGGGTGGTGGCGCTGGTGGACCGGGCCGAGTACAAGCGCAGGCAGATGCCGCCGGGGGTCCGTATCTCGCGGAAGGCCTTCGGCAAGGATCGACGCATGCCCATCACGAACCACTACCGCCCGACCGGCGGGGCGCCGGCCCCATCGGACGGTGCGGGTGGACCGGCCGGGGAGACGCCGGCCGTTGTCTGAGCCACTGCCGGCACCCGGCCAGGCACCGGCTCCGGGCCAGGCAGCACCGTCGAGCCCCGCCGCGCCGGTCGGCAACCGGGACGGCAACCGCGAGGGACTGCCCCTGCGCCTGGGGGAGACCGCGGCCCTGGTGGGGGAGTACCGGTGGATCGAGAACGCGCTGTACGGGCTCCTCGGTGGGTGGGTCACCGACACCCCGGTGGCGGCGGTGCAGCTCCACCTCGACGCCCAGAGCATGCGCCACGCCTGGCACGCCGAGCTGTGGTCCGAGCGGCTGCCGGTCCTGACCGGTGCCGACCCCGACGGCCTCACCGTGCCGTCCGCCCCCAGCGCGACGCTGTTCGCCGCGCTGTCGGGCACCAATCTGGTGACCGACGTCCCCGGTTCGTCGTGGCCACCTGCCGCGGAGGTTCCGGAGCGGCCGGGGGTCCTCCCCCGTCTTGCCGCCCTCTACCGGATCGTCCTCCCCCGTCTGGTGACCAGCTACCACCAGCACCTGAGGGTGGCGACCACGGTCACCGACGGGCCGGTGGCCCGGGCGCTGCGGCTCGTGCTCAATGACGAGATCGAGGACTGGCAGGCCGGGGAGCGCATGGTGCAACGCCTGGTCACGAGGCCCCACGACGTCGTCGCCGTCTACGAATTCGCCCAGCGGCTCGAAGTGCTGGTGGTCGGCGCCGGCGCCCGGTCCGGCCTGGTGTCGCCCCCGCCGGCGGTACCCGACGACTGACGGCCGCCCGGGGCGGGAGGGTCGCTCAGCCGGCGCCGACCGACATTTCCGTCTGGAGGGCTTGACGCGTCCGGTAAACTTCGAGAGCAGCAATCGTTGCGCCCGAAAACGCCAGACCTGAATCTGCGAGTTCCCCACGTAGGCGTGGTGCTCACTCCAGGTCGGCCATCCCCCGCCCACGGTGGGGAGAACGAAGGACCTGGTGAAGTTGGCTAAGGAGCGCCTCGAACGAGACGACGAAGATCTGGTTCGGTTGTATCTGACCGATATCGGCCAGTACCCGTTGCTGACCAAGGACGACGAGGTCCGCCTGGCCCAGGCCATCGAGGCCGGCCGGGAGGCGGACGCCCAGCTGGCGGCGGCACCGAAGGGACTCTCCCCGGCGAAGAAGCGGGAGCTGCGCCGGACCACCCTGCAGGGCGAGGGGGCCCAGCAGACCTTCGTGCAGTCCAACCTCCGTCTGGTCGTGTCGATCGCGAAGAAGTACCAGGCATCCGGACTGCCGCTGCTCGATCTCATCCAGGAGGGGAACCTCGGCCTCATGCACGCCGTCGAGAAGTTCGACTGGCGCAAGGGCTTCAAGTTCTCCACCTACGCCAC
>CAZNLF010000280.1:0-3795 GCA_964573595.1 uncultured Acidimicrobiaceae bacterium | reverse complement strand
TGGAATGCCACGACGGTCCTCGCCGGCTCCTACACCGTCGAGAGCGTCGCGACCGATGCCGTCGGGAACCGTAGCCAGAGCGCGGGTGTCACGGTGACTGTGGCCGACCCACCCCCACCCGGACCTAGAACCGGCTTCGTCAACCCGCCGTTCCGCACCCCGGCGCTGGATCGGAACCTCGAATCGAGCCGGATCGGGCCGCGCCCATGCGGAGCGTGATCCGGTCGATGTCGGTCGAAGCCGACAAATGGGACAGCTTCGGGATCAACCAGGTCGCATCGAGCAGCAGGTCGTGAGGAAACGTCGCGCCCACCGCGAGCACCCTGACCCCCGCGGACACGGCCGAACTGATGCCCGCCGGAGAGTCCTCGACTGCGATGCAGTCGTCAGCCGACACGCCGAGCCGGCGGATCGCCTGCATGAAGGGATCAGGGTGGGGCTTGCCATCATTGATGTCGTCGGCAGTGATCAGAACCGACGGTGCGGGAAGCCCGGCCTTGTCGATGCTCGACCTCGCCAGAAATTCGTCTCCACTGGTGACGATGGCCCAGGCGCGATGCGGGATCGCTGCGAGGAGATCCAATGCACCGGGCATCGCGGAGACGGGCAATCCCGGGTCAGCCTGGCGCGCGAGCACCTCGATGCTGAGGTTCACCCTGGTGCGCTCGCTGAGCTCCGGAACGGCCCGGGCCAAGGCCTGATCAGCGGGGATTCCGTGGATGTAGGGCTCGAGCCTGCTGAACGGCACGTCCAGTTGTTCCGCCGCCCATCGCCATGCCGACTCGACGGCCACGGTGGTGTCGACCAGGGTCCCGTCCAAGTCGAAGAGGAGAGCCTTCGCCGTGGCAGCGACCACCGACGACGCTTCTGGCGTCCTATCCGAGGGCAAACTGCCTCCGGCCGACCTCGCTCAGATCCTCGATCGTGGCCCGTCCTGTCCAATCGACCTCGTAGTCCTCGGCGGCGAAGTCGGTCGGGCTCGCTCCGCCCCGGAAGGCGTCGGCACACGATCTCGCATAGGCCAAGTTCTTCGGGCAGAGGGGACTCGCCGGAATGTACATGACATTCCCCCATCCCTTCTGATCCACCACCGGTCCGACGGAGTGGATCAGATCCCCGTGCCACCAGACCGTGTCGCCCGGTTCGACATCCGGGATCGGGGTGAGGGCCGGCATCACCAGGGGGTGCCAACGCTCGCTCACCGCAAGCGCCTGTCCGTTGGCCGCACCACAGAGATCGTCGTCCGCCACGTCGTCCTGGAGCGCTCGGAGGAGAACGTAGGCCATGGCCGATGGGATCGGGATGGCCTGCAGGACGCCCTCAGAGGCGGCCATGTCCGAGAGGGCGGTCCACCCTTGAAACGTCCGGAACGCAGAGCACATCACGGTCGAGGGGTATTCGTCGACCTCGGTCCTGAAGGCGCCGTCCCATGGGTCATAGGTGGTCGGATGGTCGGAGAATACGTGGCGAAAGACCTGCTGATAGGCGGGCAGGAGCCAGCGCTCTACGGATCCCGAGTCGGTGTGCGGTGAGAGGCCCTCGGAGCTCGTCCCCGGCTCCCGACGCCGGATCCGGTCTGGATAGGCGGTGTCCAGGTCAGGGTCGAACCACACCCGTCCCTCCGACTCGTTCTTCCAGAACCCGTTGAGGAACTGGCGGACGGCGACCATCCGGAGGTCCTGGCGAGCCTCCATCTGGGGCTTCGACCAGTAGATCGGGAAGATGGACGGCTTTCCCTGGTCCAGTCCCCCGAAGATCCGGTCATCGATGTAGCGGTACTGGGCGAAGAATCCGTTCTGCTCGATGTACGAAGCCAGCGCCGCATCCCATGCTTCGGCTCGGTCACGCTCGAAGGTCCCCTTGACGATCGCGCACCCGCGCCTGCGGATCGATTCGACCGAGCCGACAGGGACGCTGTGGGTGGCGATCTCGTCGAACTGGACGACGGGCCAGACCGGCCTGCCGAGAGCACTGGAGCCCACCACATCGTCGACCTCGAACCGGAGGAGCTCCTCCACCTGGCGCAACGCGGCATTGGTGTCCCCGATCTGATCCCGCAACTCGGCCTTGGTCGTCCGAATCGCCTCGGAGAAGTCCAACGGGGAATCAGAGATCGGGTCCATCGCAGTGCCCCCGGTCACAATCCGCCGCGCTCCACCCGGTGACGGGTGGGACCGTCCCCGACGACCGGACTGGACCGATCGAGGTCGGCCGTCGGGCGGGAACCGCTCATGTTGCACCGGGGGTGGGCGATTCTCCGGATGATCGTGCGAAAGCGACCGCCTTGATCCTCCTCGCGATCGCCACAACACCGACCGACGCCAGAACGGCCAGTGAGGGCTCGGCGGCAACTCGGAGCCGTGGACTCCCGTAGGTGAGCGCGACGTTGACGATGACGACGACGATTGGCACCAGCATGATCACCAGGCGGCGACGCGAACGGAGGCCTAGGACGACGCAACCGGTGATGGCGATGGGCACGAGGACCCAGGTGAGGATCCAGCCGAGCTGTTCATAGGTTCTGTTCCGCCCCTGGTAGACGGCCAGATCCAACTGAAACTGGTGATTGCCCAGTCCCCAGGTCGAGGCTTCCCTGGCCAGAATGACGCGCGGCATCTCGCTGAGATGGGTGCGGGCAAAGTGCTCTGAGGAGCTGGTGAGCGCGCGGTCCAAGGAGAGCTCGGTCCACGCTGTCGCATGGTCTGGCGGCTTCTCCCACCGTATGAACACCGCCGCTGTGCCGTCCGCACAGTCGCCGTTGAAGCTGCCATACGTGATGTCGCTGGGGTCGAAGGTGTTGGTGCAGTAGGAGCCGGCCAGCGTGAGACCGGGTTGGTCCGACAGCACGGCCCCTCCGACCTGCACCTCGTTTCGGATGAGCCATGGGCCCACGATCACGAGGAGACCGGCCAGGAGCGCGATGCCGAGTATGCATCGCCGGCTCCAAGGTACGGCAGCGAACAGGAGAAGCGGCACGCCGAGTAGGACCACGAAATCGATGGCTTCACTTCGTACGAGGACGGCACCGGCGATGGTGATGCCGAGAAGGCCGAATCTCCAGATGTTCGGATCTTCAGACATCGGAGAGCCAAGAGGAGCATGAGTGGAACCACGATGAGGTAGATGCTCTCGCTCAAGAGCGTCCCAATGTATTGAAGCCAGATGGGATCGAGTGCCGCGATGGCGGCGGCAACGATACCGACCATCGGGCCTGCCACCTTGCGTCCCACCAACCCCACGACGAGGACTGCGACGCAGCACACGACGGCCAGTCCGACACGCTGCGCGGTGATCGACTGTATTCCCAGAAGATCGAACACCGACAGCAGTGCTGGAAACAGGGGCGGGTGCGCGGCTGTCGGCACGAGTTTGTCTGGATGGGTGACGAACGACGCCACGTATCCCTTGCCGTCGGCGAGGTCGGTCGCCGTCATTCGGAAGAACACCGCGTCGTTGGCGATTCTGGGAAACGAGACGGCCGTCACGAATGCGATCCGAACTGCGAGGCCGACGGCGACGGTCAACAGCAAGACTGGGTAGAACCAGGTCGAAGTACCTGTCTTCCCAGCTCTGTGCTGATGCGCGCTCAGTTCGACAGCCGCGGATGTCACAGGTGGATCCTAAGCATCGCGGCCACATCGTGTCGGCCGACCAGCGAGAAGAGCGCCGAACTCCGACGACGCTCGATCCCGTCGGAATCGTTGCCAGGTGGATGGATCTGGATACCAGTCAGCCGCAACCCGGAGGGTTCGTCCTTCCCGACCAACGGTCCAGGCCGAGCACCCCGTTCCGGTG
>CAZNLF010000279.1:0-3835 GCA_964573595.1 uncultured Acidimicrobiaceae bacterium | reverse complement strand
CGGGCCCAGATCGCCGCGCTCCGTGGCGTCAACGTGGACGGCGTGGTCCGCCTGCTCGAGCACCGGGGCTACATCGCCGGCGTCGGGCGGGCCGACGGCCCGGGCCAGGCCGTGCTCTACGCCACGACCGACGCGTTCTTGGAACGGCTCGGACTCGACCGGCTCGATCAGCTGCCGCCGGTCGAGGACCTGCTGCCCGGGCCCGAGGCCCTCGACGAGCTCGAGGACCAGTTGCGCCCGGTCGGGGATGGCTGAGGTCACCGGCCGGTCCGATCCGACCGCCACGCCCCTGCCGGGAGGGGACCGGCTCCAAAAGGTCCTGGCCCGCGTCGGGGTGGGCTCACGGCGGGTGTGCGAGGAGCTGATCGTCGACGGGCGGGTCACCGTCAACGGCTCGGTCCCCGTCCTCGGTCGGCGGGTCGACCCGGCCGTCGACCTGGTCGAGCTCGACGGCGTGCCCCTGCCCATCCGGCCCGACCTCGTCCACTACCTGTTGAACAAGCCTGCCGGGGTGGTGAGCACCGCCGAGGACACCCACGGGCGCCCCACGGTGGTCTCCCTCGTGCCGGACGAGCCCCGGGTGTACCCGGTGGGGCGGCTGGACATGGACTCCGAGGGCCTCCTCGTCCTCACCAACGACGGCGAGCTGACCCACCGCCTGACCCATCCCTCCTTCGGCGTCCCGAAGGAGTACCTGGTCCACGTGGAGGGTGAGCCCACCTCGGGCGAGGTCCGGCGCCTCCGCCAGGGCGTCGAGCTCGAGGACGGTCCCACCGCGCCGGCGCGAGTCGCCGTGGTCGCCCCCGACCTGCTGCGCATCGTGATCCACGAGGGGAGGAACCGCCAGGTCCGTCGCATGTGCGACGCCGTCGGCCATCCGGTGCGCCGCCTGGTACGGACCCGCATCGGCCCACTGACCGACCCGTCGCTCGGGCCCGGGTCCTACCGCACGCTGACGTTCGACGAGGTGCGCAGCCTCTCGGCCGCGGCAGCCGCCGTCGATGCCGTCGATGCGGCCGGGGGGGACCCGACGGGGGGACCCGACGGAGCCCCGGCAGACACCGCTGAGTAACATGCCTGGCTGATGCCACCCACCGTGAGAGCCGTCCGCGGCGCCACCACCGTCGACGAGGACACCCCCGAGGCCATCACCGAGCGGGTGGTCGCCCTGTTGCGCCAGATCCTGGACCGGAACGGCCTCGTCGAGGACGACCTCATCTCCATCCTCTTCACTGCCACGGAGGACATCGTCTCCACCTTTCCGGCCACCGCCGCCCGGTCGATGGGGTTGGGGGCCGTCCCGCTGATCTGTGCCCGCGAGCTCGCCATCGACGGAGCGGTCGAGCGCTGCATTCGGGTCATGCTCCACGTCACCACCGAGCGCTCCCGCGACGACGTCCATCACGTCTACCTCGAGGGCGCCCAGGGACTCCGTGACGACCTTCCCGACTGATCCCGGGGTCACCGACCGGGCCGCGGCACGGGGCCGGATCGGCGGCCGGTCGGTGACCCCGCAACGAGCCATGGTCTTCGGCACCGGGCTCATCGGGGGCTCCGTCGGGTCCGGGCTCCGCGGACGGGGCTGGCACGTGAGCGGAGTGGACGCGGCGACCGGCGTGGCCGACCGGGCCGTCGAGCTGGGCGCCCTCGACG
Source organism: uncultured Acidimicrobiaceae bacterium (assembly GCA_964573595.1). Taxonomy (GTDB): domain Bacteria; phylum Actinomycetota; class Acidimicrobiia; order Acidimicrobiales; family RAAP-2; genus Bog-756. Next base: position 2,182 of record CAZNLF010000279.1, on the reverse strand, counting down.
ACGAGGGCGTCGATTACGGGGCCGACCTGGTGGTGGTAGCGACACCGGTCCACGAGGCCGCCGAGGTCATCCAATCGATCCTCCGGTCCGACCGGTGGAACCCCGAGGTGATCATCACCGACGTCGGAAGCGTCAAAGGAACGCTCGTGGCCACCGTCGACCATCCCCGCTTCGTCGGGGGCCACCCCATGGCCGGCTCGGAGCAGGTGGGGATCGAGGGCGCCTCGGGCGACCTCTTCGTGGGTGCCACCTGGGTGCTGACCCCGACGGCGGTCACCGACCCGGACGCCTACGCCCAGGTGCGAAACGTCCTCGCCGACCTGGGCGCCAACGTCGTCGCCCTCGATCCGGACCAGCACGACTCGCTGGTCGCCGTGGTCTCCCACGTGCCCCACCTGACCGCCGCCACCCTCATGGACCTGGCGGCCGGGGTCGGCCAGGACCATGCCGCCCTCCTGCAGCTGGCCGCCGGTGGGTTCCGGGACATGACGCGGATCGCCGCCGGCCAGCCATCCATCTGGCCGGACATCTGCGACGACAACGCCGACGCCATCGTCCGGACGCTCGACCTGTTGATCGAAGCCCTGGTCGACATGCGACGCCTGGTGGCCGAGCACGACCACGACTCGCTGCTCGAGGTCCTCGAACGGGCGTCCGCCGCACGACGCGTCCTCAGCGAACAGGCACCGGTCCCCGAGGAGCTCGTCGAGGTGCGCATCCCCGTGCCCGACCGCAAGGGGGTCTTCGCCGAGATCGCCGTACTGGTGACCGAACTCGGCATCAACATCGTCGACCTGGAGATCGCCCACTCGGTCCAGGGCAACCGGGGCGTCTTCCTCGTGGTGGTGGACCAGCTGTCGGCACCCACCCTGTTGGCCACCCTGTCCGGGCGGGGATATCGGGCGAGCAGCACCCCGGTGGGGGAGAGTCGGTGAGCGACACCCCCCCTGCGCCCTCGGGCGACGGCGGACCGGGCGACGGCGGGACCGCCCGTTCGTTCAGCGGCGGATCACCGCTGAACGGCAACGTGGTCGTTCCCGGGGACAAGTCGATCTCGCACCGCGCCATTCTGTTGGCGGCGCTGGCCGAGGGGGAGTCCACCATCACCGGGCTGTCCACCGGCGACGACGTGGCCCGCACCCTGCAAGCCATCGAGGCGCTCGGGGCCGGTGTCACCTCCGTCGGGGGCACCGTGACCGTCCGGGGGGGCCGGTCCGGCCTCCACGCGCCGGACGGGCCGATCGACCTCGGCAATTCCGGAACCGGTATGCGTCTGCTGGCCGGGGTCGTCGCCACCCTGGCGGGGACGACCGTCCTGACCGGCGACGACTCGTTGCGGGGCCGTCCCATGGACCGGGTGGCCGAACCCCTTCGCCTCATGGGTGCCACCGTCGGCGGCCAGGGCGAGCGGTGCCTACCGCCCGTCACCATCGGCGGCGGGGACCTGCACGGCATCGAGTACACCCCCCCGATGGCCAGCGCCCAGGTGAAGTCGGCGATCCTGCTGGCCGGGCTCGCCGCCGGGGGCGAGACCGTGGTGCACGAGCCGGTGGCGACCCGCCCCCATACCGAAGACATGCTGGCCGCCGCCGGGGCGGAGATCGACGTCGAATGGGACGGCGGTGCCAAGGTCATCCGTGTCCGCCGGAGCGACCTGGCCTGCGGGGCCTACACGGTCCCCGGCGACCCCTCCCAGGCCGCCTTCTGGACGGTGGCGGCGACGATCATCCCCGGCAGCCTGGTCACGGTGGAGGGGATCGCCCTCAGCCCCGAGCGACTCGGGTTCGTCGGGGTGCTGCGCCGGATGGGAGCGTCCATCGAGGTCGACGAGCACGACGACGGGACCGGATCGGTGACCGGCTACACCTGCGCCCTGCACGGGACCGACGTCGAGGCCTCGGAGATCCCCTCGCTCGACGAGGTCCCGATCCTGGCGGTGGCGGCGGCCACGGCATTGGGCACCACCCGGTTCCGGGACGTCGGGGAGCTGCGGGTGAAGGAGTCCGACCGTCTGGCCGGGACCGCGGACCTGGTCCGTGCCTTCGGTGGCCGGGCGACGGTGGACGGGGACGAGTTGGTGGTGGAGGGGACCGGCAGCCCGCTTCGTCCGGCACGGATCGACGCCCTCGGCGACCATCGCATGGCCATGGCCGCCGCCGTCGCCGGCGCGGCCTGCGCAGTA
>CAZNLF010000278.1:0-3836 GCA_964573595.1 uncultured Acidimicrobiaceae bacterium | reverse complement strand
CGAGTCAACCGGCACCCGTCCCCGAGTCCGATCCCCAGGCCGGAGCGGCCGAACCGGCCTGACCTGCCAGTCACGGGACTGCGGCCGGTGCGGCCGCACAGGGTGACGGGAACCGTTGCGGGCCGACAGTGCGACGCGGCCGGCGCGGCCCGACAGCTCATGCGGCCCCACATGACGTTCGCTGCCCATGTGGCTCCGCTGCCCCGGGCTCAGGCGCGGCTGCCGTCCGTCGACGTTTCGCCGCCCGTGACCCCAGCCGACGCCTCGTCGTTCGCCGGGACCAACGGGAAGTGACAGGCCACTTCGTGGCCAGGACCGACCGAGCGGAGCAGGGGCTCCTCCTCGGCGCACCGGTCCTGCGCATAGGGACACCGGGTACGGAACCGGCAGCCCGACGGGGGATTGAGCGGTGAGGGGAGCTCGCCGGACAGACCCTTGTGGTCGGAGTGGTGCTCGGGATCCGGTTCGGGTATCGAGGCGAGGAGTGCCTCGGTGTAGGGATGGGCGGCGGCCCGGTAGAGGTCGTCCGATCCGGCGATCTCGACCAGCTTGCCCAGGTACATGACCGCCACCCGGTCGCTGACGTTCTTGACCACCGCGAGGTCGTGGGCGATGAACACCATGGTCAGTGCGAATCGCGCCTTGAGGTCAGCGAGGAGGTTGAGGATCTGCGCCTGGACGGAGACGTCGAGCGCGGAGACGGGCTCGTCACAGATCAGCAGGTCGGGATCGGAGATGAGCGCCCGGGCGATGCTGATCCGCTGGCATTGGCCACCGGAGAACTCACCCGGCCGCCGGTCGCCAGCGGAGTCGGGGTCGATCCCCACCGCCTCGAGCATCTCGCGGACCTTCTCACGTCGCTCGGATTTCGTGCCCCGCTTCCAAATGACCAGCGGCTCGGCGACGATGTCCTTGACCCGCCGACGGGGGTTGAGCGATGAGATCGGGTCCTGGAAGATCATCTGGATCTTCGTCCTGACCCGCCGCAGTTGGCGACCGGAGAGGCGGTTCAGGTCCTGGCCCCTGTAGGTCACTGTGCCCGAGGTCGGTGGTTGGACCTGGACCAGTGCCCGCCCGGTCGTCGACTTGCCACAGCCGGATTCGCCGACCAGCCCGAGCGTCTCGCCGGTCCGGACCGCGAAGGAGACGCCCGAGACGGCATGGACGGTCTGTCGGCCCGACTTGAACTCCACCACCAGGTTGTCGACGGTGAGGACCACACCGTGCTCGTCCGCCGGCGCGGGTGTGGCGTCGTTCGCGAGTTCGGTCATGGGGTGCCGACCTCCGCATCGGGGTCGATCGGTGTCTCGCCCGGATGACCCGGGGGAGCCGGGGGCACCCGGGGCACAGCCGTGCCGGGGATCGCCATTTGGCCAGGGGTCGTCTCCGGGCCAGGGGTCTCCACCGGGCCGGTGGCGCCAGCAATCACCGCCCCATCGGCGGTGCTCCGGACCGACGGTGCCGTGGAGACGCCGTTCACCAGCGGGAACCAGCAGGCGAAGAGGTGGTCCGGCGAGCCGGCGGTGCGGAGCGGCGGTTCGATCTGCCGGCACTTGTCCTGCACGTAGGGGCACCGCGGGGCGAACCGACACCCCTCCGGCGGGTGGATGAGGTCCGGCGGCCTGCCGGCGATGGCATGCAGGCGGACCCCGCTCGGATCCGAGAGCCGGGGGATCGAGTCCATGAGGGCACGGGTGTATGGCATGCGGGTCTGCTGGAACAGGGTCTTGGTCGGGGCCTGCTCGACGACGCGGCCGGCGTACATGACCACGATGTCGTCGGCGCGGTTGGCCACCACCCCGAGATCGTGGGTGACCAGGATCACCGCCATGTGGCGCTCCCGCTGCAGTTCACCCAGGAGGTCGAGGATCTGGGCCTGCACGGTCACGTCCAGGCCGGTCGTGGGCTCGTCGGCCATGACGAGCCGGGGAGCGCAGGCCAGGGCGATGGCGATCATGACCCTCTGACGCATACCGCCCGACAGTTGGAACGGGTACCACCTGATCCGCTGCTCGGGAGAGGGGATGCCGACCGAGCGGAGGAGCTCGACACCGGTGGCGTTGGCCTCCGACCGGCTCATGTCGAGATGGAGCCGCAGGGACTCGGTGATCTGCTTGCCGATCCGCTTGACCGGGTTGAGGGCGGTCATCGGATCCTGGAAGATCATGCTCAGCTCCGCCCCCCACACCTGCCGCAGTTCGGCCGGCGTCATGGCGGTCAGCTCGCGGCCGTCGAAATGGACGGTGCCGCTCTTGATCACGTCACGAGGGGGGAGCAGGCCCATGATCGAACGGGACAGCACGGTCTTGCCCGAGCCCGACTCGCCCACCACGCCGAGGGTCCGACCCCGGCCGACAGTGAACGACACCCCGTCCACCGCCCGCACGGTGCCCCGGCCGGTGCGGAACGAGGTGTGCAGATCGTCGACCACGAGCAGGGGGCCCTCGGACGGTACGGCATCGGGGAACTCGAGCGCGGCGGCCCGCTTGCTGGTGCGGCGGCCGATCACCCGGTTCCCCCCGCGATAGGCGAGTGCGGCCCGCCGGTCACAACAGTCCCTCGCGGATGTCGAACCGCTGCCGCATGCGATCGCCGATGAGGTTGATGGACAAGAGGAGGAGGAACATGGCGAGCACCGGCCACAACATGATGTACGGATTGGTGCTGAGGTTGCCGTTGGAGGTCCCCTCGGAGATCAGGTTCCCCCACGAGGGCGTGGGCAGGGCGACCGACAGGCCGAGGAAGGCCAGCGACCCTTCGATGACGATCACGCCGGCCACGGTGATCAGGCCGAAGGTGACGGCGACCGGCACCACGTTGGGCAGGATCTCGCGGAAGACGATCCGCGACGACGTGGCTCCCATGGTCCGGGCGGCGACGACGAAGTCGCGGTTGGCATAGGACAGGCTCGAGGCCCGAACCACCCGGTAGAGGAGCGGGATGGTCGCCACGCCGAGGATCACGGTGATCTTGAGCAGCGACTGCCCCCAGAAGGCGACGATGGCGATGACCGCCACGATGGCCGGGAACGCCAGCAGCACGAAGGAACCGGCGTTGAGGGCGACGTCGAGGCGGCCACCCCGGTATCCCGAGATGAGTCCCAAGGTGCCGCCGATGGACATCCCGATGACCACCGAGACGAATCCCACGACCAGCGACACCCGGGCCCCGTAGATCAACCGGCTCAGCAGGTCCCGCCCGAGATCGTCGGTACCGAGGAGGTGGTGGATGCCCGGTGGTGCGTTGATGGCGCTGAAGTTCCCGACGTCCGGGTTGGGGAGGGGCAGCAGGTTGGCGATGGAGGCGAGGACCACGACGAGGCCCACGAATGCGCAGGCGAACCAGAAGAGGAACCCGAGGGGCTTGCGCACCAGGATGTCGTCGGAGTCGAGCGTCTCGCTTTGGCGCGACACCACCAGTTCGTCCATGGCCGCCAGACCCGGCACCTGGTCGGTCAGCAGCCGGCCACCCGAACGGGTGGCGGAGAGTTCGCGGTCGTCAGGCATGGGTCACTCCCGGGTCACTCTGGGGTCTACCACGGTGAACACGAAGTCGATGATGAACTGCAGGACCACGTAGGCGATGGCCACGATGAGCGAGATCCCCTGGACCACCAGGTAGTCGCGCTGCTGGACGGCATACACCAACGAGTACCCCAATCCGGGCAGGGCGAACAGGTACTCGACGATGAACGTGCCGGCCAGCAGGGCACCGATGTTCACCCCGGCCGCGGCCAGCAGGGAGAAGGACGACGGGCGGAAGGCGTGGCGGAGCATGATCGACCGGTTGGACAGGCCCTTCGACCGGGCCATGGTGATGAAGTCCTCCTGCAGCGT
>CAZNLF010000277.1:0-3869 GCA_964573595.1 uncultured Acidimicrobiaceae bacterium | reverse complement strand
CACACGTCGGCTCTCTATGAGGGGGCCCTCGGCATCAACACCATGGGCTACTACAAGAAGGCCGACCTTCCCTTCTACTACGACCTGGTCAAGAAGTTCACCATCTGCGACAACTACTTCTGCTCGGTGCAGGGGCCGACCCACCCGAACCGGCTGATGGCCATCAGCGGCACCATCGACCCGGCCGGCGTGGCCGGCGGTCCCATCCTCGTGACCGGATCGGACCAGACCAGCCTGCAGGGCAGCTGCTCGTGGACGACCATGCCCGAGGTCCTCCAGGACGCCGGCATCAGCTGGAAGGCCTACAACCCCTCGGGCAGCTTCTACCAACCGGGATCGGGATTGTTCATCAGCAAGAACATGCTGTTGTACTTCGATCAGTACGTCTCGGACCCGACGTCCGCGCTCTATCAGAACGCGTTCAACTACTACGGCCCCAACGTCTCAGGCGGCCTCACCACCACCGGGCCGAACGACTTCGCCTCCGACGTGACCAACAACAGCCTCCCCCAGGTGTCGTGGATCATCTCGCCGGACACCTACGACGAGCACCCACCGGCGGCACCCGCCCTCGGCGAGTGGTACACCCAGCAGGTACTGAACACGCTGCTGTCGAACCCCGAGGTGTGGGCGAAGACGGTCCTGTTCATCATGTACGACGAGAACGACGGGTTCTTCGACCACGTGCCGCCGCCCGCCCCCCCGGCGGGGACGGACGGTGAGTTCCTGACCGTCAACCCGCTTCCGGCCTCGGCCAGCGGGGTCGCCGGCCCGGTGGGATTCGGGGTGCGGGTCCCCATGATCGTGGTGTCGCCGTTCTCCGCTGGTGGCTACGTCTGTCACGACGTACTCGACCACACGTCACAGCTGCGGTTCCTGGAGACCCTGTTCGGGGTCAGCGCTCCGAACATCTCGAGCTGGCGGCGATCGGTGACCAGTGACCTCACCGGAGCGCTTCCGGTAATCGGTGCCCCGGTGACCAAGGCTCCCCGGCTCCCGGTCACCTCGGCCGACGAATCGACGGCTCCGGTCGGCCCGCTCTCCACCAGCTCGCCGGTCCCCGACGGCACCTGCACGTCTAATGAATTGCTCGAGGTGGGCGGCGCGCAGACGCCGTTCGTCATTCCGAAGCACCAGAAGATCCCGCCCCAGACCGGCAGCGCCCTGAAGCCGACGCCGGCCTGAGGGCCGCACCCCCGGGGACGGCGCCACCCCTACGGAATCGTCACCCGTGAGGCCGGGCCTCACCCTCCCCCACCCACCTCGTGCGCAGGTCCGCCAGCCACTCCGGTAGCTCGATGTCGGGGTCGGGCAGGGCCCGGGCCCCCACGCCGGCCAGTGCGTCGGCGAAGGCCTGGGGATCGTCGCCCCACGAGCGGGGGTCTCCCATCATCACCTCGAACAGCACGGTCCCCTCGGGGCCGGCGACGAACGGGCCGAAGGCAGCACCGACGGGCAGCTCGATATGGGTGCCGGCCGGGCAGTGACGGTCGCCGCACCACAGATCGCCGCTGATCACGAAGACGACGTGGGAGCTGAAGTGGCCGTGACGGCGCACGACCATCCCCGGGTCCCACCGGGCGTAGAGGGAGAGGTACTGCGGATCGGGCGAGAAGGCGAGCCACTTCTCCCACACCGACGCCGTGGAGCCGTCGGCGGTGCGGATCGACTTGACCCGCTGCCATCCGAGGTCGGGATCGTCGAGGTGGCGGAAGGTGGGCTCGAGCCCGGGTACCTTCACCTCGTCGGGCTCAGCCGTTCGGCCGATATCGGTCACGTGGTCCTCCCCCACCGGTTCGGGCACCGACGACCAGCGTGGTCGGTCACCGTTCCCGAGAGCCCGCTCAGCCGCCGGACACGTCCTGGATCTTCTGCTTGCCGGCGGTGACGAACGGCATCATGTCGCGCAGCTCGGCACCCACCTTCTCGATGGGGTGGTCGAGGCCGGCCTGGCGCAGCGCCTTGTAGTTCGGACGGCCGTTGGCGTTCTCCTCCACCCACTCCTTGGCGAAGGTGCCGTCCTGGATCTCCGTGAGGATGCGACCCATCTCGTCGCGCACCGCCTGGTCGATGACCCGGGGCCCCCTGGTCAGGTCGCCGTACTCGGCCGTGTCGGAGATCGAGAAGCGCATGCCGCTGATCCCCTGCTCGTACATGAGGTCCACGATCAGCTTGAGCTCGTGCAGGCACTCGAAGTAGGCGGACTCGGGCTGGTAGCCGGCGCCGACCAGGGTCTCGTAGCCGGCCTGCACCAGGGCGGTCAGGCCACCGCACAGCACCACCTGCTCGCCGAACAGGTCGGTCTCGGTCTCCTCGGCGAAGGTGGTGTCGAGCACGCCGGCCCGGGTGGCCCCGATGGCGTGGGCGTAGGACAGGGCGAGGTCGTGGGCCTTGCCCGAGGGGTCGGCCGACACCGCCACGAGGGAGGGCACCCCACCGCCCTCGGTGTAGGTGCGCCGGACGAGATGGCCCGGCCCCTTGGGGGCCACCATGGCCACGTCGACGTCGGCCGGCGGGGAGATGAGCCCGAAGCGGATGTTGAACCCGTGGGCGAAGAAGATGGCGTCGCCGGCGCTGAGATGAGGGGCGATCTCCGCCTCGTACACGGCCGCCTGCTCGGTGTCCGGCAGCAGGATCATGATGACGTCCGCCTCGGCGGATGCATCGGCGACCGACAGGACCCGCAGGCCCGCCTCTTCCGCCTTCTGCCTCGACGAGGATCCCTCCCGCAGGCCGACGCGCACGTCGACTCCGCTCTCCGACAGGTTGAGGGCGTGGGCGTGGCCCTGGGAGCCGTACCCGATCACCGCCACCTTGCGGTTCCCGATGAGGCTGGGGTCGGCATCCTTCTCGTAGTACAGCGTGGCCATCGTGATCAACCTGCCTTCTCTGTGTCGTGTCCGATCGTGGATTCCGCCAGGTGGAGCGGCGAGTGGTCGCCGGACCGGTCAAGCATAGGCAACGCCACCCGGCCGGACCGCTGCATCTGGACGATGCCGTAGCCGCGGATGAGGTCCTCGAAGTCGTCCAGCTTCCTCGGCGCCCCCTCCAGCGCCACGGTGAGCCGGTCGTGGCCGACATCGACGATCTTGCCCTCGAACACCCCGACCAGCTGGATCACCTGGCCCCGGGCCTCGGGGCCGGCCTCGAGGGTGGCGAGGAGCAGCTCGCGCTCGCGGGCCATCGCCGGGTCGAGCTCGGTGATCGACACCACGGGGATGAGCTTGTCCAGCTGCTTGATGATCTGGTCCAGCGGCGCCGACTCGACGTCCACCACGATGGTGATCCGGCTGAAGCGCTCGTCGTCCGACGGGGCGACGGCCAGGCTGAAGATGTTGTACCCGCGGCGTGAGAACAGCCCGGCCACCCGGGCGAGGACGCCGGCCTTGTTCTCGACCAGCACGGTGAGGGTGTGGTGGCGCTTGTCGGCGCCGTAGACGCTCATGACCGGTCGTCCGGGGTCAGCGACGGGTCGACGACGATGTCGTCGTTCGAGGCTCCGGCCGCCACCATCGGGAACACCTTCTCGAAGGCGTCCGTCCGGAAATCGATCACCACCGGCCGGTCGTCGATGTTGTTGGCCTTGTCGATGGCCGGTCCCACCTCCTCGGTCGACTCGACCCGTATACCGACGCAGCCCATGGCCTCGGCCCAGCCGACGTAGTCGGGCAGGTCGGGTGAGAGGTAGACCTCGGAGTAACGCTCCTCGTAGAACATCTCCTGCCACTGGCGGACCATGCCCAGGTAGGCGTTGTTGAGGATGGCGATCTTGACGGGGATCCGCTCGGAGCTGGCGGTGACCAGCTCCTGGGCCGTCATCTGGAAGCAGCCGTCCCCGTCCACCGCCCACACCGTCTTGTCCGGCCGTC
>CAZNLF010000276.1:0-3871 GCA_964573595.1 uncultured Acidimicrobiaceae bacterium | reverse complement strand
GGCCCGATGCGCACACCAACCCCGGCCTCTGCTGCCAAATCGATGGCGAGGCGGAGGTCTTTCCTGGCCAGTGTCGGGGAGAACCATCCAGGGTGGTTCGCATCGAGCAGACTGTCCAACCGAAGACTGCTGGCAACACTGACGAGCGGACTGTCGGCAAGCAGGCTCTTCAGGAGCTCATCAGGGACTGCACACTTTCTCGCAGTGGCAACGGCTTCGGCGAGAGATGCCACGCCAGTGATCAAGAGCAAATTGGCGAGGACCTTCACGGTTGCCCCGGTGCCGGCGGGTCCACAGTGGGTGTAGCCGGCCCCCAGGTCATTCCACAAAGGGTCTACCGCGGCGATCGCTGGGGCGGGACCGCCGATTAAGAATCGACCGAGGCCCCCAACGATCATGGCCGGCGAGCCCATCACTGGAGCGTCGAGGACCCGGCCCTCAGGACCCACCTCGGCTAAGCGTCGGGCGGTGTCCGGGGAGACGGTGCTGATGTTGGCGAACACCGCGGATGGGCCGAGAGATGCCAGGGCACCGTCACTGCCCATGAAGTCGTCAATAACAGCCGTGTCATCAGCAAGCTCGACGAGAACGGCGTCGGCGCCACTCACCGCCGCCTCGGGGGATTGAGCTTCGACGGCTCCGTTTTCCACGAGTTCGGCGGCCGGACCCGGGGAGCGATTCCACACGGTCACGTGATGACCAGTTTCAATTCCTCTGGCAGCGAACGCCCGGCCCATGTTGCCCAATCCCAAGACACTGATCCGCATGAGAGCAGCCTACGTCCCCCGATCGGACCCACCAACGGGCGTGCCCGCTGTGCCCACACACGGAAGACGCTCGGATTCTGGGTGAGCCACGTTGACGATCACCCCCGGTCGCCTACCATTGGGGTGTGCGGGCGGCGGAGGGACCCCGGTGACGACCGAGAACCTGGCAATACTCTTCACGGACATCGTCGGGTCTACCGAGCTGTCCCAGCAGCTCTCGCCGGCGCTCGCCGACGATGTCCGCCGCCAGCACTTCTCCCTCCTGCGCCAAGCCATCGCCGAGTTCGGTGGCACCGAGGTCAAGAACCTCGGGGACGGTCTGATGGTTGTCTTTGGATCCGCTTCAGCGGCGTTGAGCTGCGGGGTGGCCATGCAGCAGCACGTGGAGCTGGACAACCGCGGGCGCCAGCTGGCGGTCGGGCTCCGTGTCGGCGTGAGCGGAGGTGAGGTCAGCCGGGAGGACGACGACTACTTCGGGGACCCGGTGATCGAAGCCGCCCGCCTGTGTGCCCTCTGCGAGAGGGGGAAGGTCCTCGCCGCCGAACTCGTGCGCTTGATGGCGGGACGCCGTAGCCACCACAAGTACCGCTCACTCGGGGAGATCGACCTGAAAGGCCTGCTTGACCCTGTGGCAACGGTCGAAGTGCTGTGGGAACCCCTCGCGGGCTCTGGCCATACCGTGCCGCTTCCGGTGCATTTGGAACGCCGACCAACCGCGGGGTTGGTGGGGCGTGCAGCCGAAACCCAGATGATGGCGGATGCCGGAAAGCGTGTCTTCTCGGGCGGGGGGCGCGAGGTTCAGCTGGTCTCCGGCGAGGCCGGCATGGGCAAGACCACCCTGGTTGCCGAAGTCGCAAGGTTGACCTTCGACTCCGGAGCATGTGTGTTGTTCGGCCACTCCGAGGAGGATCTGGCCACTCCCTACCAGCACTTCGCCGAGGCGCTGGGCCACTACGTCACCCATGCACCCGAAGATCTGTTACTCGCCCACGTCGAGGTCCATGGGTCCGAGCTGGTGCGCCTCGTGCCGGCGCTGGCCAGCAGGATTCCCGACCTCCCACCGTCGAAGGCCACAGACACCGACTCGGAGCGATATCTGCTCTTCGCCGCAGTCGTCAGTCTGTTGGCGGAAGGGTCGGCGCTCCAGCCGATCGTCCTCGTCCTCGATGACCTCCAGTGGGCCGACAACGGCAGCCTCCTACTCCTGCGCCACCTCGTTGCGGCCGAACAGTCCATGCGGATGCTCGTCCTCGGAACCTTTCGTGACGCCGAGCTGTCGAACGCCCATCCGCTCCGCGACACGCTTGCCGCACTCCACCGCCAGCAAGGCATCTTCCGCATCCATCTCGCCGGGCTCGATGACACCGGAGTGGTCGAGCTGATGGAGGCCATCGCCGGGTACACCCTCGATGAGGCGGCGGTGAGCCTCGCCCATGCCGTCTACCGCGAAACCGATGGCAATCCGTTCTTCGTGGACGAGTTGCTGCGCCACCTGTCCGAAACGGGTGCCATCTTCCAGGACCAATCAGGGCGATGGGTGGCGGAAGGCGACGTCAATGACATCGGACTTCCCGCCAGCGTCAGAGAGGTGATCGGCGCCCGGACCGGCCGGTTAGGATTCGTTGCCGAACGCGTGCTCTCCCTGGCCGCAGTCATCGGTCGTGACTTCGATCTCGACGTGCTGGAACGGGCGGCCACGCTCTCTGAGGATGAGCTGCTCGCCATTCTCGACGCCGCCGCGTCCGCGGCACTGGTCCGTGAGTTGGCCGACACCCCGGGGCGATTCAGCTTCGCGCATGCACTCATCCAGCACACCCTGTACGAGGACCTGGGTCCCAACCGACGGGCTAGGGCTCACCGCCAGGTGGCTGCGGCCTTGGAGGACCTCTGCGGAGATAGGCCAGGAGCGCGGGTTGGTGAGCTGGCCCGCCATTGGACCGCGGCGACCCTGCCCGCCGACCTGGTCAAGGCCATCGACTACTCGCGTCAGGCCGGGGACGCCGCACTCAGCGCCCTGGCTCCTGACGATGCTCTCCGCTACTACGCCCAGGCTCTCGAGCTCTTCGCACAGGCGGACGACCCTGATCCATCCCTCCGGATCGACCTGGGCATCGGGCTCGGCACCTCGCAGCGCCAGACGGGGAACCCCCATTACCGCGAGACCCTGCTCGACGCCGCCCGGCGAGCAGCCGACTTCGGCGATATTGACCGCCTCGTCTCAGCCACCCTGGCCAACGATCGCGGCCTGTTCAGCTCCACCGGGATTGTGGACGAAGACAGGGTCGACCTCTTGAACATCGCCCTCGCTCGCCTTCCCGCCGGCCATCCAGACCGAGCCCTCGTGCTTGCCACCCTGTGCAAAGAACTGGTCTTCGGAAGTGTGCTCGAGCGCCGCCAAACCCTTGGCGAGGAGGCCATCGCCATCGTGATGTCCCTCGGCGACGACGCGGCCATCGTCCGCGTGCTCAACAACGTCTCACAGGGCCTCCAAACCCCGTCCCTGGTGGAGCGGGCCCTGGCCTGGACCGCCGATGCCCTGGCTCGCGCCGAGAAGCTCGGAGATCCACTTCTGTTGTTCTTCGCGGCGACACGGCGTTCAGCGTTCACCGCTACTGCCGGGGACATCGAAGAGATGGACCGCTGCCTCGAGATCATGGCGGCAGTCGCCGAGCAGCTCAATCAGCCCACTCTCCGTTGGCTCAACACGCTCGAGCATGCCACCCGCGTTGCGATCGCCGGGGACACCGATCGGGCAGAGCAGCTGGCGACCGAAGCCCTGCAGATCGGCACCGACGGCGGCGAGCCTGACGCCGCCTCCATCTTCGGCGCACAGTTGCTGACCGTAAGTTTCCAACGCGGTCAGATGGGCGACCTTGCCCCTCTCGTCGAGCAGGTGGCGGCCGACAACCCTGGGAACGCCCACACGGCGATGGCGGTACTGGCGGCAGCGCACGCCGAGGGAGGCCGCACGGACGATGCGCATCGCCAGCTGGAGGAGCTCGCGGCCGTGGGCTACGAGCTCCCACTCGACATGCTGTGGACGACCGGGATGACCATGTATGCCGAGGCGGCCATCGAATGCCGGGACTCGATATCTGCCCAAC
>CAZNLF010000275.1:0-3917 GCA_964573595.1 uncultured Acidimicrobiaceae bacterium | reverse complement strand
CGGCATGGTCGCGCAGCCAGGTGGGGGTCTCCATGATGTGGGCATCGGCATCGTGAATCACCCGGCTCTCGGCGTATGGCATGTGACCCCCACTCCGGCTCGTGTCATCGACACTCGGCACCAGAATGCTAACCGGCAGTCCCCGCTCCCACCGCTCGGGCCACGTCCCCCCCGTGCCCTCTGCTGGCCGCCTCGCTCGCGGTCGACGCAGAGCAGTGCGTGGGCCACCATTCCCCTGAGGGACGAAACCTCAATAATTTCTGGAGGCGATGTCGATACGGCCGTCCGCCATTCGTATAAGGATTGCGATCTCCCGATCGCCGACGTCCACCGATGAAGGAGGAGCAAGATGAAGCAGTACCTGCTGAGCATGATCCAGCCGGATGGCGTGACGGTTCCACCACCCGAGGTGCTGGAACCGATCATGGCCGAAGTGGGCCGGCTCCGCACTGAACTCCAGGCCCAGGGATCGTGGGTCTTCGGGAACGGGCTCCACGATCCCTCCTCGGCCAGCACGATACGGGTTGCCGACGGCGAGGTGCTCATCACCGACGGTCCGTTCGCCGAGGGCAAGGAGCACCTGGGCGGGATCACGATCATCCAGGTGCACGATCTGGACGAGGCGCTGAGCTGGGCCCGCCGGTACGTGGAGGCGACCACGCTGCCCATCGAGGTCCGGCCGTTCCAGGGGGACGTCCCCGGGTGACCGGATCGCCGCCGACGGCGACGAGGGCCGGGATCGAGCAGGTCTTCCGTCAGGAGTACGGGCGGGCGATCGCCGTGGTCACCCGCCTCGTCGGTGACATCGACCTGGCGGAGGAGGCGGTCCAGGAGGCCTTCGCCGTCGCCGTCCGGCGATGGCCCAGAGACGGGATGCCGCCACGTCCGGCGGGATGGATCATCACCACCGCCCGCCGGCGGGCCATCGATCGGCTGCGCCGCGAGTCCTCGGGCCACGACAAGCTGGCCCAGGTCGCCAGGATGGCACCCGGCCACGCGACAACCGAGGAGCTCGCCGTGGAGGACGATCGACTCCGGCTCATCTTCACGTGCTGTCATCCCGCTCTGGCCGAGCCGGCGAGGGTCGCCCTCACTCTTCGCCTGCTCGGAGGCCTCACCACCGGTGAGATCGCCAGGACCTTCCTGGTCGAGGAGTCGACGATGGCCCAGCGCCTGGTGCGGGCCAAGGCCAAGATCCGGGATGCCCGCATCCCCTACACGATCCCGAGCGAGGCCCAGCTGCCCGAGCGTCTCCGCTCGGTCCTCGCCGTGGTCTACCTGATCTTCAACGAGGGTCATACGGCGAGCGCGGGGCCCGGCCTCTACCGCGAGGTCCTGTGCGACGAGGCGATCCGGCTCGGTCGCCTCCTGGCCGAGCTCATGCCGGACGAGGGCGAGGTCATCGGGCTGTTGGCCTTGCTGCTCCTGGTCGAGTCCCGGCGCGCGGCGCGCAGCACCAGCGACGGCCGGTTGGTCCCCCTGGCCGAACAGGACCGGTCGCTCTGGGACCACGACCTCATCGAGGAGGGACAGGACCTGGTGCGCCGCTGCCTGCGACGGAATCTTCCGGGGCCGTACCAGGTCCAAGCGGCGATCCAGGCGGTCCACAGCGACAGCGTCGAGGCCGGGGGGACCGACTGGAACCAGATCCTCGCCCTCTACGACCAACTGCTCCTCCTCTCGCCGACACCGATCGTCGCCTTGAACCGTGCCGTCGTCGTGGGCGAAGTCGATGGTCCCGCCGCCGCCCTGGCCATCGTGGACGGACTGCCGCTCGATCGGTACCCGCGCCACCAGGCCGTCAGAGCCGAGTTCCTCCGTCGCCTCGACCGGCGGGAGGACGCCGCCGCCGCCTACCGCTCAGCCATCGCCGGAACCACCAACACCGTCGAACTCGCCTTTTTGGAGGAGCGGCTCAGAGCACTCACCGCCCGAACCACCAGCTGAGGATGCTCCCGGTTCGGGCAACCGGACAGACGTCGTGGGCGCTCGCCGGGCCCTCCTCCCTGGCGCCGTTCCGGGCACGGACGCATCTCCCGACGGTCACGGTTCACCAGCCGGGGGTGCGACCCAGGAACGCAACTCGCGTTGAACGCCCGCCAACCGCGCGTCGTCCCACTCGATGTCGGGATCGGGCTCCAGGAACGCCGACGCGGTGGCGCCGATGCCGATGGCGGCCAGCGACCACTCCTCTCGGCGAACCGCCCCGAACGGGTTGGCCTGCACACGGTCGGCGGCGATGTCGGGGGTGGACAGGCTGGCGATGACCAACCCGCGCATGGTTGCGGTGAGCATGGTGGCCATCGTCTCGAAGGTGACCCCGAGTTCGGGCCGGAGCCGGTAGCCGAACAGTCCGGTCAGCTGCTCCCAGGACTCGGCGATCCGGATCGTCCGTCGTTGTTCCGACCGGGCCAGCGCGACCTCCAGCTGGTCTCGTAACTCGCCCGGGGCCAGGCCGGCGACGGTGGCGTACAGGGCGAGGTAGGTCCGCCAGCCGGCTGAGCCGTAGATCGTCTGGAAGTCGAACAGCGCGAGCTGGCGGATCAGCTCGACGACAAGATCCTGACGTCCCTCCGGACTCTCGAATCGGTCCACGTGGTCACCGAGTATCTGTCGCATCAGTGCCACCTCGTCGTCGGCGATCGACGGGGTGGCGTCTTTGGCCAGTTCCTTGACCAGATCGCTGAAGAACAGGTCCTTGTACGGCCAGCGCCGGTACACCGCGCTGCGGGACACGTCCGCGTCCCGGATGATGTCCTCGAAGCTGAGGTGGTCGAGGCTCACGGTCAGGCCCTCACGGTTGACCGTGGCCACCGCCGATCGGAGCATCCGCTGCTCGGTCTCCTGATCCGACAACCGGCGACCCCTCCGGACCAAACCGGTCGGCGCCAAAGATCCATCCATCGGGCTTGCCTCCTCGGGACTTGGGACACTATATTTCAAGTTTGATATCTGTTATTCTACCATCGCTCGTCGTTGGCAGGCGAACTGCCCGAGCTGTGGGGACCACGGCGCAACGCCAAGGAAGGGGACCACCCATGAGACCGGCGATCCTCTCCGAAGCCAGGCTGCGGGCCATGTACGCCGGGGGACGCGGCGACGCCACCGCACGCCGCTTCGCCCGACTCTGGGCCGCCGTGTTCGCGCTCGGGTTGGCCCCGAAGCGCTGGGTGACCCTCGAGGTTGCCGGTCGACGCTCGGGCCGGACCGTCCGCTTCCCGCTCGGGATGGCCGACTGGGAAGGTCACTGGTACCTGGTGCCCATGCTCGGCGAGCAGTGCAACTGGGTCCAGAACGTGCGGGCCGCCCACGGACGGGTCACCCTCCGGCACCGACGAGCCATCGAGTGCCGACTCGTCGAGGTCCCGGTGACCGAGCGACCCCCGATCCTGCGGCGCTACCTGGACAAGGTACCCGGTGCCCGCCCCCACATTCCCGTCGACCGGCACGCGCCGATGGCCGACCTCATGGCCGTCTGCACGCGCTACCCGGTCTATCTGGTCGTGGTCGACGCCCCGGGCGACCCACCCGCCACCGACGCCATCGGGCAACCGATCCACACCGGGGATGCTCCCCGATGACCAACGACAGCCGGTCCGCCGGGCCCGCCGGCACCGCCGGGAGCGCCGGGAGCGCCGGGAGCGCCGGGAGATCACGACGCAGGCGATGGGGATGGATCCTCACCGGTTCGATCGTCCTCATCGCCGTGGTCGTGGTGGCCATCGGCCTGTTCATCAGGTTCCAGCCGACGCCATCCCCGCTTGCGCTTCCCCCCGCGACAGGCCGGGAGCCGCCCGGAAACCTCGACGGAACATGGAACGTTGTCGGCGGCTCCGTAGCGGGATTCCGGGTCCAGGAGAGCTTCGTCGGGTTCAGCAACGACGTGGTCGGCCGGACCAACGCCGTGACCGGCACCG
>CAZNLF010000274.1:0-3921 GCA_964573595.1 uncultured Acidimicrobiaceae bacterium | reverse complement strand
GCCGGCGAGGAGTGGGCCGAGGGCGAGTGGATCCAGAACGAGGCGGGCGAGATGGTCTGGCAGCCGGCCGAGGGTGGGACCGCCGTGTCGGCCACCGAGTGGTCCCAGGGGGCCGATGGAGCCGAGCCCCCACCCGGCGAGGCCGCATCCGGGGAGCCGGAGGGGGCGGCCGTGCCGGCGGAGGACTCGGGTGTGGCCCCGGCGTCGGCCGACGAGTCTGCGGCCCCGGCCCCGGCCGACGAGTCCGCGGGGAGCGGTGGCGGAGCCATCGAGGAGACTGCGACGAGCGACGTGGGCGGGGAGGCTCCATAGCCCCGGTCCGGACCTGCATCGGCTGCCGGCAGACCAGCGGGACGGACCAGCTGGTCCGGGTGGCCCGGGGAGGCCGGTCGCTGCTGGTGGGTCGCCACCAGCCGGGTCGGGGGGCCTGGCTGTGCCGGGACTCTCCGGGGTGCTTCGAGCGGGCGGTGAAGCACCGGGCCTTCGATCGGGCGTTGCGCAGGCCGGTCGGTCACGAAGAGTTGAGACAGTTGAGGATCACCCTCCAGCAGGGGTCGGCCGGCGGGCCGTCTGTGGCCTCGGAGGGTTCGGTCCCGTGATGTGCGAGGATAGAGGGTCGTATGTGCGTATCGGCATCTACGACGTGAATGAAGGGCAGTAACAGCCGTTGCCGAAGAAGATCCGCGTCTACGAGCTCGCTCATGAGCTCGGCCTGACCAACAAGGAAGCCCTTGACCTGTGCCTTTCCCTCGGGATGGGCGTCAAGAGCCACTCGTCGTCCATCGAGGACGCCCAGGCCGACCGCGCCCGGAGGAAGGCCGACCGTGAGGGCCTCCGCCGCCCGGTGCAGCCCGAGGAGCCGGCCCCGCCGGCCAAGAAGGCGGCCGCCACGAAGAAGGCCGCAGCCAAGCGGCCCGCCGCGGCGCCCGGCGGGATCGACCAGCCCACTCCCGACCTCGTCACCTCACCGGAGGACGGGGCGTCCGGTGCCGGCGCTGCCCGGTCGAACGAATCGCCGCCGGCCGCTCCGATCAAGCGCTCCGGGTCGCGACTGATCACGAGCAGGCCGGCCTCCGAGCAGCCCTCGACGCCCCCGCTGGCGCCGCGTGGCCCTGTTCCCGCTGCGCCGGCCGCACCAGCGGCCGCCGCTGTCGCGGCACCGACGCCCCCTCCGAGCCGCCCGACCGCCGCCCCGACGCCGGCTGCGCCTGCGGCTGCCGTCGCGCCCGCCCCTGCTGCCGCGCCCGCCGCTGCTGTCGCGCCCGCCCCGGTTGCCGCGCCCGCCCCTGCTGCCGCGCCCGCCCCGGCACCGGTCGAGTCCGCACCGGCACGAGCGGCTGGTGCACCGGCCGCCCCTGCGGCGTCACCACCAGCCACGTCGGCTTCCACCGCCACGTCGGCACCGGTCGCGTCCGCACCGGCGCCGAGTCAGACTCAGCCGCCGTCGGGAGCGCCAACTCGGCCTCCGGCCGCCGCACCGGCGCCGGCCCCTCCTTCGCCTCCCTCGGCACCGACCCGGGCGCCCACGAGTGCGTCGGGTCGACCGATCCCGCCCCCGCCCGGTGGCCCACCCCGCTCGGTGACCGGCAAGCCGATCCCGCCACCCCCCGGGGCCGGTGGTCGTCGGCCTCCTCCCGGCGGAGCGCGGCCCGGTGGTCCGGGTGGATTCAGTGGACGGTCCGGTGGGCCAGGTGCCGGTAGACCGGCCGGTGGGGCCACGCGCCCCGGCGGCCCGGGCGGCGGCTCCTCCGGCGGCGGATTCGGCTCCCGGCCCGGCGGCGGCTCCGCCGGCGGCTACGGGGGCGGTCGTCCCGGCGGCGGCCCGGGCGGGGGTCCCGGCGGACCAGGGGGACGCGGAGGACCTGGCGTCGGGCGAGGTCGTCCCAACCAGAGGCGCCCGCGCCGGCGTCGTCGCAACCTCGAAGAACTCGAGCCCACCCAGCTGACCGCGTACATGCCCTCGACGGCGCCGGTGCCCGAGGCCGAGGTCATCGTGGAGCGCGGCTCGACCGCCCGGGACCTGGGACCCAAGCTCAACCGATCGGCCGGTGACGTCGTCCGGTTCCTGCTCCTGCAGGGGGAGATGGTCACGGCGACCCAGTCGCTCACCGACGACATGATCGAGCTCTTCGCCGCCGAGTTGGGCGCAGAGGTGCGTCTGGTCGACCCGGGGGAGGAGCGCGAGGCCGAGCTGCTCGCCAAGTTCTTCGACGAGGAGGACGAGGAGGAGGACGAGGAGGACCTGAGGCCCAGGCCACCGGTCGTCACGGTCATGGGCCACGTCGACCACGGCAAGACACTGCTGCTCGACCGGATCCGTTCTGCCAACGTGGTGGCGGGGGAGGCCGGTGGTATCACCCAGCACATCGGCGCCTACCAGGTCGACTGGAACGGGCATCCCATCACCTTCATCGACACGCCGGGCCACGAGGCGTTCACCGCCATGCGGGCCCGCGGCGCCGAGGTGACCGACATCGTGGTGCTGGTGGTGGCGGCGGACGACGGCGTGATGCCCCAGACTGTCGAGGCCATCGACCATGCCAAGGCGGCGGACGTGCCCATCATCGTGGCGGTGAACAAGATCGACCGCGAGGAGGCCGACCCCAACCGCGTCCTCCAGCAGCTGTCCGAGCACGGGCTGGTGCCCGAGGCGTGGGGTGGCGACACCATCGCCGTCGAGATCTCCGCGTTGCAGAACCTGGGCATCGACGACCTGCTGGAGCAGATCATCCTGGTCGCTGAAGTCGAGGAGCTCGTGGCCACGCCCGAAGGCCGGGCACGCGGCGTGGTCCTCGAGGCCGAGCTGGAGATCGGGCGCGGCCCGGTCGCCTCGGTCATCGTCGAGCGCGGCACCCTGCGGGTGGGAGACGCAGTCGTGGCCGGCGCCGCCTGGGGCAAGGTGAAGGCCCTGGTCGACGACCACGGCGACCAGATCAAAGAGGCGCCTCCGTCCACCCCGGTGCAGGTGCTGGGCTTCTCCGAGCCTCCCGAGGCCGGTGACGAGTTCCGGGTGGCACCCGAACTGGCCCAGGCCAGGACCATGGGTGAGGCGCGGGCCCACCGTTACCGTGTGGCCGGCCACGTGCCGGCGGCGACCTCGGCGCTGGGAGGGGCGAAGCTCGAGGATCTCTTCGAGCAGATCCAACGGGGCGAGACTGCGGCACTCAACCTCATCCTGAAGGCCGATGTCCGCGGCTCCCTCGAAGCGGTCACCGAGAGTCTCCGCAAGCTCGAGCGGGAGGACGTCAAGCTGAACTTCGTCCGCCGTGGCGTCGGTGGCATCACCGAGTCCGACGTCGAACTGGCCCAGGCCTCCACCGCCACCATCATCGGCTTCAACGTCCGCCCGGACCGTCGCAGCAGGGAGATGGCGGCCAAGGCCGACGTCGAGATCCGGACCTACGAGATCATCTACAAGCTGCTGGAGGACCTCGAGGCCGCGATGCTCGGTCTGTTGTCGCCCGTCTTCGAAGAGGTGGTGACCGGCGAGGCCGAGGTGCGCCAGGTCTTCCGGGTCCCGCGGATCGGCGCCATCGCCGGTTGCTACGTCCGGGAGGGCGTGATCACCCGCGGCTCCAAGGTCCGCTTCCTACGCGAGGGCGTGGTCATCTGGAAGGGTGCGATCACCTCCCTCCGCCGGTTCAAGGACGATGCCCGAGAGGTGCAGGCCGGCTTCGAGTGCGGCATCGGGCTCTCCGACTACCAGGACCTGAAGGATGGCGACATCATCGAGACCTACGACGAGAGGGAGATCCCCCGCACCTGACGTCCATGGTCACCCCGTTCGGGGCCGGCCGGGTGAGGACGTGGTGATCGGAGTGGAGGAGCTGTGTCAGGTCGCCGGCATGACAATCGGGGCGCTGCGCCCTACCCGCGGTCGTTGCGGGTCAACCAGGTCCTCCGCCAGGTCCTGGCCGAGGA
>CAZNLF010000273.1:0-3928 GCA_964573595.1 uncultured Acidimicrobiaceae bacterium | reverse complement strand
GCGTCGATGTCCTGGACCCGGTTGTGGACGTAGAACACCTGGCCCTCGCGCAGCAGCTCGCGGCGGATGGCCTCGGAGGCGGCCCCCTCCTCGAACTCGCCGACATGGGTGAGGATCGGGCGCCGGGCCGCCGGTGGGGTGTTGACCATCGACAGGTCGCGGATGCCGGTCAGCGCCATCTCGAGGGTGCGCGGGATCGGGCTGGCGGTGAGGGTGAGGACGTCCACCCCGTCGGCCATCGCCTTGATCGACTCCTTGTGGGAGACGCCGAAGCGCTGCTCCTCGTCGACCACCAGCAGTCCGAGCTTCTTGAAGGTGACGTCACCGCCCAGCAGCCGGTGGGTGCCCACCACGACGTCCACCGACCCGTCGGCCAGGCCGGCGAGCACCTCCCTCGCCTGGGCGTTGGTCAGGAACCGGCTCAACAGCTCCACCTTCACCGGGAAGGGCGCGTACCGGTCGGCGAAGGTCTGGGCGTGCTGGCTGGCGAGCAGGGTGGTCGGCACCAGCACCGCAGCCTGGTAGCCGTCCTGGACGGCCTTGAACACCGCCCGGATGGCCACTTCCGTCTTGCCGAAGCCGACGTCGCCGCAGACCAGGCGGTCCATCGGCTGGGGCCGTTCCATGTCCGCCCGCACATCCTCGATGGCCCGGAGCTGGTCGGCGGTCTCCACGAACGGGAACGACGACTCGAGCTCGGCCTGCCACGGGGTGTCGGGCCCGAAGGCGTGGCCGGTGACCTGGAGCCGCCGCCGGTAGAGGGCCACCAGCTCCTCGGCGATCTCGTGCACCGCCGCCCTGGCCTTGGACCGGGCCCGCTGCCACTCCGAGCCGCCCAGCCGGCTGACGGTGGGCGAGTCACCACCGGCGTAGGGGGTGAGCAGCTCGATCTGGTCGGTCGGCAGGTAGAGCCGGTCGCCGCCCCGGTACTCGAGGAGGAGGTAGTCCCGGGTGGCGCCCCCCATGGTCCGGGTGACCATGCCCCCGTAGGTGGCCACCCCGTGCTGGCGGTGGACCACGTAGCTGCCGGGGGCGAGGTCGTCGAAGAAGCCGTCGACCGGGCGCGCCCTCGTCCGGGCCTGGCGGTGGGGACGGCGCCGGCCCGTGACGTCCGACTCCGCCAGCAGGGCCACCCGGGCGCCGGGCAGCACGAAGCCCCGGTCGATGCTCGCCACCACGATCCGGGCACCCGGCGTGGCCAGGTCGCCGCCGGCCGCGCCCCCCGCGCCGATGGCGCCCGCCGCGGCCACCGGTACCGTCACGCCCTCCTCGGCCAGGATGCCGGCCAGGCGCTCGGCGCCCCCGGGCGTCGACGAGCAGAGGACCACCGCGTACCCGTCGTCGACCAGCGCCGACACCTGGACGGCCAGCTTCTCGCCGGCACCGAGGATCGGCTCCCAGCCTCTCGACTCCACCAGCGGGATGTCCGGCCCCTCGGCCGTCGGCACCATCGAGACCACCCCGGCCGACGTCTCGGTGAGCAACCGGTCGAACGGCACGTGCAACCTCGGCGCGCCCTCGCCCGCCTCGAGCCCCCACGTCGAGGCCAGGGCGTCGGCGAGGGCCGACTCCTCGTCGAGGAGCTCGCCGGCCCGGTCCCGCACCCGGCGGGGCTCGACCAGCACGACGACGGCGTCGTCGCCCAACAGGTCGGTGACCAGCTCCTCCCCGTCGGCCAGCCACGGGAGCCACGACTCCATGCCGTCGAACTGCTCACCGTCGGCCAGGCGGTCCCACTGGTGCCGGCCCCAGGGGGCCGTGCCCACCAGCTGGGCCGCCCGTTTCCGCATGGTCTCGTCGGTCACCAGCTCGCGGCAACCGAACAGCTCGACCTCGGCGAGGTCGGCCACCGAGCGCTGGTCGGACACGTCGAAGCGGGTGAGGCGGTCCACCTCGTCGCCCCACAGGTCGATGCGGATCGGCTCCTCCGCCGTGGACGGGAAGACGTCGACGATGCCGCCCCGGACCGCCAGCTCGCCGCGGTGCTCGACGATCGACTCACGCCGGTAGCCCATGCCCACCAATTGGGAGGTCAGCCCCTCGACGTCGACACGGTCTCCCTTGGCCACGACGACGGGTCGGGCCGCCGTCCGCCACGGGCCGAGCCTCTGGAGCACCGCCTTGATCGGCGCCACCACGATCTCCGGCGCCGCTCCGGCGCCGGTGCCGCGGGCGTCCGGGCCGGCCAACCGCCAGAGCAGGCGCAGCCGGTGGCCCATCGTGGAGACTTCCGGACTGACCCGCTCGAAGGGGAGCGTCTCCCAGGCCGGGAACACCTCGACCGTCGGCGTGCTCCCGTCGGTCCCTGCCCCACCGGCCCCCTTGCCGCCGGCTCCCTTGCCACCGGTCCTCTTGCCGCCGGTCCTCTTGGCGCCGGTCCCCGACCCACCGGCCCCGGTGGCGTCGTCGGTGCCCGGGGCGCCGATGAAGGCATCGAGGTCGTGGGCCAGCTGCTCGGCCGCCGCGCCGGTGGGGGTCACGACGAGCACCGGTCGCCGGCTCCCCAACCGCACCATCCCGGCCAGCACGAAGGCCTGGGCCGGGGTGGCGACCGCCAGCGTGGCCGTGGGCGCGCCGATGACCCGCGTCATGGCGGGCTCGTCGCGCAGCAGGGGGGGAAGCGAGCGGAGGCTCACCCGCTCAGGGTACCGGGCACCGTCGGACGACCTTGCCGGCGGGCCGGGTGCCGACCGGGCGGACCGTCAAGCCGAGGCGTTGAACCTGTTCATGGCCGCCTCGATGCCGTCGGACACGATCGCCTCGACGGCATCGGCGGCCTCGGCGATCGCCTCCACCAGCACCGCCCGCTCGGAGGCACCCGGTCGCTTCAGGACGTAGTCGGCCCCCGCCTGGCGCCCGGGCGGCTTGCCGATCCCGATCCGCACCCGGGCGTACTCGTTGCTGTGGAGGTGACTGTCGATCGACTTGAGCCCGTTGTGCCCGGCGCTGCCACCACCGGCTTTCACCTTGACCCGGCCCGACGGGAGATCGAGCTCGTCGTGGACGACGATCAGCGTCGCGCCCTCGCCACCCCGTCGCACCACCGGGGCCACCGCCCGGCCCGACTCGTTCATGAAGGTGAGGGGCACGGCGAGCAGGACCCGTCGTCCGCCGATCGTCACCTCGCAGGCCTGGGCGTACAGTCCCTTCTCCGACTTGAGACGACCCTGGTGGCGGACGGCCAGCTCGGCCACCGCCTCGGCACCGACGTTGTGCCGGGTGTTGACGAACTCGATGCCGGGGTTGCCCAGCCCGGCCACCACGACGTCGACCGGCGTCCCCGTGCGCTCGGCCGCCGACGTGCGCCGCTTCCGCAGCAGGGCTTAGCCTTCCGGGGACTCGTCGTCGTCGCCGGTGGCCTCGACGGCCGGCACCTCGCCGGCCTCGACGGCGGCCGCCAACGCCGCCTCGGCCTCCTCCTCGGCCGTGGCCTGCACCCGGGGGGGCTGGCCGGCGACCACGGTGGCCTCGGGGTCGGTCTCGAGCTCGACGCCGGCGGGGATGGCGATGTCCGACACGTGCAGCGAGGCGCCGATGGTGAGCTCGGAGATGTCGATGTCCACCGAGGGCGGGATGTCGGCCGGCCGGGCCCGGATGGCCAGGGCGAACAGCTGCTGGTCGACGATGCCGTCGCCGTGGTGCACCTCGATGGGCTCGCCGACCAGGTTGATGGTCACCTCGGCGGAGATCAGTTCGTCCCGGCGCACGATCTGGAAGTCCACGTGGGTCACCACGTTCTTGAACGGGTGGTGCTGGATGTCGCGGGCCAGGGTGAGGAAGTTCTTCCCGTCGACCTCGAGGGAGAGCAGCGTGTTGAGCCCGGCCTCGCCCGACAGGGCGATCTGGAACTCGCGGGCGCCGACCGCCACCGGAATGGGCTCGGCACCGTGGCCGTAGACCACACCGGGGATCTTGCCGGCGGCCCGCA
>CAZNLF010000272.1:0-3953 GCA_964573595.1 uncultured Acidimicrobiaceae bacterium | reverse complement strand
CGGTGCCACTTGGTCGGGCTGACGTCGGGCATCGACTGGACGGTCTGGTCCTCGGCGGACAGCGGAGCAGCCAGCGACTCGGTCAGCGCCCTGGTGGCGACGAACCGGTCCACGAGCGTCTGGTCCCCTACGCCGATCAGCAGGTCCGTCATCTCCGCTCCTCCACGACACAGCACCGGCGGCCGTCGGCGGATCCCCCTGGATCGGACATCCGTCAGCGAAAGAACTTACCCGGTCGTGCCGCTGTTCGAGCGCGCGGGCACCTTCAGGCCGCTCCAGGTGGGTCGATGGCAGCGCCGGGACCGCCCGGGGAGCCGGCGCCTTCCCTGCGCAGGCTCATTCCGCCCTGGTGGCCGTCCGGTGCTGCGCCCCCTGGACCGGTGCGATCCGCACGAGGGCGTTGTAGGTGACGAGGGCGATGGCCAGGTGCATCAGCATCAGGACCGCCACGGCCTTGCCCGACTGGCCCTGGTGCAGGATGTAGAGGTCCGGGAGCCACAGCACCAGGGTCACGAGGATCGCCAGACGGAAGAACAGCCAGCGCGGTGCCGAGGAGATCCGGGTGACGACAGGCCAGGCGACACACGCGATGAGCACCCCGATCACGGTCAGCTTGCTGTAGTCGGAGAACCGGAAGTGCACGTAGCCCTTGGTGGTCGGAAACAGGCGCGTGCCGATGGCGACGAGGACGGCGTCGGCGGCGAGTGATCCGACGAGGGAGACGACCGTCGCAATGGCCACCCGCGACCAGGGTGGTTGGCGGTGCGGGGGGGCCAGGTCGATCCTGGCCAATCGCATGAGGCCGTCGAAGGGGCCGGGCTGGGGCATGGGGGCACCTCTCGTTGTGTGGGCTGTGGAGACGTCGTCAGTTGGTCGGGGTGTCGTCGGACGGCCGCAGCGCTGCACCCGGGGGTTGGATGTCGTTGCGGGTGATCGCCACGTAGGCGACGAGGACGATGACGGCGGCATTGAGGACGATGGCGGTCGGGCCGTCGCCGAAGGCCAAGCCGCTGAGGGCATGGGCCTTGCTGAAGTAGTCGGCGAACGAGGCACCGAGGGGCCTCGTCACCACGTAGGCGAACCAGAAGGCGACCACCTCGTTCAGCCCGAAGAACCGCCACGCCACGGCGGGGACGGCGATGATCACGGCGAAGGCGACACCTGACGCCAGGTAGCCGAGGTGGAAGGTGGTGGCCGTCAGGTCGCCCAACGCCGTGCCGAGGGCGAAGGTGGCGAACACGGTCGCCCAGTAGTACGTCTCCCGTCGTCGGGTGACGATGCTGTGGATCGACAGTGTCCTCTCGCCGTGGTGCCAGAGCCAGAAGATGGCGGCCAGCACCACGGCCCAGAACAATGTCGTGCCGCTGTAGGGGATGCCGAAAGTGAGATGCATGGTGTCGGACACACCGGTCCCGGAGGTGGCGATGGCCAGCGCCAAGAACCAGTAGGCGGCCGCACGGTATCGGCGGGTCCTGAACTGGAAGAGGAGTCCGAGGGCGACGAGCAGGACCTCGATGGCTCCGCCCACGACGTGGCTGTGCAGCGACAGGTAGTCGGATGTTGCCTCGCCCCCCGCGGTGGTCAGGATCTTGATCACCCAGAACAGCAGGGTGATCTCGGGCACCTTGGCCGCGAGCGGCTCGGGGCAGATCCGGTCGAAGAGTGTGGACGTCATCTCGTGGGGAATCGGTGCTCAGGAGCCGGTTCCGGGGCGGACGAGGCCGATCTCGTAGGCCAGCACGACCACCTGCACCCGGTCCCGCAGCCCGAGTTTCGAGAGGACCCGGCCGACATGGGACTTGACCGTGGCCTCGGAGACGAAGAGTCGGTCGCCTATCTCCGCATTGGACAGGCCCTGGGCCATGGCGTCGAGGACGTCCCGCTCGCGGTCGGTGAGCTCGGCCAGCTCCGGGCATGCGCCGGCCAGATCGTCCGCCGTGCGGAGGCCGCTGTGTGCGTA
Organism: uncultured Acidimicrobiaceae bacterium; assembly: GCA_964573595.1. Taxonomy (GTDB): domain Bacteria; phylum Actinomycetota; class Acidimicrobiia; order Acidimicrobiales; family RAAP-2; genus Bog-756. The sequence goes on along the minus strand of CAZNLF010000272.1, from coordinate 1,993 downwards.
CTCGTCGACCAACCGCCTGGTCACCCGGGGCGAGACCACAGCATCCCCACTTGCCACGGTGCGGATGGCCGCCACCAGTTCGGCCGGCCGAACGTCCTTCAGGAGAAAGCCGCTCGCCCCGGCGCTGAGTGCCCCGAAGGCGTACTCATCGAGGTCGAACGTGGTGAGGACGAGGACGCGGACGTCCGGGTCGTCGGCGATGATGCGGCGGGTGGCCTCGATGCCGTCGGTGTTCGGCATCCGGATGTCCATCAGCACGACATCGGGTGACGACTGCCTGGCGAGCGCCACCGCCTCGTCCCCGTCACCCGCCTCACCGACGACGACGAGATCGTCCTCCGCCTCGAGGATCATGCGAAAGCCGCTCCGGAGGAGCGGTTGGTCGTCGGCCAGCAGGACCGAGATCGTCACGCCGGCACCGGGTGCGTACCGGTCCGGAGCGTGGTGGCCACGATCCAGCCGCCCTCGTCGGCGTGGCCGGCTCGCAGGGTCCCACCGTGGAGCGCGACCCGCTCCTGCATCCCCTCGATGCCGTGCCCGTCGCCCTTCGGTCCCGCTGATGCACGGCCGTCGTCGACCACCCGGACCACCACCGTCGAGATGCCGTAGCCGATCGTCACCCGGGCGTGGTTGGCCCCGGCGTGTTTGAGGGTGTTGGTCAGCGACTCCTGGACGACACGATGGATGGTCAGCTCGGTGGCGGCTCCGAGCGGGACCGCCGTCCCCTCCGTGTCGAACTCGACCTCGAGGCCGGTCGCCCGGAACCGGTCGAGGAGCACCCCGAGCTGGGCCAGATCCGGCTGTGGTGCGAGATCGGCCGGGGCCTCGTTGGTGCGCAGCACGCCGATCAGCACCCGCATGTCGTCGAGGGCCTCCCGGCCGACCTCGGAGACCTGCGTCATCGCCCCGGCGGCGCGGGCGGGATCGGTTGCGCTCACCACCGAAGCCGCGTCGGCCAGGGTGATTACGACAGACAGGCTGTGGGACACGATGTCGTGCATCTCCCGCGCGATCCGGGTCCGCTCGGCGGTCGCGGCGATCATCGCCTGCTGGTCGCGTTCGAGCTCGAGGCGCTCGGCCCGTTCGGCCAGCCACGCCAGGTACCTGCTCCCCGACGCCACCGTCAGCCCGGCGAACAGTGCGGCGACCACCGTGGCCGACAGGAAGAGGAGCGATCGTGGCAGTGTGCCGGCCGGCTCCCACCGGATCGCCGCCAGGACTGCGCCGACCTCCAGGACACCGGTCGCACAGGACGCCCGGACCCGGGTCTCGTGCACGGCGACCGAGTAGAGGGCCACGAGGAGGGCTGCATCACCGATCAGTTGGTAGCTGAGGACGAGTTGGACGAGCGCGACGACGCTCACGACGAGAAAGACGCCGGCCGGGTAGGCCCGGCGCCACGCCAGCGGCACGATGAGCGCAGCCTGCAACAAGGCCGCGTTCCGTCCCGCGAACGGGGAGTTCGCCAACCAGACCGTCGAGAATGCCAGCAGGGCGAGGGCCAGCAGCGAGTCGGCCAGGACGGGACGCGTGTGGACCATCTGCCGACCCATGGCGAACAGACCACCGCCCGCCTCCTCCGGGGACCGCGCTCGGTCCGGTGTCCACGCGGATTTCCTAGCGATGCTGCTGACGTCGATCGTGGTGCTCACGGCATGTCCTCCGTGCTCGCTCGCCAGGGAGCGTACCGCCCCGCTTCGCACCGATGGGACCGCCGTTCTGCGGCTGTTCTCCCTCGTTACAGGGCGAATTGACCCGAACCGTCCGACTTGAGGATGAGAGGGGACCGGGCAATTCATCCTCGAGGCGGTCGTTTCACCCAGGGCCGGCTGCGTAGTCTCGACCGGTGATGGACAGATCGACGGTGAGTCACGAGGCGAGGCGAAGGCTGTGTTGGGGCCTGGGCGGACGTGGTCCCGATCTGGGACTCCTGCCGGTCATCGTGGCGAGCCTCGTCGTCTTTGCCGTGCTCTCCAGCTGGTAACCGCTCCGG
>CAZNLF010000271.1:0-3973 GCA_964573595.1 uncultured Acidimicrobiaceae bacterium | reverse complement strand
GGAGTGAGGACGCCGAGATACCGGTCGTCCTGGTCGACCACCGGCAACCAGCGCATGTCGTGGAGGAGCATCTCTCCGAGGGCGGCTCGCAGCGTCGTGCCGAGGGGCACCTGCGCCGCGAACGACTCGACGTGGTCGCGCACCAGTCCGGTCTCGGTCCCGGCCAGAGGGATCCACCCGGCCAGAACTCCGTCCTCCCCGACGACGATCGCCGTTTTTGCACGGTCGTCGCCCCCCGATTCGCGGGCCACGTCCATGGTGGACGACGGGGAGGCGGTCGGGGGCTGAGCGAGGTCAGCGACGTCGACGCCCACCACCGCCAGCCGTCGGACGCCACGATCGGTGCCGACGAAGTCGGCCACGAACGGGGTGCCCGGCCGTCCGAGGATCTCGGCCGGGGTGTCGTACTGCTCGAGGACCCCACCCTTGGAGAGGATGGCAATGCGATCGCCGAGCTTCGCAGCCTCCTCGATGTCGTGCGTCACGAAGACGATGGACTTCTTCAGTTCCTTCTGCAGATCGAGAAATTGGTTCTGCAGGCGCTGGCGCGTGACCGGATCCACGGCGCCGAACGGCTCGTCCATGAGCAGGACCGGTGGGTCGGCCCCGAGAGCGCGGGCCACCCCGACCCGTTGGCGTTCCCCACCGGACAATTCATGAGGGAATCGCCGTCCGTAGTCAGCGGGCTCGAGACCCACCAGCTCGAGCAGTTCGTTGACGCGGCGGTCGACCCGGGCGCTGTCCCAGCCGAGCAGGCGCGGCACCACCGCGACGTTGTCGAACACGCGGCGGTGGGGGAACAGCCCTCCCTGCTGGATGACGTACCCGATGCCCCGGCGCATGGTCACAGGGTTTTTGGTCAGCACGTTCTCACCGTCGATGAGTATTCGCCCCGATGTCGGCTCGATGAGTCGGTTGATCATCCGCAGCGTGGTGGTCTTCCCGCACCCAGAGGGGCCCACGAGGGCGGTGAGTTCACCGTCCCCGATCTCCAGGCTCAGGTCGGCCACCGCCACGTTGCCGGAGCCGTAGGACTTGGAGACCGCCTCCAGCGTGATCATGATTCCATACGCTAGTGCTCGGCCATGTCGGAATGGTCGGGCTCGATCTCCTCCGCAGTACTCTCGTCGGCATGGTCGCGGCCCAGCCCTTCTTCCAGTGGAGCTATGTCACGGGCCAGTGGAGTCAGATCTGGGCCGACGTGGTCCAACACGTGTCGCTCAGCCTGTTGGCTCTGGCCATCGGGACGGCCATCTCCATCCCCCTGGCGTTGTTGGCATGGCGCTACCGGATCGTCAGGGTGCCGGTGTTCGGCGTGGCCAGCGCGCTGTACATCATCCCCTCCCTGGCCCTCTTCGCCATCCTCGGACCGATCACCGGCTATGTGGCTTCCTATCCGACGGCCGAGTTCGCGCTGGTGGGCTACACCTTGCTCATCCTCATCTGGAACACCGTGGCCGGCCTCGACGCCGTTCCCGCCGAAGCCCGTGAAGCCGCCGTCGCCATGGGGTACACCCCGACGTCGGCGCTGCTGCGTGTGGATCTCCCCCTGGCCCTTCCCTACATCTTCGCCGGCCTGCGCATCGCGGGGGCCACGGTGATCGGTCTGGTGACGGTGACCGCCCTGATCGGGTTGGGAGGCCTGGGACAGCAGATCACCTACGGCTTCAACATCGGCTACTACACCCCCATCATCGTCGGGCTCGTGCTGTCGGTGGCCCTCGCCGCCCTCTTCGACCTCTTCGTGGTCGGTGTGCAACGCCTGGCCATCCCGTGGACCCGGACGTCCCGGCGGGCGCGGGCGAACTGACGTGCAGGTCTGGGACCACTTCCGCCACTTCATGGCCAGCGTCTGGGACTGGTTCGCCACGTCGGCGAACTGGAAGGGATCGAGCGGGATCCCGGAGTTGGTCTGGCACCAGCTGGAACTGTCCTTCGCCGTCGTGCTCGGCGCCGTCGTCATCGGCGGGGGCGTCGGTCTGGTGTTGGGCCACACCGGGCGGGGTGGCCTGGTGGCCATCAACGCAGCAAACGCGGCCCGGGCCGTGCCCAGCCTCGCCCTCTTGACCCTCTTTGCCATCATTCCGGCGATCTCCCTCAAATGGGGCGGCTTCCTGGCCGCCTTCCTGGCGTTGGTCATCCTGGCCATCCCGCCCATCCTCACCAATACCTACGTCGGGATTCGTGAAGTGGACACGGATGTCCGGGAAGCCGCTTCCGCCATGGGCCTGACCGCCGGCCAGGTCCTGCGCCGGGTCGAACTACCCCTTTCCATCCCGGTCCTGATGGCCGGTATCCGGACCGCGTCGATCGAGGTGGTGGCCACCTCTACCTTGGCCGCCTATGTGAGCTTCAGCGACCTCGGCACCCCGATCATCGCCGGGCTCAACACGAACAACACGGTCGAAGCCTTCGCCGGTGCGCTCCTCGTGGCCGCCCTCGCCGGCCTCGTGGCATTCGGCCTGGGTGTCGTACAGAAGGCCCTGACCCCGGCGCCGCTCCGACACCAGCTTTCGGGGTTGAACCGGTCGCCGCGGGGTAGCGTCCCCCAGGTTGCGGGGAGCGCCGCGACCTGACCGCCTCCTTGCGATTGCGTTACGTTGCGATTGTGTTACTATTGTAAACCGACCGTATTGGTCGACAATGCAAACTTTCCTACGAAAACCCATCCTACGAAAGGGCCCTGATGTCACTCCGCCGTCCGATCCTGATCACCGCCGCCCTGATCTCCTCGACGATGGGGATCGTCGCGCTCGGGGGCGTGGCCGGGGCCAGTTCGAAGCCGACCATCACCATCGGGTCGACGAACTTCGAGGAGCAGGAGATCGTCGCCAACATGTACGGGGACGTCCTGTCCCACGCCGGTTACCCGGTGAAGGTCGAACCGGCTCTGGGCACTCGGGCCATCGTGGTGCCGGCGATCGAGCACGGCCAGATCGACCTCGAACCCGATTATGCGGCATCGTTGCTCGGCTACCTCCACGGTGGCAACCCGCAGCCGGCCGGTGACCAGATCACCACGGCCATCGCCGCCGACGACAAGAAGCTCGCCGCTTCGCACGTCACGGTCCTGCCGGCGTCGAAAGCCCTCGACACGAACGTCTTCGCCGTCACCAAGGCCACGGCGAAGAAGGATCATCTGACCACGTTGTCCAGTCTGAAGCCGTATGCCTCGAAGCTGACGCTGGGCGGACCAGCGGAGTGCCCGACGTTCGCCGGCTGTGAGCCCGGGCTCAAGTCGGTCTACGGCCTGAAGTTCGCCGGATTCAAGTCGACTGACGAGGCCGGGCCGCTCAGCGTCGCCGCCCTGAAGAACAACGAGGTGCAGGTGGTCGAACTGTTCTCGAGTGACGGCAACGTGGTGAACAACAACTTCGTGGCCCTGACCGACAACAAGCACCTCGAAGGGGCCGACTACATCGTGCCGGTGGTGCGCACCTCGGTGGCGACGTCGGCGGTGAAGGATGCGCTGGCCAAGTTGGACGCCAAGCTGACGACCAACGCCATCTCAAAGCTCAACGTCGAGGTGACCGCGGACAAGAAGCAGCCGGCAGCGGTGGCGCAGTCCTGGCTCAAGTCCCAGGGACTGCTCTGAGCGGACAGGCGAACCCCGGGGAGGAGAGAGGGCAAGCCCGAGGCCACGGACACGATGGCCACGGGGACCCCGGCGCAGATGGGTAGAGGCACAAACCGCCGCTGACCAGCGGAGGTCGGCCATCTCTTCCTGGGTCCATGGAGGGCTCGCACCGACCGCGGCGAGGAGACGACCAATCTCATCCCGGACCGGATCGAGGCGCTGTCCGGGGGCAGTCGCTCGGCCGTGGCGGCGTTACGCCCTCATCCCCACTGGCCGGGCGTGTAGTCGCCGGCGGGCTGACGGGTGATGATGTTGAGGCGGTTGTAGAGGTTGATGAGGCCGATGAGGCACACCAGCGCACCGAGCTGGTCGTCGTCATAGTGCTTGGCCGCGTTG
>CAZNLF010000270.1:0-3983 GCA_964573595.1 uncultured Acidimicrobiaceae bacterium | reverse complement strand
TGTTCGGCTTGCTCACGCAGTGAGATGATCTCGCCGGCCTGGGCCGTGATGGTGTCGTCCTTCGCCCGGATGACGGCGTCCTTCTCGTCGATCAGCCGGTTGCGCTCCTCCACGACGGCCTCGGCCACGAGCGCCCGGCGAGCCCACTTCTTGGTCCCCTTCTTGCCCATGTCGTCCCTCATCGATGTGCAGCCTTTGTTCGAGTGCAGTCACCCCCAGGGGAGCCATCCCCCACTGCTCCATAGATCCTTGCCCATCCGGCGCTCGCCTGCCTCGGTGACTCCGGCGTCCGGACCCTACGGTGCCCACGATGTGGGCTCATCCGGCGCGCCTCGGGAGGCGGGGGCACCCGCAGAGGCCTCGACGACGACGGATCCGCGGGCCAGTGACCCGCCTCACGTTCTCTCACCGATCGCTTCGCCCGCCACGGGCACCCGGTGCTGCACAGCCCGGGGACCGGAGGTGGCACAAGGAGGTGCGGGCCGTGCAGTGCTGGCGAGATGGATGGCCATAACTATGGTCTGACCTGGACATATACCGTGGATCCGAGGACCGGCATCGGACACGTACCTCGGTCTGGCGGCCGGGCGCGCCCGGTCACGACTGGGACCGGCGTGATGCCGGGAGCACGCACGTCCCCGAAACCCGGTGCGTCCCGAGCCGCGGCGACGGTGCCGCCACCGACCGTCATGCCCCGGTCGCACTCCCCCGCCAGGGCCCAGCCGACAGCATCACCCGCATGACACCGGGTGATGGCGATAACCATCCAGCGAGACCACCTGACCACTGAGCGTGACAATCCCCAACGGCCCGGTACGGGTGCGCATCACCGGGCAAGTCGTCGACATCCGGCTCTCGATTCCCCGGACCGTCGACCGCCGTCCCGGGACGGCATCCGAATCGTCGGACGCTGTGGGAGATCGGGCACAGTGCACGTCACGACATAGTGCACGTCACGACACAGTGCACGTCACGACACAGTGCACGTCACGACACAGTGCACGTCACGGTCGCCACCGCAGCGACCCTTCGATGGTGCGATCGGGTCGGGTCGGGTCCGGCCGCGTCGCATCGCCGGCGGCCGGGTCAGCCGTCGAGTACGGCGGAGGCGACCAGGTCCTCCAGATAGCGGGTGTCCCACCACGAGATCTGGAGCTGCTTCGCCCGTCGGAAGTAGAGCTGGATGTCGAACTCGACGGTGAAGCCGATCCCGCCGAAGATCTGCTGGGCGGTGGCCGTCACGTCCCGGAAGGTCCGACAGGCGTACAGCTTCGCCATCGGAGCGAGCTTGGCCGCGTCCCGGCCCTCCGAGCGGGCCCAGGCCGCCTCGTGGACCAACACTTCGGCACCGTCCACGGAGGTGACGGCGTCGGCGAGGTAGTGGGCCAGGGCCTGAAACGCTCCCAGGGGCTTGTCGAACTGCTGGCGGTCCTTCGCGTACTGGACGGTGATCTCCATGGCGTACTGGGCGCCGCCGACAGCCTGGGCCCCGGCCAGGATGATCCCGTCGTGCATGACGGCGTCCCACGTGGACCAGCCGGTACCGGGCCCGCCGATCCGGTCGTCGGCGGTGACGCGCACGTGGTCGAAGTCGACCCGGTACTGGGTGTCGCCGGCGACGGTCATCTGCTGGGTCAGTGAGACCCCCGGGTCGGACGGGTCGACCACGAAGAGGTCGACGTCCCCGGATGCATCGCCCGTGCGGGCCAGGACCACCAGTCGCGACGCCGATGAGGCGAAGGCCACATGCCGCTTGGTGCCCGTGAGCACGAATCCGTCCCCGTCGGGGACGGCGCGGACCTGCACACCTCTCGGACCGAACCCGTTCTCCGGCTCCAGCCAGGCTGGGGTCAGGATCGCCTCCCCGGACACGATGCGAGGCAGCCACTCCTCCTTGAGCGCGTCACTCCCCGAGAGCGCCAGCGCACCACCCGACAGGATCGAGCTCACGAAGTGGGGCGACGGTGCCAGCGAACGGCCGAACTCCTCGTAGAGGACCACACCTTCGACGGTGGTCATTCCCGATCCCCCGTACTGCTCGGGAAGTTGCAGCCCGAGGAGGTCGAGGTGGGCGAGCTGCTTCCACAGCTCCGGCGAGTAGCCGACCGGGTCGTCCTCCAGCTCACGGACCACGCTCAACGGCGCGGTCGTGGCGCACACACCGCGCACCGTCTCGCGCAGCATCTCCTGCTCTGCGCTGAATTTCAGATCCAACATGCTCAGCTCTCCTCGTTCGGTCGTTCGATCAATGGGCGGCACCCGCGACAAGGCGGGGTGCCGGGGGAAGGGGCGTGTCGGTCCTCGGGCCCTGGACAAGGACGGGACCCGGAGCGGCTCCCGTCAGGGACGCCATCGGTCACCTCGCCTCTGCCAGGGGTTGTCGTCGGGCGACACCGGAAGCGCGACCCGGGCCTTGCAGGTGGTCTTGGGGTCGTCCTCGACGGATACCGAGATATCGATGGCGACCCACCCACAGCCCACCTCGTCCACTCCGGTATCGGTGACCTCGCCGCGGAACACCATCGTGTCACCGGGGAAGATCGAGCCGAGCATGCGGAAGGTCATGCGCTGCAGACGACCGTAGGGACCGGTCCAGTCCGTCACGAACCGCTCGAACCAGGCCGCCTGGTTGGGTGTGTTGAGGAAGATGTCGCGGGTCCCGTTCCGCTCGACGGCGAAGTCCTTGTCGTGGTGCATGGGACGCCAGTCGCGGGCGGCCAGGGCCCCGAGCACCACCGTGGTGGCGGTCACCGGATAAGCGAGCTCGGGGAGCCGGTCCCCGACCCGCACGTCGCCGCGGAGGAGTCGGGTGGGCGTGGTGGTTGTCATGATCCGTCTCCCCGGCGGTAGCCGAACCCCGTGTAGCTCTCGACGGCCACCAGGTCGCCCCGTTGATTGTGGTACTCGACGTCGATCACCCAGAACCGCCCGGTCCCGAGCTTGGTGGTCTTCTCCTCGCTCACCGACCGGAGGATCTGGCTCGTGACGAGGCGGTCACCCGGCCGCACCGGCTCGTGGAAGACGATGGTGTTGTCGCTCATCACCGCCTCGGGGAGCCCCAATCCCTCCTTCAGGTCGAAATGGATCTGGAGGGGCAGGGCCTGGCCCGTGCGACCGGGGGCCCAGTGGTGCGGACGGAACCACACCGATGCCATGGTCGGTGGTGCGATGGGCCCGCCGGTGACCTCCTCTGCCACCTTGGCGTCCCAGAACAGGGGGTTGCCGTTCTCCACCGACGAGCACGTGGTCCACACATAGCCCTGCTCGACGGGGAACTCCCCCTCCTCCTCGTACTGCTCCACACCGATCAGGCGGTCGATGTCCTCCACGCCGATGGCACTCATGCCACGACCCCTCTCCGCCGCAACCCGGCGATCCGTTCCGACGTCAGACCGGCGTCGACCAACAAGTGCTCGGTGTCGGAGCGCAGCGGGTCCCCCACCACGATGGGTTCCACGGGTGCGGCCATCCCCGCCAGTACCGGGCCGACCTGGCGGAACCGCACCGGGTCCCCTCCGTCCCCGTCCGGCGACCCGATCGCGTCGATGATGGAGCGACGGGCGGCGAACTGGTCGTCGTCGACCAGTTCCGCCACGGAAAGGACCGGCGTCACGCAGGTGTCGGCACCGGCGAGCTCGGCCACCCACGCGTCCCGGTCCCTGGTGGCGAAAGCAGCGGCGAAGTCCTGTCTGATCTTGTCCTGCACGTCGTCGTCCAGCTGGTGGGCCGCCCACTGGTCGCACCCGAGCAGTCGGCACAGGTTGGCGTAGAACTTCGGCTCGATCGCCCCCACGGCCAGCCAACCCCCGTCGGCTGCCCGGTAGGTGCCGTAGCAGGCATAGCGGCCGGTGATGATGTTGTGCCCGTGGCCGACCGGGGCACCGGTGGCCAACTGCTCGTCGACGGCCAACGACGTCAGCCAGAGCACGCCGTCGGCGATGGACACGTCGAGGTGGGTGGGTCCGACCGCCCGGCCGCCGGAA
>CAZNLF010000269.1:0-4016 GCA_964573595.1 uncultured Acidimicrobiaceae bacterium | reverse complement strand
GACGAGGAGATCATGCACGTCTTCGACGCCGCCTTCGCCGACGTCAACGAGCACTTCTCCTCGCTGGTCACGACCCTCTTCCCCGGTGGCACCGGTCGGCTCTCCCTGACCGATCCGGAAAACCTGCTCGACACCGGCGTGGAGATCGAGGTCCGCCCGGCCGGCCGCAACGTCCGGCGACTGTCGCTGCTGTCGGGCGGCGAGCGCTCACTGGTGGCGCTGGCCTACCTGTTCGCGGTCTTCCGGAGCCGACCCTCGCCCTTCTACCTGATGGACGAGGTGGAGGCGGCCCTCGACGACGTCAACCTCCAGCGGTTCCTCGGGCTCGTGCACGAATTCCGGGGTGAGGCCCAGCTCATCATCGTGAGTCACCAGAAGCGGACGATGGAGGCGGCCGACGCGCTCTACGGGGTCACCATGGCTCCCGGGGGCTCCTCCAAGGTCGTGAGCCAGAAGGTGGCGCAGCATCCCGGTGCCGACGAAGCCATGGCGCAGCGCACGGCCACCGCCGGCGACCGGACCGGCGACGACGACGAGGCGGACGCTGTCGACGAGCGGGCCGATGCCGCCCAAGCCCAGGCCGACGACTGGGCCGGCACCGACGGTGGGGCCGATGCCGACGACTGGGCCGGCATCGACGACCGGGCCGGTACCGACGACCGGGCCGGCACCGAGGCTGCCGGGACAGGGGCGGTCGAACGAGGTGATGGCCCTGGACAGGGCGGGCCCAGCAACGGACAACCGGTCGTCGTGCCGGAGGCGCATACCGGTGTGGAGCGGGCCCCACTCGGCGAGGAGACGACGGGTCAGGCAGTGGGGCCGATGCCATGGTCTGAGCCGTGATCGACCCGACGACGGTGTTCGCCACGTCGGACGTGGTCGTCGGGCTGGTCGTGGCCATTCCGGTGATCGTGGTGGCGGCCGGTGTGGCCGTCGGCTTGCGGCTGCGGGGAGGCGGTCCCAAGAGCCATGTGCCACCCGGGGAGGTGGCGAGCGATGCGCCCACCGACATCGAGCTCGACAGGAGCGCGGAGGCCACCCGGAGGGCCGAGTCGACAACCGAGGCTGAACCCGAGCCGGCCCCGGAGCCGGTTGCCGAGCCCGCCACCTACCGGTCCCGCCTGGGTAAGGCCCGGGGGCTCCTGTCCGGGTATCTGGGGGCCGTCCGCGCCAGAGGCAAGGTGGACGCCACCACCTGGGACGATCTCGAGGAGGCGCTGATCCGGGCCGACGTCGGGGTCGGGGCGACCGATGCGCTGCTCGACGACCTCCGGACGCGGGTCAAGGGCGGCGAGATCAATGGGCCCGATGCGTTGGTGGATGCCCTCAAGGCGGATCTGGTGGACATGCTGTCGGCGGCCGACGCCCGACTGGCGATGCCGGGCGGTGGCTCACCCGACGCCACAGACGGCAGAGCCGCCTCAGCCGGCACAGCCGGCACAGCCGGCACAGACGGCACAGCCGGGACAGACGGAGCCCAGGGCGACAGCCAGCCGGTGGACGTGTGGTTGTTCGTTGGGGTGAACGGGGTGGGCAAGACCACCACGGTGGGCAAGGTGGCCAATCGGATGTCCGCCTCGGGCACCAGGGTCCTGTTGGCCGCAGGCGACACGTTCAGGGCGGCCGCCGGCGAACAGCTGGCGATGTGGGCGTCACGAGCCGACGCGGACATCGTGCGCGGCTCGGAGGGAGGGGACCCGAGCTCGGTCGTGTTCGACGCGGTCCAGAGGGCCGCGTCGAAGGGCCACGCCGTGGTCCTGGCCGACACGGCCGGGCGTCTCCACAACAAGGTGAACCTCATCGAGGAGCTGAAGAAGATCCGTCGGATCGCCGATCGCCCACCCGGCCACGTGGTGGAGGTCCTGTTGGTGCTGGATGCCACCACGGGTCAGAACGGGCTGACCCAGGCCAAGGTGTTCCTCGAGGCGGTCGACGTGTCCGGGGTGGTCCTGACCAAGCTCGACGGTACGGCCAAGGGCGGGATCGTGGTGGCCATCCAGCGCGAACTCGGGCTCCCCGTCAAGCTGGTGGGCCTGGGCGAGGGGGTCGATGATCTGATCGACTTCGATCCGGCCGCCTTCGTCGACGCCCTCTTCTGAGCCTCTGGCTCTGCGTCCCTGGCTCTCCGCCCCGGGCTCTGTGACCCGGGTTCGGTGACGCGGGTCGTCGGGCCCGGGGAGGACCCGGCCACCGCCGGCGGCCGCCCGATGACCGACCACGGTCGGACCACCCGTCCTGTAGCCTGAGGAACCCATGTTCGAGAGCCTGTCCGACCGATTCGAAGGCATCCTCGGCCGCCTGCGTGGTCGGGGTCGCCTGAGCGAGGCCGACGTCGACGAGGTGTTGCGCGAGATCCGCACCGCCCTCCTGGAAGCCGACGTCGAGATCGGTGTCGTGCGCGGGTTCACCGAGGCCGTGCGGACCCGGTGCGTCGGCCTCGAGCTGTCCCAGGCGCTGAGCCCGGGCCAGCAGGTCATCAAGATCGTCAACGAGGAGCTCGTCGGCATCCTGGGTGGCGAGACGTTGAGGATCACCTATGCGGGCCGTCCGCCCACGGTGATCCTCCTGGCCGGCCTGCAGGGCTCGGGCAAGACGACGGCCTCGGCCAAGTTGGCCCGTTGGTTCAAGCAGCAGGGGCGCAATCCGCTGCTGGTCGGGGCCGACCTGCAGCGTCCCGCAGCCGTCGAGCAGCTGCGCGTCCTGGGCCAGCAAGCCGGGATCACCGTGTTCAGCGAGCCCACCGACCCCGTGGCGGTGGCCGCCGCCGGCCTGGTGGAGGCGCAGCGCCTCGGCCGGGACGTCCTGATCGTCGACACCGCCGGCCGACTCGCCATCGACGAGGACCTGATGGTCGAGATCCGCGACATCGCCGGTGTCGTCGATCCCCACTACACGTTCCTCGTCATCGACGCCATGACCGGGCAGGACGCGGTGGCCACCGCCGCCGCCTTCCACGACGCCCTGACGCTCGACGGCGTGATCCTCACCAAGCTGGACGGCGACGCGCGCGGTGGTGCGGCGCTCTCGGTGAAGGAGGTGGTGGGGAAGCCCATCGCCTTCGCGTCCACCGGCGAGAAGCTCGACGACTTCGACCAGTTCCACCCCGACCGCATGGCGGACCGCATCCTCGGGATGGGCGACGTGCTCAGCCTGATCGAGCAGGCCGAGCGGACCATGGACAAGGACGTCACCACCAAGGGTGCCGCCGCCATGATCGAGGGTCGTTTCACCCTCGAGGACTTCCTCGAACAGCTCCAGCAGGTGAAGAAGATGGGATCGGTGTCGGGCATGCTCTCGATGCTGCCGGGGGTCCCGAAGGACCTGAAGCAGGCGTCATCGGCGATCGACGACCGCCAGATCGGCCAGATCGAGGCGATCATCCGGTCGATGACCCCGGGCGAGCGGGCGGAGCCGTCCGTCATCGACGGAGCCCGCCGTGTGCGGATTGCCAACGGCAGTGGCACCGCCACCTCGGATGTCAACGCTCTCCTCAAGCAGTTCAAGGAGATGCAGAAGATGATGAAGGGATTCGGGAAGGGTGGCATGGGAGGTGCCCTCGGTGGCCTCGGGGGAATGTTCGGCAAGGGGCCGAAGCTCTCGCCCTCGGCGATGGCCGAGATGGCCGAGCTGGATGCCGGCGGCGGATTTCCCGGCCTGCCGGGCATGGGAGCCGCTCCGGGTGCTCCCGGCGACGGAACACTCTCGGGTGCCGGCGTCGGCGGCTCGTCCCGGGGCTCGTCGAAGGCCAGGGGCAAGGGGGGAAAGAAGGGCAAGGGTGGGGGAAGGGTCACACCGAAGGCCCGCTGACGCCACCTGGCCGCCGATCTGGCCTAGACAATTGCGGTGGCGGTGGCCGGCACCGCCCGTGGCCGGAGCAGGCTCTCCGGGCCGGATGCACGACCGCCCCTCCAATGGTGGGAGACTGTGGGGCGCTATCGACAGAATGCAGAGGAGTCAACCGTGGCCGTAAAGCTCCGCCTCGTGCGGATCGGGAAGAAGAAGCAGCCGACCTACCG
>CAZNLF010000268.1:0-4019 GCA_964573595.1 uncultured Acidimicrobiaceae bacterium | reverse complement strand
CCCATGCCTGATGATCGAACCCACGCGATGGACCATGTCGTCGTGGTCCTCTTCGAGAACCGATCGTTGGACAACGTCCTCGGCCACCTCTACGGGCCTGAGGACGGAAAGACGTTCGACGGCGTACAGGGCAAGGACCTCTCGAACCCCATTCCCGAATGGGCTGAGCACGGGGCCGAGAACAAGGTGGTGCCCTACACGGTGGCCACGGACATGGACAGCCCGAACCCCGACTCGGGTGAGGAGTACCCACACACCAACACCCAGCTCTACAACATCCTGGGAGAGGAGAATCGGTTCAAGCTCGGTGAGGACATCACCGCGCCCTGGAACGCTCCGGAGCCGGGTCAGACGCCCACGATGAACGGCTTCGTCACCGACTACATCAGCACGTTCACCGCAGAGATGGGTCGTCAGCCCACCTATGAGGAGTACAGCCAGATCATGACCGGGTTCACCCCCGAGCAGGTGCCGGTGCTGAATGGTCTGGCCCGTGGGTTCGGGGTGTTCGACCACTGGTTCTGCGAAGTGCCGTCCCAGACCTTCATGAACCGATCCTTCTGGACCGCAGCCACTTCATCGGGCATGACCGTGAACGCTCCGGCCACCAAGTGGCTGACGGACAACGACGCCGAGACGATCTTCAACCGGTTGGAGGATCACGACAAATCCTGGAAGGTATACGTCGCTGAACCGATGCAGTTCTCGGCCACCGCCATCATCCACTACCCCCGGCTGAAAGACCGGCTGGCCACCCACTTTCTACCGTTCTCGCAGTTCGAAAAGGACGCCGCCCATGGTGAACTCGCCGACTTCTCCTTCATCGAGCCGTGTCTGGTCGTGGGTCATGGCGACTACCACCCCGCCGCCGGACGGGCGATGGGGCACGGCCTGGACATCGAGGGGCTCGACCCGCCGTCGTCGATCCTCGGGGGCGAGGCATTTCTGTCACGGATCTACGACGCCTACCGGGGAATGCAGTCCTCGACAGGGGCCAATGTCTGGAATACGACCTTGCTCATAGGCTGGGACGAACCGGGTGGCACCTACGACCACGTACCTCCGGGTCCGGTTCCTCCTCCCGACCCGGCTGCTCCGGCGGGCGAGTGCGACTTCACGTTCGACCGTTCGGGCTACCGGGTCCCAGCCATCGTCATCTCTCCGTGGGTAGCCGAGGGCGAGGTGTTCAATCAGGAGCACCGCCACACGTCACTGATCGCCACGTTGAGGGAACGGTGGAACCTCGGGGACCCCTTCACGGGCCGTGATGCGGGTGCCCGATCGTTCTCCCACGTCTTCACCCTCGATACCCCGAGAGACCCGAAGGGTTGGCCCGTGCCCGAAGCCCGACCAGTACCCAAGTTCACCGAGGATGCGCTGGCTCTGGGACAGGCCGTCTCGGTACTGGGTAAGACACTGCTGGATGGCCTACGAGGCTACGCAGCGCAGAACAACATCAAGCTCGAGGGGTTGCCCGAGGACCCCAGGGCCGACATACCGCCGGAGCAGATCATGACGGTACTCCGGAGTGCCCTCGCCATGTTCTTCCCTCTGCTGGCTCCGGCTGCTGCGGGGTAGCCAGTGGGGGTGTCCCAATCGTCGATCGCCTCATCGGGTCGACGACGGGCGGCGAAGTGGTTCGGAACCAACCCCTCACCTCCACAGGCTTAAAGGGTCAATTATAGGCATCTTCCTATATTCGACAAATACCGGTAGCCTTCGTAGGTGGACCCGGTCCGGAACCCGTTCAGCCCCGGGGCCGGCACCCGCCCGCCCGCGTTGGTGGGACGGGAGCGGGAGATCGAGGCGATGGATATCGCCCTCCAGCGGCTGCGTCTCGGGCGCGACGGTCGCAGCGCCATGCTCACCGGTCTCCGCGGGGTCGGCAAGACCGTCCTGCTCAACGAGTTCGAGCTCCTGGCCGACGCCCGCGGCTACTTCCACGAGCATCTCGAGGTGGGTGAGGACGGCGACCTCCCGCCGCGCCTGGCCGCCGCCTTCCGGCGGGTGTTGCTGTCCATGGACGCCCGCCGCCGCATCGGCGAGCGGGTGGTGCGGGCGCTCGGCGTCCTGAAGGCGTTCACCATCGGGCTCCCCGGCGGTCCCGAGCTGAGCATCGACGTCGACGCCGTCCACGGGCCGGCCGACTCGGGTGATCTGGCGACGGACCTGGCCGGCCTGTTCGTCGAGCTCGGCGAGGTCGCCCGCGATCACGACACCGGTGTGCTCATCACCATCGACGAGCTCCACTACGTGAAGCGGGCCACCCTCGAGGCGCTGGTGATGGGCGTGCACCGCGCCACCCAGCTGGCCCTCCCCATCACCGTGGCCGGTGCCGGGCTCCCGTCCCTCGCCGCGCTCACCGGTGAGGCCAAGTCCTACGCCGAGCGCGTCTTCACCTTCCCGGTCATCGACTCGCTCACCGGGGACCAGCCGCGCCAGGCGCTCGAGGTGCCGGTGGCCGACGAGGGGGTCCGGTGGAACGCCGGGGCACTTGACCGGCTGGTCGAGGTCACCCGGGGCTACCCCTACTTCCTCCAGGAGTTCGGCAAGCAGGCCTGGGACGCGGCCGAGGGTCCGGCGAGGATCACGCTCGACGACGTGGAGCGGAGCATCCCGGTGGCCACCGCCGAGCTCGACGACGGGTTCTTCCGCGTCCGCACCGGCCGGACCAGTGACCCGGAGCGGGCCTACCTGCGGGCCATGGCCGAGCTCGGGCCCGGCCCGGTGCGCTCGGTGGAGGTGGCCACCCTCCTGGGGAAGAAGGCCACCGCCCTCGGGCCCACCCGCGACGGTCTGTTGAAAAAGGCGCTCTGCTACTCGCCCCGGTGGGGGGAGATCGACTTCACCGTGCCCCTGTTCGACGCCTTCATGAAGCGCTGGATCCCCGACCTCGGGTCGGTCGCCGGCCCACGGGGGTGAGCGCGCCGCCGTCGCCGGCCGGGCCGGGGCGGGCCCTCACTGCATGGCGGCGATGGGCTGGCGGGGCGGGTACTTCCCGTAGGTGATGAAGTGGTCGCGGATGCCGCTGGTGAAGCTGTCGATGTAGGCCAGCTTGCGGATCATGTAGCTGTGGCTCTCCTTCGGGTCGAGGTAGAGGTTGTACAGCCGACCGTGGGAGTACTTCTGGGTGACGCCGGTGAACCCGCCCAGGTTGAAGCAGTCGCGGTCGTCGTCGGAGGTCGAGGCCACCATGAACTTCCACTCCCCCACCCGCAGGGCGGAGAACACGTTGGTCAGCCAGTAGTAGAGGTACTTGCGGTTGGACACCCCGTCGGGATCGAGCAGGAACGAGGTCTGGTCGACCCCGTCGATGTAGCGGTCCTCGGGGACCGAGTCCCCGGCGCCGGCCAGGGTGAGCACGGTGTTGAACAGGTCCATCTGGGAGAACAGCCCGTCGGTGGCGAGGTCGGGGGCGATGGTGCCGGGCCAGGCGACGATGCCCGGCACCCGCTGGCCCCCCTCCCAGGTCGAGCCCTTGGCGCTCCGGAACGGCGAGTAGGCGGCGTCGGGCCAGGTCTCCATCTCGGGGCCGTTGTCCGAGGAGACGAAGATGAGGGTGTCCTCGAGCTGGCCGGTCGCCTCGAGCTCGGCCACGAGCCTCCCGACGATGTCGTCGAGCTCGATGATGGTGTCCTTGTAGGGGTGCTTGGCCGGCGAGGACCCGAGGAACCGCTCGTGGGGGTAGTTGTCGAAGTGGGCACCCCGCGTGCAGTGGTAGAGGAACCAGGGCTGGCGCTCCGCCCGCTCGGGCGCGGCCATCCGCCGGATGAAGTCCAGCGAGTAGGTGGCCCACTTGTCGTCCAGCAGTGAGAGGACCGGGACGGTCACCTCCTCGACGTTCTCCGTCTCACCCCCCTTGCCGGCGTGCACGAAGCACTTGTTGAAGGGGAGGTTCTCCACCCACTTGGTGCGCTCCTCGCTGTAGACGATCTCCGGAAAGAAGTTCGGGTCGCGCCACTCGGTGTACATGTCCGACACCGACAGGAACCCGTAGAAGTCGTCGAACCCCACGTTCT
>CAZNLF010000267.1:0-4047 GCA_964573595.1 uncultured Acidimicrobiaceae bacterium | reverse complement strand
GCCTCCCGCTGGAACTTGTAGGAGCGGACGAGCAACCAGGCCGCCAGGGCGAGGAACGGCAGGCCGAGGATGAAGCCGGTCGCCCCGAAGGCGAGGAAGGCGAACAGGGCGACGAAGCCGATCGGCGCGCGCCGGCCGAAGAGGGTGGCCACGAACAGGAGCACCCCGAAGACGATGCCGAGGACGAGTGTGGTCTGCGGGGTGAGCTGACCCTTGGACAGTCGGAAATGGTGGTTCTGTGTCTCCGCCAGGTAGACCCCCACGCCGAGGAGGACGGAAACACCGGACCCGACGAACGAGAAGAGCCGCTCGCGGGGGTCGAGACCCTCGATCCTCCCCCTGGCCGACACGGTGCGGGAGGACGGCGGGTTCAGCACCGGTCGGATGCTGGACTTCAGACGGTCGAGCAGGCCCGCCGACCCGGGCCCGTCGTCCGCGTCGGCCCAGCCGGCGTCGTCACCGTCTGGCTCGTGGTCGGGTCGGTGGGCCATCGCTGAGAGGCTACCGGCAGTGACGAGCCGGATCGACTGCGGCCCGGTCCGTCGCCGGTGCCGGCCTCAGCGGACCGGATGGAGCACCAGGCGGAGGCCGGCGTTGTCGCCGGGTCCGATCTCCCAGGTGTCGGCCTGGCCGGCGACGAGTCCCGAACCCGGCCCGGAGAGGTCGCTTCGCACGGCTCCGGCAACGTCCCCCGGCTCCTCGGTCTCGAAGTCGAGATGGTGGACCCGCCCGGCCCGGTCGCCGAGCCACCGGCGCAACGGTGCGCCGGACGGCGCCGCCGAGGGCTCGACCAGACGGATCCCGAGCGGGCCTCCCCATGTCAGCTCCAACCACTGCGAGTCCGGCGCCTTGCCCTCGTCGATGACCTGGCCGCCCAGGAGGCCGACGAAGAGCGCGGTGGCCGCACCGACGTCGGCCACGACATGGGTGACCCGGTGCAGACGAGCCGGTGCGACGGTGCCGGTCCCGTCCAGACGCCGGCGCCGTCCGACCGGGTAGTCGTCGGGTGGGGGACTGCTCCACGAGTTGGGTGCCTCGGCGATCTGGACAACCACACCGGCAGCCTGTTTCGGGTGGATGAAGGCCTCCAGCCACTCGGGGTCGCTGCGGTCGATGCGGATCGGCTCGAAGTCGTGGACCCTGAGCAACTCGAGGGCCGTATCCAGCTCGGGGACCTTGAAGGTCAGGTGGTGGGGACCCGGCCCGCTGTGAGCGAGGAACCGGGCGAGGAAATCGTTGACCTCGACGTCGTTCGGCATGAGCACCTCGACCCGTGCCCCGTTCCCGAACGCGAGCTGGGCCGGGGCGAATCCGGGACCGGTACCCCCCGAGCTCCACTCGGCACCGAGGTCAACGGCGTAGCGCTCCCAGACGTCCTGCCAGCGGGGGACGGCGTGGGCGACGTGGTCGAGCACGGTGCCGGGGATGGGGGGTTCGCTCATGGCAACAGACTGCTTCCCGGGGCGTGTGGCTGTCGAGACGACGGGCACGCGCGCCGGCCGCCGGTCGACGGTTGTGGCGGTGACGGTCCACCGGTACGGTCGAGGGCATGGACTTCCGTAGCGGGTCGGTGGTGGAACTGGCCGGGCAGGTGCGCAGCGGTACGGTGTCCGCCGTCGATCTGGTCGACCACGCGCTCGACCAGATCGCCCGGCACAATCCGGTGCTGAACGCTTTCGTCGCCGTCGACCCGGGACGCGCCCGTGCCTCCGCCGCGGCCATCGATCGGAAGGTGGCCGCCGGGGTCGACCCGGGGCCGCTGGCCGGCATCCCCCTCGGAGTGAAGGACCTCGAAGACGCCGCCGGGTACGTGACCACCCATGGTTCGGTTGCCTTCGCCGACCAGCCCGCGGCTGTGCGGGACTCGCCGCTGGTTGGCCGGTTGGTGGCCGCCGGGTGTGTGGTGGTGGGCAAGACGAACACCCCGGAGCTCGGCTGGAAGGCCGACACCGACAACCCGTTGTTCGGACCGACGCTCAACCCGTGGAACGTCGACCACACCCCGGGGGGCTCGTCCGGCGGGAGCGCGGCGGCCATCGCGTCGGGCATGGTGCCGCTCGCCACCGGCTCGGACGGGGGCGGATCACTGCGCATCCCGTCGTCCTGCTGCGGCCTGTCGGCCATGAAGCCCTCGCTCGGGCGCGTGCCCAGCGGGGGACCGTCGGCCCCGGACTGGCAGAACCTCTCGACGAAGGGGCCGATGGCGCGTCGCCTGTCCGACGTGGTGGCCGCACTGGACGTCGTGGTCGGGCCCGATCCGAGTGACCTCCGCTCCCTTCCCCGACCCGAGGCATCCTGGATCGCCACGCTGGATGCTCCCATGCCACCGCGCAAGGTGGCCTGGTCCCCGACGCTCGGCTATGCCGACGTGGATGCCGAGGTGTTGGCCGTCTGCGAGCGCGCCATCGACGTGCTGGCCTCGTTGGGCACCGAGGTGGTGGAGGTCGATGCCGTCTTCGATGCAGACCCGGTGGATCAGTGGCTGCTCCTCTCCGGTGTGTACAACCTCCGGACCCATGCCCATCTCCGCGGCACCGAAGCCTGGGAGCAGGTGGATCCGGTGTTGGCCATGGTGATGGAGCGGGCCGCCACCACCTCGGCACTGGACCTGGTCCTCGCCGAGGATGCCTGTCACGACCTCAACCTCCGGCTGGTCGAGCTCTTCCACGAGTTCCGCATCCTGCTCACCCCGACCATGGCGGCGCCACCCCCGCCACGGTCCCTCAGAGGCTCGGGGATGATCAACGGCACACCGGACATCAATTGGGTGAAGTTCACCTACCCGTTCAACATGACCCGATCGCCGGCCGCGTCGATCTGCGCCGGACTGACCGGTGCCGGCCTGCCGGTCGGCATCCAGCTCGTGGGGCCCCAGCACGCGGACCTGGTCGTCCTGCGCTCGGCTGCTGCCCTCGAGGCGGCGATCGGCTTCGACCAGGTGGCCCCGTCCGCCGTCGAGCACTGACCGTTCGTCCTATCGTCTGATGGGTCCGTCGGCCGGCGGGCTACGATGTCCACCTTGTCGGCCACGGTCATGGTGCCTGGCCCGGCACAAGGGCGTTTAGCTCAGTTGGTTAGAGCGCAGCCTTCACACGGCTGAGGTCGGAGGTTCGAGTCCTCTAGCGCCCACCAGGTCGGGACCGGTTTCCGGGTCCGGCCCGGCGGAGAATGTCCTACAAATGTCCTAATCCGGCGGTAGCATCGCCGAGACGGCCACTAGGACAACGACCAAGCGTCAGCCGGGGACGAAGCGGGAGCGTTCCCCGGGTCACTGGCAGCTCAGGGTCTTCAACGGGTACGACCCGGTCACCGGCAATGCCCGGCAGGCCACCCGGACCTTTGCCGGCACGGAACGGGAGGCATCCAAGGCGCTCGCCGCTCTGGTCACCGAGGTGGCGTCCGGCAAGTTCGACCGGACGAGGGCGACCGTCGGACAGCTCCTCGACAAGTGGTTGGAGCTGGGGGAGCGGACGCAGCGGCCCCGGACCCTGTACGAGAACAGAAGGAAGATCGACGTGACGTTCGGGGTGACGTAGACCCACAGTCGGATCAGCTCGCTGGGGGACCGAAGTTGCCGAATTGGCCCGATGTGCCCCAATAACTCGATCGGTCGGTGGAAGTGCCCCCGACCGGGCATTAGGGCTACCCCAGCAAATGAATCAGATCATTAAATGAATGCAGCGACCATCCCACCGACGGCGCAGCTCCGTTGTGTCCTACTTGTCTCCATAGTTGACCTTGACCGATGCAATCAGATCCGAATGCCGCAGCGCCTTGGCATAGTTCTGCACTTGCGATCGAGGGCCATCAAAGGTGAAGGTCATGATCCCTCCACCCGTCGCCGCCGCATAACCGGAGTCGCCTGAGGCACCGAACCGGGCGTACAACTCGCCTTGCAGGTCGTTCAACGGAATGGCGGAAACGCCCCGCTTGCCGACGGCGACAATAACGGCGGTTGGAGGTGGTCTTGGACTGAGGAAAGGCGGGATAGACGCCGTGTCGACGACAGTGGGAGAGTCGATGGGATCAAGCCACTGGATCTTGCTT
>CAZNLF010000266.1:0-4048 GCA_964573595.1 uncultured Acidimicrobiaceae bacterium | reverse complement strand
GACGGCTTGAGCACCAGGGTGTTGCCGGCCAGCAGCGCCGGTGCGATCTTCCAGAACGCGAGGGTGAGGGGGAAGTTCCACGGCGTGATGGCCGCCACCACCCCCACCGGTCGCCGCACCACCTCGACCAGGGCCTCGGCGTCGTCCTGGATGACCTGGGGCGGGGTCTCCAGGTTGGCGAAGTACTGGCACCAGATGGCGGCGGCGAACACCTCGATGTTGGCGTCGGCCAGCGGCTTGCCCTGTTCCGCGGTGAGCACCGGCGCCAGTTCGCCACCCGACGCCAGAAGCACGTCGGCCATCTTCAGCAGTGTCGCCCGGCGGGCCGCCTCGTCCAACTTCCAGTCCCGCTGTGCCTTGGAGGCGGCGTCGAACGCCGCGTCGAGTTGTTGGGGGGTGCACTCGGGGGCGTGGGCGAACACCTCGCCGATGGCCGGGTTCACCACCCCGAACGAGTCCTCTGCAGGAACCGTGTCCCCCGCGATGGTCATGACGAAGTCGGACATCTGCATCCCCCAAGGGTCGATCGACGGTTCCGGGCTGGAGCCGGTGCTCCGTTCAGCTTAACGCCCGGATTTCGCCAGTCAACGGGGTCAGGCGGAGACCGGCTCGGGCTCCGCCGGGGCCGCCGGGCCTCCGGGTCCGGGGGTTTCCCGGGGGAGCTCCGGGTCGACCGAGACGTGGGGGAGGATCCGGTCGAGCCAGGAGGGGAACCACCAGTTGGCCTTCCCGAAGAAGAACATCAGTGCCGGCACGATGGCCATGCGGATGAGCAGCGCATCCATCAGGATGCCGGCGGCCAGCCCGAGGCCGAATTCCTTGATGATCCGCTCGCCCCCGAGGATGAACGACCCGAACACCAGGATCATGATCAGGGCCGCGGCTGTGATCGTCTTGCCGGTGGCGGCCAGGCCCTTGCGGACGGCCGTCGCGTTGTCACCCGACTTCAGGTACTCCTCTTGGATGCGGCTGACGAGGAAGACCTCGTAGTCCATGGACAGCCCGAACAGGATGGCGAAGAGCATGACCGGCAGGAACGACTCGACCGGTCCGGGCCCGCCGACCTGGAACACCGAGCCCAGCCAGCCCCACTGGAACACCGCCACCAGCACGCCGAACGCCGCCCCGATGGAGAGGAGGTTCATGACGGCGGCGGTCAACGGGATCACCAGGCTCCGGAAGACGATGGCCAGGAGCAGGAACGAGAGCACCACCACCAGGCCGATGAACAACGGCAGCTTGGAGCCGAGGACGCGTGCGAAGTCCACGAAGATGGCCGTGTTGCCACCCACGTTGACGGTGAGCCCGGTGCCGGCGACCACCGCCGGGATGGTGACCTGGCGCAGATGGTCGATCAGGTCGGTGGTCTGGGAGGCCTCCGGTGAGGTCGTCGGGTAGGCCGTGACCAGCGTGACCGTCTTGCCGTCCTTGGTGGGGAACGCCGGCTCCGCGATGACCTTGGCCACCCCGTCCTGCTTCTCCACCGCGGCCACCAACCGGTCGATCACCTGCTGGTCGGCCGGGCCCGGGTTCTGGGTCACGAGCAGGAGCGGTCCGTTGAAGCCGGGACCGAACCCCTGGGCCAACAGGTCGTACGCCTGGCGGGTGGTCGTCCCCGTCGGGTCGTTCCCCTGATCGGACGAGCCGAGCCGGAGGGAGAAGAACGGCAGGGCGACCAGCACCACGATCAGGAGCGCCACGAGTGCCGGGATGATGGGTCGCCTCTGGATGAACGCCGCCCACCGGGGCCAGAAGCCCTTGGTGCCCGACCCGACCACCCGGGGCCCGTTCTCTGCGAGCTCCTTCTTCTGCCGCCTGGACAGCACCCGCGGCCCGATGAACCCGAGGAACGCCGGCAGCAGCGTGAGGGCGGCGATCATGGTGAAGGACACGCCGATGGCGGCGGCGATGGCCAGCCCGTAGAGGAACGAGACGCCGAGGGCGAACATACCGAGCAGGGCGATGCAGACGATGATCCCGGCGAAGAGCACGGCGCGCCCGGAGGTGTTGACCGCCTTCACGATCGACGACTCGACGTCCTCGCCGGCGATGAGGCCCTGTCGGTGCCGGGTCACGATGAACAGGGCGTAGTCGACGCCTACGCCGAGCCCGATGAGGAGCACGAGCTCCGTGGAGAAGACCGGCATCTTGAGCACATGGCTGAGCAGCCCGATCACGCCGATGGCGGTGCCGAGGGAGGCCAGGGCCGACAGCAGCGGCAGAGCCATGGCGAAGATCGAGCCGAACACCAGGAACAGCACCACCCCGGCCAACAGCACGCCCAACCCGGTCCCGCCGAAGGACTGCCTGTCCGCGGCCTCGGCCACCTGCCCGGCCACGGCCACCTGCAGGTTCGGGCCGGCCGCGCTCTGGGCGGTGGAGACCAGCTGCTTCGCCACCGGTGTGGAGATGTTCTGGCCCAGGCGGTCGAAGGTGACGGTGGCGAAGCCCGTGGTCCCGTCCTTGCTGATCTGGACGCGCCCGTACGGACCGTAGGGGCTGTTGATGTGCGAGACGTGGGGGACCTGCTTCACCTTGTCCAGCATGGTGGTGACCGCCGCCTGGACCTCGGGGTCGGTGACCTTGGCCCCGTTGGTCGTGTGGAACACGATCTGCTCGTTGTCACCGGCGACGTTCGGTGCTGCCGACTGCAGCAGGGCGAGGGCTTCGGTCGACGGCGTGTTGGGCAACGAGAAGCTGTTGGAGTAGGCGGTGCCCACCGACTGGGAGACGAGCGTCATCCCGATGAGCGCGGCAAGCCAGAGCAGCAGGACGATCACGCGGTGGCGGACACACCAAGAGGCAAGGGCCTTCATAGCCGGGGGCTCCTCATTACTTCGCTGTCGGTGGACGGGTGCCGGACGGTGGGGCGGTCCGGGTTGCGCGTCCGAAGGGGGTCGTGGTCATAGTTTCGTCGAAGATCCGTACCGGGGGGTAATTCCGTGCCGAGGACGGGTCCCTCGGGCCCGCCCACCGGGGGCTTCCCGACTTCCCGGCAGGAAGCAGAAGATCCACGATCTTCGCACAGTGAACGGTCGGATTGGTACCGGCGGCCGGTGCCCGGCGGGCCGGCGGGCCCACGTCGGGGCGTACCGTGCCTGGCCACCGCCCGCCGTCGGCCATGATCTTCGGGTGCGAGCCGAGCAGCCGGACCAGCCAGAACAGCCCCCTCAGCGCCTGGTCCCCCTCGTGGGTGCGTTCAACTTCCGCGACCTCGGTGGCTACCCGAGCGGGGCCGGCCGGTCCACCCGATGGGGGCGGCTCTTCCGCAGTGACACCCTGCACGAGCTGAACGACACGGACGTGGCGCTGCTGTCGTCGCTGGGCCTGGCCACGATCATCGACCTCCGCACCCCGGCCGAGCTCGAACGCACCGGACGCGGCCCCTTGGGCGGCCACCCGATCGGTTTCCACCACCTGTCGGTGATCGGTGATGGTGGGGGTGAGGCGATGGGAGCGCCCGCATCCCCCGGCGAGGACCTGAGTGAGCGGTACCTGTGGTACCTGGACTGCGGGAGGAGCGCTCTCGCCACCGCTCTCACCCTGCTCGCGGATCCTGCGAACCATCCGGTCGTATTCCACTGCGCCGCCGGGAAGGACCGGACCGGGGTGCTGGCGGCGCTGGTCCTGGACATCCTCGGCGTCGACCACGACGTGATCGTCGCCGACTACGTCATCACCGCCGGGCGAATGCCCCTGATACTCGAGCGCTACCGGGCCGACCCGGCGTTCGCCGGGCAGATGGCCACCGCTCCTACATCGAGGTTCGGGGTGGAGGCCTCCACGATGGAGCGCTTCTTGTCCGAGCTGCACGCGCGCTTCGGCGGTGCCCGGTCATGGGCGCTCGCGTCCGGCGTGCCCGTCGAGGACCTGCTTGTCATGGAGGCCGCGCTGCTCGTACCGCCCGCCTGAACCGGTCGACGTCGACGGAGCGCCGGCCTGCATCTCCGCCGTGTCACACCGCCCCTCCCGGATACCACCCCGCCCCCCCCGCCCCCCCCCCCCCGGCCCCCCCCCCCCCCCCCCCCCCCCCCCCCCCCCCCCCCCC
>CAZNLF010000265.1:0-4059 GCA_964573595.1 uncultured Acidimicrobiaceae bacterium | reverse complement strand
CCGCGTCGGGGATGTCGAAATTGGCATAGACGTTCTGCACGTCGTCGTGGTCGTCGAGGGCCTCGATCAACCGCAGCACCCTCTTCGCCTCCGACTCGGAGGAGACCTCCACCGTCGTGGTCGGCACCATCGACAGTTCCGAGGCTCCGGGCTCGAGGCCGGCCTCGTCGAGCGCCGTGTGCACGGCCATCAGCTCGGACGGCGCGCTCGTGACCAGCCAACGTTCCCCCTCGTCGGCGAGGTCCTCGGCGCCGGCCTCCATCACGACCTCGAGCACACGGTCCTCCTCAAAGGTGCGGGGGACGGCGATCACCCCCTTGCGCTCGAACTGCCAGCTGACCGCGCCGGGCTCGGCCATGTTGCCGCCGTTCTTGTTGAAGGCGTTCCGGATCTCCGCCCCCGTCCGGTTGCGGTTGTCCGACAGGCACTCGACGATGACCGCGACCCCGGCCGACGCGTAGCCCTCGTAGGAGATCGACTCGTAGCGGACACCCTCGAGCTCCCCCGAGCCGCGCTTGATCGCCCGCTCGATGGTGTCGATGGGCACGGAGGCGTCACGGGCTTTCGCATACATCGTCCGGAGGCTGGCGTTGGCCGTCATGTCGCTGCCCCCCTCACGGGCGGCCACCTCGACCTGGCGGATGATCTTGGCGAACACCTTGGCCCGGGCGGAGTCCTGCGCCCCTTTCCGGTACTTGGTGGTGGCCCACTTGGAGTGTCCGGACATCGGTCAGTGCCTCTCCTCTTTGGTCATCCCCACGAACAGCTGATGCAGCCTACGGTCACCGGTCAGCTCCGGGTGGAACGACGTGACCAGTGCGGCCCCCTGCCGGCAGACCACCGGCGGCAGGGGGGTCGTCCCCTCCTCGGGTCCGACCCGGCCGTCGGGCGGGTCATGCGGGCCGGGAGCCACCGGCCGGGCAGACGGCAGCGTGGCGAGCACCTCGACGCCGTCCCCGGCCCGCTCGACCACCGGGGCCCGGATGAACACGGCGTGCACCGGGCCGCCGGACACCCGCTCGACCTCGAGCTCGCACTCGAACGAGGCCCGCTGGCGTCCGTAGCCGTTGCGGCGCACGGTCAGATCGATCACCCCGAAGCGTCGCTGGTCGGGCCGACCGTCGAGCACCTCGGCGGCCAGCATGATCATCCCGGCACACGTCCCGAACACGGGCAGGCCGTCCTCGAGCGCCTCGGCCAGTGGGTCGAACAGGCCGGACGACTCCACGAGCAGGGACAGGGTCGTCGACTCGCCGCCCGGGATGATCAGTCCGTCCAGGCCCCGGAGGTCACCGGGCCTCCGGACCAGGGCCGCGGGCTCACCGAGGGCGGCGAGGGCGGCGACGTGCTCACGGACGTCACCCTGGAGGGCGAGTACCCCGACGGTCACCGGTGGGCACCACGACGCGGCCCGCCGGCCCGACGGTCACCAACCACGCTCGGCCAGGCGGACGCCGAGGCTCCCGATCTCCAGACCGGCCATGGCGCCGCCCAACCCGGTGGACACCTTCGCCACCAGGTCGGCGTCGGTGAAGTGGGCGGTGGCCTCGACGATGGCGCGGGCCATCCGTGAGGGATCGTTGCTCTTGAAGATCCCCGAGCCGACGAACACGGCCTCGGCGCCGAGCTGCATGACCAACGAGGTGTCCGCCGGTGTGGCGATGCCCCCGGCGCAGAACAAGGGGACGGGGAGCCGGCCGGTGGTGGCGATCTCCTGCACGAGGCCGATCGGGGCGGCGAGCTCCTTCGCCCACCGGTACTGCTCGGCCGAGTCGGCCTGGGTGACCTGGCGGATGTCGCCCAGGATGGAACGCAGGTGGCGTACGGCCTCGACGATGTTGCCGGTGCCGGCCTCACCCTTGGACCGGATCATCGCCGCCCCCTCGGACACCCGGCGCAGCGCCTCCCCGAGGTTGGTGGCCCCGCACACGAACGGGACCTCGAACGACCACTTGTCGATGTGGTGGGCCTCGTCGGCCGGGGTGAGGACCTCGCTCTCGTCGATGAAGTCCACCCCGAGGGCGGCGAGCACCTGGGCCTCGGCGAAATGGCCGATGCGGGCCTTGGCCATGACCGGGACGGTCACCGCCGCCTTGATCCCCTCGATGAGTGCCGGGTCGCTCATGCGGGCGACGCCGCCGTCGCGCCGGATGTCGGACGGCACCCGCTCGAGGGCCATGACGGCGACGGCACCGGCGTCCTCGGCCACCTTCGCCTGGTCGGCGTCGACGACGTCCATGATGACACCACCACGCAGCATCTCGGCCAGACCGCGCTTGACGGTGAACGTCCCGGTCGGACGGCGGTCGGCTGCGGTATCGCTGCTGGGATCGGCCATGGCGCCATTCTACCCCTGGTCAACCGGTCCACAGCCCGGACGCGTCACCGGCCGCCCCCGGTGGGAGGGCGGCCGGTGACCGGGTCGGGGACGGACAGCAGGACTACGCCTGCAGCACCGCTTCGAGCTCGATCTGGATGTCCACCTTCTTGGCCACGACCAGTCCGCCGGCCTCCATGACCGCACCGAAGGCGACACCGAAGTCCTCACGGTTGATCGACGTCGATGCGCTGAAGCCCACCCGGTGGTTGCCGTAGGGGTCCTTCACGACGCCCTCGAGGCTCACGTCCAGCGTGACCGGCTTGGTCACGCCCCGGATGGTCAGGTCGCCGTCGACCTTGAACTCGGAGGGGCCGTCGGGCTTGATCGACGTGCTGGAGAAGGTCCACGTGGGGTGGTTCTCCACGTCGAAGAAGTCGTTGGTCCTGAGGTGGGCGTCGCGGTTCTCGTCACGGGTGTCCACGCTGGTGGCGTCGATGGTCACCGTGGCCTTGGAGTCCGCCGGGTCCTCGGCGAGCACCAGGGTCCCGCTGAACTTGCTGAGGCGGCCCCGGACCTTGGAGACGGCCATGTGCCGGACGGCGAAGCCGAGCTCGGTGTGGCTGGGGTCGATGTCGTACGTCCCGACGGCCGGATACTCGGCGCCGTTCACGGTCCGGCTGGTTACCGCTGATTCTGGTGACATTTGCTGCTCCTTGGTGGTCGTGTTCCTGATCGATCGAAGGGACACCTCCCGGTGTCCTCTGTCTTTGCTTTCACACGCAACTATATCACAGGTAGTTGCAGTCGCAAGTACCGGGACGGGGACTGTAGACTCGCCCCCATGGCACAACTGTCGATGTCCGACGAAGAGCGACTCACGACGGTCGGCCTGCTCATGGAGTCGGCGGCCGGGCTGCGCCGGGCCATCCAACGGCGGACCGAGGCGGAGGACTCCCTCTCCCCCCAGTCGTTCGACGTCCTGATCCGACTGGCCCGCACGCCCGGCTCCGAGCTGCGGATGAGCGAGCTGGCCGCCCAGACCTCGCTGACCCCGAGCGGCCTCACCCGCTCGGTCGACCGCCTCCAGGACCAGGGCCTGGTGGTGAGGCGGGTCTGCCCGGAGGACCGGCGGGGCGCCTTCGCGGTCCTCACCCCGGCCGGCCGTGAGCTGATGGACCGCGCCATACCCGAGCACCTCACCCACATCGGCGAGGTGCTGAGCAGCCTGTTCACCGCCGAGGAGGAGGCGACGCTCGCCATGCTCCTGCGCCGCCTCCGCGACCACCTCCACGACACCGGGGCCGACTGGGGGCTCACCCAGGAGGACGCCGACCTCTGCCCCGGAGCCGAGTGAACGCGCCGGCCCTCAGTGCCCCGGTCCCGGCGCTCAGTTCCGGTTCCCTCGGTTCCGGGTAGCCGTGGCCACGCTGGGCCGGCCGACAGGGCTCAGCTGAGCGCCTGGGCCGCCGCCCGGACCCGGGTGTCGTCGAGGTTCCCCTCCACGGACTCGTCCATCGGGGCCCCGGCCATCGGGTCGATCCACAGCCAGCGGGTGAGCGTGGCGGCGCGACCGCTCCCGGGCGGCCACGGCGGGGATCCCGGAGACCGCGGGCGCCCGACCATCTCCTCGAGGGCGGAGGCGATCCCGGGGGGGTAGCGGACCACCCGGGCCGCCCGCTGATCGGCATCGAAGGCCCTGCCCCTGCCGATGAGCCGGTGGACGCGGTCGACACCCCCGG
>CAZNLF010000264.1:0-4069 GCA_964573595.1 uncultured Acidimicrobiaceae bacterium | reverse complement strand
ACGGCACCCAGGGACTCGGCCAAGGTGAAGAGTTCGGTCGATCCGGCCACGGCGAGGGCGGCCTTCTCGCCGCCGTGCAGCGAGAAGGAGACCATTCCCCCGAACGCCCGCATCTGGGCCCTGGCATTGGCATGCCCGGGGTGGGTGGGCAGCCCGGGGAAGTAGAGCTGGTCGATCGCCGGGTGACCGGCGAGGGCGTCGGCCACGGCAGCGGCGTTCTCACAGTGCCGGTCCATGCGGACGGCCAACGTCTTGATGCCCCGCAGGACGAGGAAGCAGTCGAAGGGGCCTGGGACCGCCCCGGTGGCATTCTGGAGGAAGGCCACCCGCTCCGCGATCCGCTCGTTGGACGTGGCGACGAAACCCCCGATCACGTCGCTGTGCCCGCTCAGGTACTTGGTCGTGGAGTGGACGACGACATCGGCGCCGTGGGCGACCGGCTGTTGGAGATAGGGCGTGGCAAAGGTGTTGTCCACGGTCAGCAGGGCGCCGTGGTCGTGGGCGACCCCGGCCACCGAGGCGACGTCGATGACGCTCAGCCGTGGATTGGTCGGCGTCTCCATGAAGACCATGCGGGTGGTCGGGCGCCAGGCGTCCCGGATCGCGTCGGCGTCGTCGAGCCGCACCGGTGTGAACGCCAGGCCCGCGGGCGCGTGGACCTCGTCCAACAATCGAAGGGTGCCGCCATACATCTCGTCCCCCACGATGACGTGATCACCCGGCTCCAGACAACGCAGCACCGCATCCTCGGCGGCGAGTCCACTGGCGAACGCCGACCCGTGGTCGACCCCTTCGAGGTCCGCGAGGCAGGACTCGAGCGCGGACCGGGTGGGATTCGCCGAGCGACTGTACTCATAGGGCTGGTCGGCACCGGACTCCGACTGGGCGAAGGTGGAGGTCTGGAAGATCGGCACCACCACGGCCCCAGTCGGTCCGTCGGGTGGCTGGCCGGCATGGATCGCCCTCGTCTCGAACCCCAGGCCGGGACGGGCACCGTCCCTGGGTGTCGATTCCCCGCCGGACGGCTCAGCACCGGCCATGGATCAGTGCCCCCCGAGGAACGCCAACAGGTCGGAGCGGGTCAGGATGCCGATCGGGTGCCCGCCGTCGAGGACGAGCAGCGCGTTGTCCGCCTCCAGCCGCGCGGCGATTCCCTCGACGGGCTCGCTGTGGCCGACGGTCGCCATCGGCGAACCCATCACCGAGCTGACCGGCCGGTCGAAGCTCGCCGGATCGTGGAGGGCGTGCTCGAGCAACTGACGATCGGAGACCGACCCCACCACCTCGGCCAAGGCGAGCGGCGGCTCCGCCTTGACCACCGGCACCTGCGACACTCCGTACTCCTCGAGCAGTCCCATGGCGGCCCGTATCGTCTCCTCGGGGTGCACGTGGACGAGCGGCGGGAGCCGCCCGCTCTTGGTCGAGAGCACCGCCTCGGCGGTCGCACCCTCGGCCCGGGCGAAGCCGTGGTCGGCCATCCAGTGGTCGTCGTACAACTTCGAGAGGTAGCCCCGGCCGGAGTCGGGGACGAGCACGACCACGACGTCGTCGGGCCCGAGGTGCTCGCCGACGTGGAGGGCCGCCCAGACCGCCGTGCCGCACGACCCGCCGACGATCATGCCCTCGTCCCTGGTGACCCGGCGGGCGGTCAGGAAGGAGTCGCTGTCGGAGACGGCAATGACCTCGTCCACCACCGAGGGGTCGTACGTGCTGGGCCAGAAGTCCTCGCCGATGCCCTCCACCAGGTAGGGCCGGCCACCTCCCCCCGAGTAGATGGAACCTTCGGGGTCCGCCGCGATCACGCGGATGGCCGGACTCTGAGCCTTGAGGTAGCGGCCGACGCCACTGATGGTCCCTCCGGTCCCCACGCCGGCAACGAAATGGGTCACTCGCCCCGCTGTCTGCCTCCAGATCTCGGGACCGGTCCACAGCTCGTGGGCCGAGGGGTTGGCCATGTTGCGGTACTGGTTGGGTTGGAAGGAGCTCGGCGTCTCCGCGGTGATCCGATTGGCCACCGAGTAGTAGGAGTCGGGGTGGTCGGGGTCGACGGCCGTCGGGCAGACGATGACCTTGGCGCCGAAGGCACGGAGCAGTTGGCGCTTCTCCTCGGCGATCTTGTCCGGCATGGTGAAGATGCAGTGGTAGCCACGCTGCGCGGCGATCATGGCCAGCCCGACACCGGTGTTCCCCGACGTCGGCTCCACGATGGTGCTGCCCCGGCTGAGAAGGCCTTCGGCCTCGGCCGCCCGGATCATTGAAAGGGCCGGCCGGTCCTTGACGCTGCCTCCCGGGTTCAGGTATTCGAGCTTGGCCAGCAGATGGCAGCGGAGGTGGCTGCCCGTCCGGCTCAGCCGGACCAGCGGCGTGTCGCCGATGAGGTCGATCAGGCTCTCCGCCACCTCCATCGTCGGCCCGTGATCGGTCAGCGGCCAGATCTCCACCCCGTCCGGGACGTCGACGGAACCGTCGGTGAACAGCACCGTCGGCAGGCCGGCGTCGTGGATGTGGTGCACGACCGCCGCGGTGTCGCCGTCCTCGCCGGCCGCTCCGACCACACCGACCAGGCGGGGGATGTGGCCCCGGAGCTCGGCGATCAGAGGGGCCGTCTCGCCCGGATCCGCCAGTTCGACGACCCGGCCGGCCCTGGCTTCGAGCAATTGCGGAGGTCGTTCGGGCCCGACCACGACCAGGATGTCGACCATCGGACCGGGCACGGAGACCCCTACCTGCGGCCGACGGCCGGGCCGGCCGGGCTCGGCCACTGCCGGTTCACCGGGCATGCGCAGGCGCCGACGCACAGCGCTCCACCACCGGGGGGCGACGTGGCGGGCTCCATGGGATCCAATGCTACCGATCCCGGACACCTCCCATGATCGGCCCGCATTGACGCATGGAACCCGGATGACCCCCCGGAGCGCCGTCGTAGGCTCGGAGGCATGTGCGGCCGGATCGCCCTCTACTCCGATGTCCCCCGTCTCGCCCGCATGCTGGATGCGGGGATCGACCCGGAGGTTGTGGACGAGCTCCGGCCCAGCTGGAACATCGGCCCGATGTCGATGATCCTCGGTGTGTCCGAGGACCCGGCCGGACAGCGCACGATGGGTCTCTACCGTTGGGGGTTGGTGCCCGCGGGCGCCAAGGACCCGGCGTCGATCAGGAACACCTTCAATGCCCGGGCGGAGACGGTCGCCAGCAGGCCGACGTTCCGAGCGGCATTCCGGCACTGGCGGATCCTGGTCCCGGTCGACGCGTTCTACGAGTGGAAAGGCGGCACCCCCAAACAGCCCTACGTGTTCCAGCGGGCGGACGGGGACCCGGTGGTGTTCGCCGGCCTGCGCGAGCACTGGAGGGGTGCCGACGGTTCCGAGCTCCGCACCGCCACCATCATCACCACCGAGGCGGGTCCGGACATGCCCGTCCACGATCGTCAGCCGGTCGTCTTGGAACGTGGCGCATGGGAGCACTGGCTCGACCCCGACGCGACCGACCGGGAGGAACTCCAATCGCTGCTCGTGCCGGGGGCAGCCGGCACGCTGGTCCACTACCCGGTGGGTCGCGGTGTCGGCAATGTCAGGAACGACGGCCCGGAACTGGTGAGGGAGATAGCGGCGCCCTGATCGGTTGCGCCGCGTGGGCGGCCATCCACCGGAGGTGGAGAAAACGCGCGTCTTCTTTGCTAGCTTCGCAGGACAGCGCGCTGGACGAGGTGGGCCCGTTTCGACAGGAGCAAGCCATTGGAGACCCGGAAGCTGGACACGGTGGTCTATGTGAAGGACGGTCCGGTCGCCTGGATCACCCTCGACTATCAGGAGAAGGCGAACATCCAGACTTCGGACCTGGTTTTCGACGTCGACACCTGCCTCGATGATGCCGACCGCGACTACGGGATCAAGGTCGTCGTCCTGAAGGCCAATGGGCCCGGGTTCAGTGCCGGCCACGTGGTCGCCGGCACGCCGGGCACCGAGATGCGGGAGATCGACGAGAGCACGGCCCGGTTGGGCAGCCCGTGGAAGGGCCAGTGGGACATCTACGGGACACCGGTCCTCAAGCTGTGGGACTTCCCCAAGGT
>CAZNLF010000263.1:0-4094 GCA_964573595.1 uncultured Acidimicrobiaceae bacterium | reverse complement strand
GGTGGCTTCAGCCATCTGTTCCCCCGCCCCGGCTACCAAGACGGTGTCGAAGGCATCGGATCCACCCGAGGTGTTCCCGACGTGGCTGCCGATGCATCGCCCACGACCGGGATGGCGCTGGTCATCAGCGACGGTGTCGGGAAGTACTACATAACTCCAGCGGGCGGCACCAGCGCCGGCGCTCCCCTCTGGGCGGGTCTCATCGCACTTGCGGACCAGGATGCCGGACGAGCGGTGGGTTTCGTGAATGCCGAGATCTACTCCATCGGTCAAGGCGCCTCCTATGGCAAGGCGTTTCACGACATCACCCAAGGAAACAACTCGGTCGTATTCCCACCGAAGACGATCGACGGTTACCAGGCTTCTCGGGGATGGGATCCGGTCACCGGTTGGGGAACCCCAAACGCGCAGGTGCTCGTCCCACTGTTGGCGCAGAAGGGAACCTGAGCGATCGCGACCACCTCATCGTAGGAGAATGCCTCGCTGTCCACGCTGACGTGAGGGACCTTCACGCCGGACTTGGCCGGGGCATTCCATCCACGCCCGGGTAGGCGGGGTTGCGTCAACTGGAGCAACGGCCGCCGTGGGGTCCATCGGCCTTCCCATGGGAGATGCTCGGCCGGTCCACTGGCGGCAGCCAGCGGTGCGGTACTTACGATCCGGCGTCAACCCAAGCGTTGGAGGGCGGTTGCGGCGCGACGTACGACATTCCCGTATCCGTTGACCACCCCGGTCTCACTGGCCTCGGTCAGGAGTGATCGTGCTCTCTCGACGTCACCCGGACCACGGCGCTCGGCCAGCATCCTCCCCCAGAGCAACGTCGTGCGGGCCTCGAAGAACTTCGCACCCATGCGGTTGTTCGTGGCCGCGGATGATCCGAAGTAGGCGTCTGCCTCGTCGAATCGACCGAGGAGGGTGGCGAGGTGGCCAAGATACTGATCGACCGGGCCCTCGGCGCCTCGGCCCCCTCCGGCAAACTGCCCCGAACATGGTTCGAGCCATCTGAACACGACGCCCGCGGCCTCGGCGTCTTGGCACTCTGCCACCACCTCCGCGAAGAACACCATCTCGGTGAGCCAGGCGCCTCTGAGGGGAAGATCGAAGTCCGTCGAGGTGGGCTGCTCCAAAATGCGGTGGGCGCCATCGATATCGTCACGCTCCACATGGGCCAGGGCCAGCGCGGCGGTCAGTGCCGGTACACCGGGGTTCTCCAACGTGGCCGTCTCAATGAGGGGAACGAGATGACCCAGGGTTCCCCGCTGCCACGAGACGGCCAACATTTGTGCTCCGTACAAGACAGAGGCGTCGGGTTCGCCGCCATCGGTACCAATCTTGAAAGCCTGGTTTGCCAGCTGCTCGGCACGATCGGTGTCGCCGGCGATCTGGGCGCGGGTCCCCAGCTGGACGGTATGCACCCAGTTCAATGTCGGTTGATCGAGCTGGTCGGCCAGGATTCCGGCAATGGTGAGCGTGCGATCGACTTCCTCGATGTCGCCCGCACCGAGGGCGACGGCCTGACGTGCACTCGCCGACCAGAACGTGAGGACCGGATCTCCGATCCGCTCCGCCCTGGCCAGGGCCTCTCCCGACCGAGAGAGCGACTGCTCGAGGAGCTGCGGGACCCGCATGGGTAGCACGATGTGGTTCAGGACGCGCACGACGGTGAAATCGTCAGCGGATTCCTCGGCGATGGTCAGCGCCTCCTCGGCGAGGGCCTGCCGACGAGCGAAGGAGCCCGCAATCGGGAGTTCCGCGCAGAGCATGGCGAGGATCAGCGCCCGGTCGGGGTGGTCATCGGGCAGGCGGTCCAGGGCCAGTTCGCAGACCTCGACTTCGTCAGTCGCACTGAATCCGAGCATGCTCACTCCCCGGTCGTTGGCGAGAGCAGCCGCCACCAACCGTTCCGTGTCGTCGATGCCGGCAGCTTCTCGGGCCGCATCTAGGAGGGTCTGGCGGTAGGCGGGGTCCCCCGATTGGCGCTGTGCTGTGCCGAGACCGATGGCCAGATCGATCCCTAGTACGGGATCCGGATCACTGATCTGGGCGAGGAGCTCGAGAGCCTGTGTGTAGTAGCGCAAGGCATCCCCGGGGTCCAGTGAATCCAGAGCGGCATCGGCGGCTTGGCGTGAGTAGTCGAGTGCCTTGTCCCGGTCATGGGTGGTGCTGAACCAGTGCCGGGCCAGGTCTTCCACTCGGTCCCCGGGTCGACCGGCACAGATTGCTTCCAGTGCCTCGGCCACCCGGCGGTGGGCCCTGGCCCGGCGGGTGGGTCCGAGGTCCTCGTAGAGGGTGCGTTGGATGAGGGCGTGGGCGAAGCTGTAGCGCCCGGGAGGGGAGTCGAGCTCCCTGACCAGGGCCGCCGCCGCCCCCGCGTCCAGGACGTCCAGCACCTCGTCCTCGGTGGACCGGGTGGTCCGGACCAAGAGGTCGAAGTCGAAGTCCCGCCCGATGACCGAGGCCACGGAGAGGACCTCTCCGGCCGCCGTGCCGAGGCGGACTACCCGGGCACCGATGACCTCTCGCACACCTTGCGGCAACGCCGCCTCCTGCAGGTCGTCGATGGCCACCCACCGTCCGGTGTCATCCCGGTAGATGGCCCCGGTCTCGGTCAGGTGGCGCAGGAGCTCGGTGACGAAGAACGGATTGCCGTCGGTCTCGCGGTAGATGGCCTCGCCCAGGCCGACCTCGCCTTGCTCCAGCGTCTGGCCGGAGGCGGCCTCCATCAGGGAGATGACGCCATCGTCGCCGAGCCCGCCCAGCTCGAGGCGCGACACCCCCCGATGGCGGTGCAGGGCACCCAGAGTCTCGACCAGCTCCTGGGCCCGGGACAGCTCGCTGTCTCGGTAGGTGGCGAGCACCAGCACACGCATGGGCTGCTCAGAGGCGACGACATGGCTCAGGAGCTGGAGGCTCCCCTTGTCGGCCCACTGGAGGTCGTCGAGGACGAGTACGACTGGCGTCTCACGGGAGATCTGGGCAAGCAGGTCCACCACGGCGGCGAACATGAGGTAGCGGTCAGAGTCCGCGTCGGTGGCTCGCGACGAGGGGAGGCCGGGGATCCGGCTGGACAGTGCCGGCACCAGTCCGGCCAGGCCGGATCCGTGCATCTCGACGTGGGCACGGAGTCGATCCTCGTCCGCGTGGGCAATGTAATGGCCGAGGGCCTCGGAAAAGAGCCGGTAGGGCGTGGCCAGGTCCTCCTCGCAATGGCCGAACATGACGGAGGCCTCCTGCCGGAAGGCCGCCCTCGCCGCCTGGGCCACGAGCGTCGTCTTGCCCTGGCCGGCCTCGCCCGAGACGAGCAACACTTCCCGCCCCTCTCCTCCGGAGACTCGCTTGGCGGCATCGGCGATGAGTATCGCCTCGGACTCACGGCCGACCACCCCGACCTCTGGTCGGACGGCCAGGCGACGGGGGAGGGGTATGGAACCGATGGGAGCCGCCTCGAGCGGCTCCCAGGCCACCTCGACGGTCTCCACCGGATCGGGGAAGCCCTTCAACGACAGCGGACCGACCGGGACGCATCGGTGGCGATTCCGCCGACCGGCCATGACGCGGGTGAGGTCCGTTGCCAGGATCTGGCCACTCCCACAAAGGGAGCAGAGTCTGGCGGCCTCGACGACCGGATCCCCGAAGTAGTCCTCGTCCTCATTGGCGACCTCACCCCCGCCAAGGCCGATTCTGAGGCCCACCGACACCGCGCCGGCTCGGTTACCCCGCTCTACCCCCTGTTGCATGGCCACAGCACAGGCCATGGCCACCGACGATGAGCGGAAGACCACCATCAGGCCGTCGCCCAGGTGCTTCACCTCGGTCCCGCCCGACTCAGCGACGGCTTGTCTCAGAATCGAGAAGTGGGTTCGACGGGCCTGGTCGGCCACCTCAGGTGTCAACCGGGAGGACAGCGCCGTGGAATCGACGATGTCGGTGAACAGCACGGCCACGGTCTCGGTGGTCACGGCGATCCTCCACCCTGGTGCACGTCCCCACCGTAGGCGACCAGGAGATTCACTCGCCCACCGCCAGTTGGGATCGGATGGGGTTCGACCGGGCGTCTCCGAACAATCAGTCGGCTCCGATCGTCGGATCCCTCC
>CAZNLF010000262.1:0-4118 GCA_964573595.1 uncultured Acidimicrobiaceae bacterium | reverse complement strand
CGGGATCCGGCCCCGGGCACCAACCATGGCCGGCGTTCCGGCCGGACATCGAGCCAGGATCGCGGCGGCAAGTGACCGCAGGGTAATCACCGGACCGCGCGTCTCCCGTGTCACACTTGTCCGGCCACGACGGTCGTCGGTGACCGTGATCGTTCGAGAGGAGTCGGTGGTTGCTGGCCTTTACCTTCCCGGGACAGGGATCACAGCGGTCCGGGATGGGTCACGCCTGGGTCGAGCACCCCTCCTGGGAAGTGGCGTCCGAGGCATCGGAGATCGCCGGCCGCGACCTGACCCAGCTGCTGCTCGACGCACCGATGGAGGAGCTCACCCAGACGGCGAACGCCCAGCTGGCGACCTTCGTGATGAGCCTGGTGGTGCTGGACGCCGTCGAACGGCTCGGACTGTTCCCGGCGGCGTGCGCCGGCCACAGCCTCGGCGAGTACACGGCACTCGTCGCCTCCGGCTCCCTCTCCCTGTCGGACGGCACGATGCTGGTGATCGAGAGGGGCAACGCCATGCAGGTGGCCGCCAACGAGCGACCGGGCACCATGGCGGCCCTCATCGGCATCGCCGACGGTGATGCCGAAGCGGCCTGCCAACGTGCCGAGGACGAGGTGTGGGTGGCCAACTTCAATGCCCCCGGCCAGGTGGTCATCGCCGGCACGGTGGAGGGCGTCGCCTCGGCGACCGACCGGGCGAAGGAGCTCGGCGCGAAGAAGGTGCTGCCTATCCCCGTCTCCGGCGCCTTCCACACCCAGCTCATGCTGCCGGCCCGGGTGCGGCTGCGCCGGGCGCTCGACGCCGTCGAGTTCCATTCACCGGAGGTCCCGGTGATCGCCAATGTGGACGCCCGTGTGCACACCGATCCGTCGGACTGGTCCGGTCTCCTGTCTTCCCAGCTGTGCAGTCCGGTGCGGTGGCGTCAGTCGCTCGAGGCCCTGTCCGGACGGGGCGCGTCCGTGATCGCCGAGCTGGGCCCCGGAGGGGTGCTGACCGGCATGGTGCGCCGCACCGTTCCCGACGTGCGGGGGGTGGCGGTGGCGGTGCCGGCCGACCTCGA
Organism: uncultured Acidimicrobiaceae bacterium; assembly: GCA_964573595.1. Taxonomy (GTDB): domain Bacteria; phylum Actinomycetota; class Acidimicrobiia; order Acidimicrobiales; family RAAP-2; genus Bog-756. Next base: position 3,058 of record CAZNLF010000262.1, on the reverse strand, counting down.
CAAGCTGATGGACGCCGTCACCGGCACGGAGGAGTGGACGGCATCCGCACCCGCCCACCAGGGTGAGCACCTCTACACCTCCGAGCGGGTCATCGTGAGCCCGGCCCCGGGGGTGTTCGAGCCCGACGTCCAACTGGCCGCCCTGGAGACCACCGCCCTGGCCGAGGCCACCGCCGCTCCCGGCAGCGGTGAGGGCAAAGAGCCCGGTTCCATCCTCGCGGTGGGCGACCGGGTGGGCACCGTCGGGCTGACCGATGTGCGCACACCCTTCGACGGGATCCTCGTCCGGTGGCTGGCCGTGCGGGGGGAACGGGTGATGGAAGGGCAACCGGTGGCGTGGATCCGCAGCCCCGGGAGCACCTCGTGACCGCACCCGGTGACTCGGTGCCGGACGCTCTGCCGGCGGGCCGGGTCGTGCTCGTCACCGGTGGTAGCCGCGGGATAGGCCTGGCCTGTGCCCGGTGGTTCCTCGCCCGGGGGGACCGGGTGGCGGTGACCTCCCGATCGGGCACGGTCGAGGGAGAGAACGGCGAGAGCGACGGAGATCTCGGCACCGGGTTCCTCTCGCTGCGCTGCGACGTGACCGACCCCGGTCAGGTCGACGCCGCGTTCGCCGCCGTGGAGGAGGCCTGGGGCCCGGTCGAGGTCCTGGTGGCGAACGCCGGGGTCACCCGCGACACCCTCGTGCTCCGGATGAGCGAGGAAGCCTGGTCGGACGTCATCGACACCAATCTCACCGGGGTATTCCGTGTCGCCAAACGGGCACTGGCCAAGATGATCCGCCTCCGCCGGGGCAGGGTGATCATGGTCTCGTCCATCGGAGCGTTCATCGGTTCGGCCGGGCAGTCGAACTACGCTGCGTCGAAGGCCGGATTGGTCGGCATGGCCCGTTCGATGGCCCGTGAGGTGGCGAGCCGGACGATCACGGTGAACGTGATTGCGCCCGGTCTGGTGCAAACGAATATGCTCGCGGAACTCGGAGAGGAGCAACGGCGGGCGTACGAGGCCCAGGTGCCCCTGGGTCGGGTCGCCCGGCCCGAGGAGATCGCCGAGGCCGTAGGATTCCTTGCTTCGGACGGGGCCGCCTACATCACGGGTGCGGTCCTGGCAGTCGACGGAGGCCTGGCCATGGGTCTTTGAGCCGCAGCATCCGGTTGGCCGGGACGAACGCACCGACCGGGCAACACCTGCAGGACCGGGTCCACAGCACCGGTGAACACCCAGAGCAACGAGACCTCAGCCCGACGAGAGCGACGACGTACGAACGATCCACGTGGCCGGAGGACGCCGGTCCCCGGCGGGCGACGACACCGAATCACTTGACGAACCACAGAAAAGGAGCAAATGCGTGAGCGATGACGAGGCATTCGAAAAGTTCAAGGCTTGTGCGGTCGAGGTCCTCCAGGTGCCCGCGGACAAGGTGACGAAGGAGGCGCGCTTCGCCGAGGACCTCGATGCCGACAGCCTCGACCTGGTCGAGCTGGTGATGGCCCTCGAGGAGACCTTCGACGTGTCGGTCGAGGAGACCGAGCTCGAGGGTATCGAGACGATCGGCCAGGCCTTCGACCTCATCACCGCCAAGCTCTGATGTTGCTCGGCATCGGTCCCGAGGGCCCGGTAGCCGGCCGGCGCGTCGCCATCACCGGCATGGGGGTCGTCTCCTGCTGCGGGGTCGGGACCGATGCCCTGTGGAGCGGGCTGAACGGTGCTCCACCCGTAGGAGAGCGCCGGGTGCCCGGGTTCGACCCGGAACAGTGGCTCTCCAGCAAGGAGGCCCGCCAACTGGACCGGTTCGCCCAGTTCAGCGTGGCCGTCGCCGACATGGCGCTGGAGGACGCCGGAACGCTCGATGCCGATCCGGGGCGGTCCGCGGTGATCATGGGCACCGGGGTGGGCGGCCTCCAGACGCTCGAGAACCAGATCCACGTGTTCGGTGAGAAAGGTGCCCGCCGCGTGTCGCCACGCCTGGTGCCGATGATGATGTCCAACGCCGGAGCCGCGGCGGTCTCCATCCGGCTCGGCTGGCACGGACCCTCCGAGACCATCATCACCGCCTGTGCGGCCGGCGCCCACAGCATCGGGCACGCGGCCCGCCTGGTCGCTTCGGGCCGCTGCGACGTCGCGCTCGGCGGCTCGGCGGAGGCGGGCATGACGCCGGTGGGCATCGCCGCGTTCACCAACATGACCGCCCTGTCCAGCTCGGGCGACTCCCGGCCCTTCGACATCCGCCGGGACGGCTTCGTCATCACGGAGGGGGCGGGTGCCCTGGTCCTCGAGGCATGGGACCACGCCGTTGCCCGGGGTGCCCACATCTACGGGGAACTGGCCGGTTCGGCCAGCACGGCCGACGCCCACCACATCACCGCCCCGATCCCCGGTGGGTCCGGGGCCGCCGCCTGCATGACCGTGGCCATGGAGGACGCCGGGGTGGCCCCGGACCAGATCGGCCACATCAATGCCCACGGGACCTCCACGCCCCTCAACGACAAGGCGGAGTCGGATGCCATCGTCAAGGTCTTCGGGGCCACCGCGCCCCCGGTGACCTCCACCAAGGGCATCACCGGTCACGGCCTGGGCGCGGCGGGTGCCATCGAAGCGGTCGCCGTTGCGCTGAGCATCGAACACGCGCTCATCCCGCCGACGTCCGGGTACGAACAGCCCGACCCCGACATCCCCCTCGACATCGTGGCCGGGGCCGCACGCCCATGGGAGCCCGGTCCCGTGCTCTCCAACTCGTTCGGGTTCGGCGGCCACAACGGCTGCCTGGTCATCAGCCCGGCATAGGGAAGAACGAACGGCGCACCGGGAGGTCCAGGCCCGGCACCACGCTGTCCGGCACCGCTCCGGCCCGGGCACTGTGCCTCCGGGCGCCGCGCCTCCGGCGCCACGCCCTCCCCGTTCGCCGCTCCTGTGGCGCACCGCTCCTGGGGGCCTGGCGAACCCGACATCATGCCTGCCGGTTCCCCCATGCGCATCGACGAGCCCGACTTCCCCCTACCGTTGAGATGCCATGGTTGAACAATTGAGTCGATCCGAGCCTGGGGCCGAACGGCCTGAC
>CAZNLF010000261.1:2075-4132 GCA_964573595.1 uncultured Acidimicrobiaceae bacterium | reverse complement strand
TCTTCCGGATGTGATCCCGGCCCGATGAGCACCTACGCACCCATCCGCACCCTGCTCGTGGCCAACCGGGGGGAGATCGCCCGCCGTATCATGCGGACGGCGCGGGCCATGGGCATCACCACGGTCGCCGTCCACTCCGACGCCGACCGGGCCAGTCCGCACGTGGCCGAGGCCGACCTGGCCGTGCACCTTCCGGGCGATGCGCCGGGCGACACCTACCTCCGCTCCGCGCTGATCCTCGACGCCGCCGCCCGCAGCGGGGCCGACGCCATCCACCCCGGCTACGGGTTCCTGTCCGAATCGGGAGACTTCGCCCGGGTGGTCACCGGGGCGGGCTACGTCTGGGTCGGTCCCCCGCCGGCGGCCATCGACGCCATGGGCTCGAAGATCGACAGCAAGGAGTTGATGCGGGACGCCGGGGTGCCCACCCTGCCCTCGATCACCGTCGAGGCCGACCGGCTCCCGGACATCGTGGCCGTCGAGGACCTGGGTTGGCCGTTGCTGGTGAAGGCCTCGGCCGGCGGCGGCGGCCGGGGCATGCGCGTCGTCTGGGGCCCGAGTGAGCTGGCCGACGCCGTGGCCGGGGCCCGGCGGGAGGCGCGCTCGGCGTTCGGGGACGGCACGGTGTTCCTCGAGCGCTACCTGCGCGACCCACGCCACATCGAGGTGCAGGTGCTCGCCGACGCCTACGGGGACACGGTGGCGCTCTTCGAGCGGGAGTGCAGCATCCAGCGACGCCACCAGAAGATCGTCGAGGAGGCGCCGTCGCCCTTCGTCACCCCCGAGCTGCGGGCCCGTCTCGTCGAGGCCGCGGTGACCGCCGCCGACGAGGTGGGCTACGTCAACGCCGGCACCGTCGAGTTCGTGGTGGACGACGACGGGGAGCCGTACTTCCTCGAGATGAACACGAGGCTGCAGGTGGAGCACCCGGTGACCGAGGCGATCACCGGCCTCGACCTGGTCCGGCTCCAGCTGCTCATCGCCGGCGGGTCACCACTGCCGCCGGAGGTCCATGCCGCGGTGGCGGCCGGTCCCCGGGGCCACGCCATCGAGGCCCGTCTGTACGCCGAGGACCCCGGGCACGGTTGGATGCCCTCCACCGGGAGGCTCCACTGCTTCGAGGTCGGCACCGACAGCCCGGCCGACGAGGCGACGGGCGTCCACGTCCGCGTGGACAGCGGGGTCGAGTCGGGCAGCGATGTCAGTCCCCACTACGACCCGATGCTGGCCAAGGTGGTGGTGCACGCCCCCACCCGGGCCGAGGCCGCAACCACCCTGTCCCGGACCCTGGCCCGCGCCCGGATCCACGGGGTGACCACCAACCGCGACCTGCTCGTCCGCGTCCTCGACCACCCGGCCTTCCTGGCCGGCAACACCGACACCGGGTTCCTCGACCGCCACGGGCTCTCCCGTCTGGCGGCGCCGTTGGCCGGCCACGAGGCGGTCCGCCGGCACGCACTGGCCGCCGCCCTGGCCTCCCAGGCCGCCCATCGGTCGGCCGCCCGGGTGCAGCCGACCATCCCGTCGGGCTACCGCAACAACCCGTCGTCCCTCCAGCAGACCGCCTACGACGTCGGCGACGAGACGGTCACGGTCGGGTACCGGTTCCACACCCGGGGCGAGAACCTCACCGCGGTGGAGGTGGACGGCGCCCCCTACGAGGTGGACACGGCCGACGCGGACCCCGAGGGGGCCACGTTCTACGCCGACGGGGTCGGGCGCCGGTACCGGATCGACCGGCACGGACCGACGATCTTCGTCGACGGCCCCGACGGGAGCTCGGTCCTCCACGAGCAGTTGCGGTTCCCGGTGGCCACCGATCAACTGGCCGCCGGCTCGGCCCTGGCCCCGATGCCCGGTGGCGTCGTCCGGGTGGAGGTGGCCGAGGGGGACACCGTGGAGTCGGGCCAGCTGCTGGTGGTGCTCGAGGCCATGAAGATGGAGCACGCCGTCCACGCCGGCGCGGCGGGAACGGTGACCGCCGTGGAGGTCACCGAGGGCGACCAGGTCGAGACCGGCAGGATCCTCGTGGTGGTCGAACCCGAGGGACCGACCGG
>CAZNLF010000261.1:0-1975 GCA_964573595.1 uncultured Acidimicrobiaceae bacterium | reverse complement strand
CGGACGGGCCGACGTCGGCGGGACCTGCAGGCCGGGGATGACCGAGCCGCTGCGCATCGCCAACTGCTCGGGCTTCTACGGCGACCGGCTGTCCGCGGCCCGCGAGATGGTGGAGGGTGGCCCCATCGACGTCCTCACCGGTGACTGGCTGGCCGAGCTCACCATGCTCATCCTGTGGAAGGGCTACCAACGGGACCGTTCGAGGGGATGGGCGCACACCTTCCTCACCCAGATGGAGGAGGTGCTGGGCACCTGCATCGACCGGGGCATCAAGGTGGTCACCAACGCCGGCGGGCTCAACCCGGCCGGACTCGCCGACCAAGTGCGGGCGCTGTCCGACCGGTTGGGGGTCGGCGTTTCGGTGGCGCACGTCGAGGGGGACGACCTGCTGCCGCGGATCGGCGAGCTCGAAAAGGCCGGCCACCCCCTCTCCCACCTCGACACCGGCCGGCCGCTGGCCCAGGCGTCCGGCGAGGTGGTCTCGGCCAACGCCTACCTCGGGGGATGGCCCATCGTCGACGCGCTGGCCGGCGGGGCCGACGTGGTCATCTGCCCCCGGATCACCGATGCGTCGCTGGTGGTCGGCCCGGCGGCCTGGCACCACGGATGGTCGCCGACCGACTGGGACGCCCTGGCCGGGGCGGTGGTGGCCGGTCACGTCATCGAGTGCGGGCCCCAGGCGACGGGCGGGAACTACGCGTTCTTCACCGAGGTGAAGGCGATGGAGCACCCGGGGTTCCCCATCGCCGAGGTGGCCGCCGACGGCTCGTCGGTGATCACCAAGCACCCGGGTACCGGCGGCGAGGTCTCCGTCGGGACGGTGACCGCCCAGCTCCTCTACGAGATCGCCGGCCACGACTACCCGAACACCGACGTGGTGGCCCGGTTCGACACCGTCGAGGTCGACCAGGCGGGGCCGGACCGCGTGCGCATCTCCGGCACCCGTGGCCTGCCGGCCCCCGATCAGGTGAAGGTGTGCCTCAACCTGCTGGGCGGGTGGCGCAACTCGATGACCTTCGTGCTCACCGGGCTCGACATCGAGGAGAAGGCGGCCCTGACCCTGCGGTCGTTGGAGGACTCGCTCGGCGGCACCGACCGGTTCGGCGAGTTCGATGCCCGGCTGGTCCGTTCCGACAAGGCCGACGCACCGGTCAACGTCGAGGCCACCGCGCAGCTCCGCATCACCGTGAAGGATGCGGACCCCGACAAGGTGGGCCGGCACTTCTCTGGGGCGGCCACCGAGCTCGCCCTCGCCGGCTACCCCGGCCTGCACCTCACCGCGCCGCCCGGCTCGGGCACCGTCTACGGCGTGTACTGGCCGGCCCTCGTCCCGGCCGGACTGGTCGTGCCGGTGGTGGTCCACGCCGACGGCCACCGGACCGAGGTGCCCCACACCGCCCACCTCGCCGGGGACGCGCCCGCACGACCGTCCGGGCCCCCGGAGCACGAACACGAGCGGATCGTCGATTCCTCGCCGGATCTGGCCCTGGCCCCGGACGCGGTCGAGGCCCCGGATGTGGTCCCGGCGCCGGATGATCGGTCCGGCGGGGCCCCCGCCGGTCGGGCCGCCACCGTGCGACTCCCGCTCGGCACCGTCATCGGTGCCCGCTCGGGGGACAAGGGGGGGAACGCCAACGTCGGGCTCTGGGCTCGCTCGGACGAGGCGTGGGACTGGTTGGACCCCTACCTCTCGCTCGACGAGTTCCGGCGGCTCCTGCCCGAGGCCGACGACCTGGAGATCGGGCGCCATCCGTTCCCCAACCTCCGTGCCCTCAACTTCGTCGTGGTGGGCCTGTTGGGCGAAGGGGTGGCGTCCTCCACACGGCCCGATCCACAGGCCAAGGGCCTGGGCGAGTACCTTCGGAGCAGGATGGTCGACCTCCCGGTCGGCCTCGTGCCTCCCCGAGCTGAGGAGTAGGTCATGGACTTCATCGAATCCGACGAGCTGCAGATGCTTCGCGACGCGGTCGGCGCC
>CAZNLF010000260.1:0-4175 GCA_964573595.1 uncultured Acidimicrobiaceae bacterium | reverse complement strand
GGGAGGTCACCGCTGGATCGGGGGATGCCGGACAGGGGACTTGCGTCGCTGCCCCCACTAGGTCGGTATGCCCGTCCAGTCGGGTTGCCAGGTCGGATCGAGCTGGCGCAGGAACTGGGCGCACCGTTCCTCCTCGTCGTGCTCGCCGATGGCCCCCGCCGACGAGCGGAGCCCGTCGAGGCAGCGGAGAAAGCCGCGGTTCGACTCGTGCTCCCACCGAACGGTTCCCGACCCCTTCCACCCGGCTCCCCGCAGGGCATCGAGCCCGCGGTGGTATCCCACGCGATAACACGCGTACGCCTCGACGTCGTCCCGGGCCAGTGAGCCGAGCGCGGCCCAGGCCGCCGAGGACCGGGGGGCCGATCGGACCACGTCGGACACCGCGTGACGTCGGCGCTCCCCGGGCTGGGTCATGGCGACGGCGAGCCCCGACCGGACCGCATCGGACTCCTCGGGGAGCACCGTCTCGGGGAGGCCGGAGGTCAGCCTGACCGCGGAGGAGTCGGACGGGCTATTGGCGGAGCTGCTCATGTCGGTCAGTGTAGGACCAGCTCGGAGGCGCCCGGATTCGGCCCCGCCCCCATGACACGGGGACACTTCCCCGTTTGCGGAAACACGGATCAGGGTCGCGGGCACAGCCAACGGCGGTTCCCGACGTCGTGGCCGCTGACCGCGGACCGCTCTAATCGAAGCTGACGAGGTGGTAGTCCTTCTTGCCGCGCCGGAGGATGACGTACCGTCCGGCGACGAGGTCGCCCACACCGATGGCGCGGCCGGGGTCCTGTTCCCGTCGGTTGTTGACGTAGGCGCCGCCCCCCTCGACCGTCGACCGGGCGCGCGTCTTCGACCCCTCGAGGCCGGATTGGACCAACAGGTCGACCAACGTCAACCGGTCGTCGTCGAGCAGGGAACGGGCGACCGTGGTGGACGGCGCGTCGGCGAACACGTCGAGCAGTGTGTGCTCGTCTAGGCCGGCGACCGCCTCACCGAACAGCGCGCCCGCCGCCTCCTCGGCCCGTGCGGTCTCGGCGGGGCCGTGCACGAGGGTGCACACCTGGCGGGCCAGCTCGCGCTGGGCCTCACGCCGCTCAGGATGGTCGGAAGTCGCCCTGTCCAGCTCGAGGATCGCCTCGTGGGAGAGGAACGTGAAGTAGCGGAGATAGGCGCCGACCACGGCATCCTCGCACCGGAGGAGGAACTGGTACAGCTGGTACGGGCTCGTCCGGGCGGCATCGAGCCAGACGGTGCCGGACTCGGTCTTGCCGAACTTGGTGCCGTCGGCCTTCAGCACGAGCGGCGTGGTCAGTCCCCAGACCTCTTCGTGGCGGACCTTGCGGACCAGCTCGATGCCCATCGTGATGTTCCCCCACTGGTCGCTTCCACCCAGTTGGAGGCGGCACCCGAAGGCATCGAAGAGGTGGAGGAAGTCGTAGGCCTGCAGGAGCATGTAGCTGAACTCGGTGTAGGAGATGCCCTGGTCGGCCCGCTCGAGCCGGGACTTCACCGAGTCCTTCGCCACCATCTGGTTGACCGTGAAGTGCTTCCCCACGTCGCGCAGGAACTCGAACAGCGACAGCGGCCGCAACCAGTCGGCGTTGTTGACCAACAGGGCCCGCCCGTCGCCGGCCCCGCCGAGATCGACGAACCTCGACAGCTGGGTGTGGATCCCGACGAGATTGGCCTCGAGCTGCTCGTCGGTCAGGAGCGACCGCTCCTCGGACTTGCCGCCCGGGTCCCCGACGAAACCCGTGCCGCCGCCGGCCACGGCGATGGGCCGGTGACCGGCCAGCTGCAGCCGCCGCAGAGTGCACATCTGGAGGAGATGGCCCACGTGCAGGCTGTCCGCGGTGGGGTCGAACCCCGAGTACGCGGTGAGCGAGCCGGCGTCCAGGCGGTCCCCGAGCGAGGGGTCGGTCATCTGGTGGATCAGTCCCCGAAAGCGAAGGTCCTCGACGAGTTGGGCCATGGACTCAGCCTGCCACGCCGGGCGGTCGCCGCGGTCCGACCGCGGCCCCGGGCGGTCGGAGGGGTGACGATACGATCGGTGCGGTCTCGCCCGACCCGGCCGGGCACCGTGATGAGGAGCCAGCTTTGCCCAACCCGTACCTCCAAGGAAACTTCGCTCCCGTGCACGAGGAGCGGACCGACGACCATGAGCTCGAGGTGGTCGGCGCGATCCCCCCCGATCTCGACGGCCGGCTCCTTCGCAACGGACCGAACCCCGCGACACTCCCGTCGGATGAGACCACGTACCACTGGTTCAGCGGCGACGGCATGATCCACGCCGTCTCACTGGCTGACGGGAAGGCGACCGGTTACCGCAACCGCTGGGTGAGGACGAGGGCCCTGGCGTCCGAGATGGGGACGGCACCGCCGGGCGGCCCCGCCGAACCCCTCGACGGTCCCGCCAACACCCACGTGATCCGGCACGGCGGTCTCACGCTGGCGCTGGTCGAGTCCGGGTTCCCCCACTCGCTGTCCTCCGGCCTGAACCGCGCCCGCGTCCACGACTTCGACGGGGGGCTGGCATCACCGATGACCGCCCACCCCAAGGTGGACCCGGCCACCGGCGAGCTCGTGTTCTTCGGAAGCGACGTGTTCGGGCCACCGTTCCTGCGGTACCACGTGGTCGATACCGCAGGTGTCCTCGTCCGCACCGAGGACATCGACGTCCCGCGTGCCACCATGCACCACGACTTCGGTGTCACCGCCTCGCGGGTCGTCTTCCTCGACCTGCCGGTCGTGTTCGACCTCGGGCTGGTGGCCGAGGGGCGGTCGCTCCCCTATCGGTGGATGCCCGAAGTGGGAGCCCGGTTGGGGGTGATGCCCCGATCGGGCGGCAACGCGGACATCCGCTGGATCGCCATCGATCCGGTCTACGCGTTCCACGTCCTCAACTGCTACGACGACGGCGACACCGTGGTGATCGACGTGTTGCGCTACGACCGGGCGTTCGACACCGCACCGGGCGACGCCATCGCCTCGGACCTCCCGGTCCTGGCCCGCTGGACCATCGATCCGGGGCGCGACCGGGTCACCGAGCAGAGACTCGACGATGTCCCTGTCGAGTTCCCCCGGATCGATGCCGCGGTGGCCGGGCTCCCCCACCGGTACGGGTACTGCACCCGGTTGGGGGACCGACCCGAGGAACCGACCTTCGAAGGTCTGATCAAGTACGACCTGGGCCGGGACGAGTCCACGCGCTTCGACCCGGGAGCCCACCGCTCACCCGGGGAGCCGGTGTTCGTTCGGGCGGCCGACGGTCGGGGGGAGGACGAGGGATGGGTACTCAGCGTGGTCTACGACGCGGAACGCGACGGCAGTGACCTGGTCATTCTCGACGCCACCTCGTTTGCGGGCCCGCCGGTCGCCACGGTGAGGCTGCCCGCCCGGGTCCCGTTCGGATTCCACGGATCGTGGGTCCCCACCAACTCGTGACCCGCCGCACCCCGCCGGGGTGCCACCAATCGCCGACCTGTCCATGAGAAACTGACAAGTCCCCCGACGACTGCCGCCCCGGACCTGCAGAGGGCGGCGCACCGATCAGACGAGCGATCAACTCTCCAAACGTGCCCCCTGACGACCCCTACACTCCGCGCAGCTCCTCCGGGCGCAGCTCCTCCGGGCGCAGCTACCCCGGCTCCCCCGGCCCTCGCCCCAGTGGGCGATCCTCGGGGGTCCCCACCGGCCGGCCCCGTGGCTCCTCGCCCAACGTCGGGCGCAGCCCGGACCGGGGTACCGAGTTCCCCGGACCCATCCTCGGCGGCCAGATCACCGCGCCCACGAAGCGAGAGGTGCGACGGACGAAGAAGAAGAGCCGGAAGAGGCGGAGAAGGCCGGCCGAACGAATCCTCCGGGTGGCCATCGCCTTTGTCGTGCTGGTGCTGGTGGTCGCCGGCCTCGGCTACGGGTACTTCCGCTACCAGTGGAGCAAGGTCTCGTCGTCCCCCTGCCCGAGTTGTGTCGCCGCCGCCAACGGCGCGCCCTACAACGTCCTCCTCATCGGCTCGGACAGCCGGGTCGGCGAGACAGCTGCCGAGGCTCAGCAGTTCGGCAACCAGTCCAACGCCGGCGGCCAGCGCAGCGACACCATCAAGATCGTCCGCGTGGACCCGGCGACGGGTACCGCCTCGTCGATCTCCATCCCCCGCGATACCTACGTGACGCTGTCGGGC
>CAZNLF010000259.1:0-4186 GCA_964573595.1 uncultured Acidimicrobiaceae bacterium | reverse complement strand
GGGGTCGGCCACCGGCTTGTCGATGTCGGCGGTCGGGACGTTGTGGTCGGCGGTGGCGATGGTGAGGTCGGGACGGTGGACGCCCCGGCCGGCCAGGCGCAGCCCGTCGAACGCCTGGGGGGAGGTCACCTCGTGGACCAGGTGGAGGTCGATGAAGATGACGTCGGGCTCGTGGTCACCGCCGTGGTGGACGACGTGGCTGTCCCAGACCTTCTCGGACAGGGTCCGTGGAGGTCGACCGGTGCTCATCGGATTGCCGTCATCGGCTGTGTGTCCATGGAGGTCAGGTCCCTATGTTGACGATGTCGACCCTGAGGGTACCTCCGGGCGCCGCGTACTCCACCGCGTCCCCCACCGCGTGGCCGAGCAGGGCCTGGCCGAGCGGCGAGCCGGGGGAGACCACGGTCAGGTCCCCCTGACGCTCCTCGATGGACCCGACGAAGAAGTCGGTGGTGTCCTCCTCGTCGTCGCCCTCGTAGCGGAGCGTGACGACGGTGCCCGGCGCAACGGTGCCGTCCGACGTCCGGTCGGCGTCCACGACGGTCGCCGTCTTCAGCAGCCGTTGGAGCAGGCGGATCCTCGACTCCATCTTTCCCTGGGCGTCCTTGGCCGCGTGGTAGTCGCCGTTCTCCGACAGGTCACCGAGGGCCCGGGCCGACTCGATGGCGGCGGCGATCTCCACCCGGCCCCTGGTGGTCAGGTCCTCCAGTTCGGCCTGGAGCCGCTCGTAGGTGTCGCGTGTCAGTTGGGAGTCGGTGGTGTCACTCACGGTTCACCAGGCTAACGGTTGGGATTCGTCGACCAGAACGCCCCCGGGATCGCCGGGCGGGACGCCCGGGATCCGCCGCCCGCGCCGCCCGGGGGGAGGCCGCTCGGTAGACCCCCCGATCCCGCTGTCTCGACCTGGCGAACGCCGCTCCGCTGGCACCGGTAGGCACCCGGGTGACCCGGGAGACCGATCAGGTGGCCCGGGAGAAGACCGCTCAGGTGGCCCGGGAGAGGAGGTAGCGGTCGGCGTCGAACCGACGGGTGCGCTGGCGGTACTGCCAGGTGAAGTCGGGCCACAGCGTGGTGTTGCGCCCCGATGCGTCGAGGTACCAGCTGGCGCAGCCCGTGCTCCACACGGTCCGGCTGAGCTTGTGCTGCATCTCCTCGTCGAAGCCGGCCATCGCCTCCGGCCGGACGCTCACCGAGGCGATGTTCCGGGCCGCCATGGTCTTGAGCGCGTCGACCACGTAGTTGGCCTGGGACTCGATCATGAAGATCATCGAGGAATGCCCGAGCCCCGTGTTGGGGCCGATGATGAGGAAGAGGTTGGGGAACTCGGCCACGGTGGTACCGAGGTAGGACTTCATGCTGCCGTCCCAGTGCTCGCGCATGGTCCGCCCGTCGGCGGCCCGCACGCGTCGGGCGACGGGGGGCTCGGTCGCCTCGAATCCCGTGCCCAGGATGATGGTGTCCGCCGGGTGCTCGACGCCGTCGGCCGTGACGATGGCGTGCGGGAGCACCTCGCGGATCGGCTCCGTGACCAGTTCGGTGTTGGGTTGGCAGAGGGCGGGGAAGTACTCGTTGGACAACAGGACCCGCTTGCACCCGAGCGCGTAGTCGGGTGTCAGCTTCTGGCGGAGCTCCGGGTCGTCGACCTGCGCCTCGAGATGCTTGCGCGCGCCGGCCGCGGCGAGCTTGGCCAGGCGGGGGTAGCGGGTGAACATCAGCACCAACAGCTCCCGGGACCAGTAGGTGCGGGCCCTCATGACCCGTGCCGCCAGCGGGGAGCGCCGGAGCAGTCGGTGCTCCCACTCCTTGAAGGCACGGTCGGGACGGGCGGTGACCCACGGCGGCGTCCGCTGGAAGACGGTGAGGTGGGAGACGTCGGGCTGGATGGCCGGCACGAATTGGATGGCCGAGGCACCGGTGCCGATCACCGCCACCCGTTCGCCGCCCAGGTCGTGGTCGTGGCGCCACCGGGCCGAGTGGAACACGGTCCCCTCGAAGCGGTCGAGGCCGGCGATGGCGGGGAGCGAGGGCTCGCTGAGGAAGCCGGCCGCCAGGATGAGGACGTCCGCCGACATCCGGCCTCCCGAGGTGTCGATGGACCACCGCCGCCCTTCGGGATCCCAGTCGGCCCCGGTCAGCTCGGTGCCGAACCGGATCAGTCGCTTCAGATCGAACCGGTCGGCCACGCCCCGTAGGTACTCCTCGATCTCCGGCTGTGGGGCGAAGGTCCTCGTCCACTCGGCGTTGGGGGCGCATTCCAGCGAGTAGAGGAGCGACGGCACGTCGCACTGGCATCCCGGGTAGGTGTTGACGTACCAGGTGCCGCCGAGGTCGTGCTCCTTCTCCAGGATGACGATGTCCTCGACACCCTCCCTCTGGAGCCGGATGGCCAGGGCGATGCCGCCGAACCCGGCCCCCACGATGACCACCCGGTGGTGGTCGGAGGGGCCGGACGTCTCGTCATGAGCGGGTGCGCCTGTCATGAGGTCCAGCCTATGGGCGCCACGAGATCACGACCGGGGCGTGGGTTCCCATGACAAAGGAGAGATCGATCCTTCACATGATGTTCACATTGCTGTAACGTCAAATCTCGGATCCGGAGTTCCAGGTCTGGCTGCGCCTCGCGCAGGTCGAGCAAAGGGGAGACATCTTGAGACTTACCCGAAAGCGCATAGTGGCCACGATGGTCGTGGCCAGTGGACTTCTGGTGGCGGCCTGCGGCAGCAGCAGTTCGTCATCCACGACAACGACCTCCGGAGGCTCGTCGAGTTCCGGCACGGTGTCGGTGACGACGTTCAACAAGAACTTCACCACCATGGCGAACCTGAAGAGTGTTTCGGCGGCCGGCAAGGGCAAGATCGCCGTGATCCTTCCCGATACCGTCTCCTCTGCCCGGTACACGGAGTTCGACGCCCCCTACCTGGCCAAGGCGTTCGCAGCCGCCGGGCTCAGCACCTCGGACACCATCATCCAGAATGCGCAGGGCAGCGACTCGACCCAGCTGACCGACGCCCAGTCTGACATCACCTCGGGTGCCAGCGTGTTGGTGGTCGATCCGCTCGACTCGGGCGTCGGGACGTCCATCGAGACCTACGCCAAGTCACACGGCGTCCCGGTCATCGACTACGACCGCCTCGTGCTCGGCGGCAGCCGGAAGTACTACGTGAGCTTCGACAACGTCAAGGTCGGGACGCTCATCGGCCAGGGCATGGTGGCCTGTGTGGCCGCGTGGAAGGTTCCCAAGCCCACGCTGGCGGTCATGGTCGGATCGCCGACCGACAACAACGCGACCCTCTTTGCCCAGGGATACGACGCCATCCTCAAGCCGCTGTTCACCGCCGGCACCTACACGCTGGCGGCGTCACCGGCAGGCACGTGGGATCCGCCGACCGCGTTGACCGAGTTCCAGCAGGCCTACACGGCACACCCGAGTATCAACTCGGTGCTGGTCCCCAATGACGAGAATGCCGCACCGATCATCTCGTACCTCAAGACGCTGAACATCCCGGCGAAGAAGTTCCCGGTGACCGGCCAGGACGCAACGCTGGTCGGCCTGCAGAACATCATCTCGGGCTACCAGTGCGGCACGGCGTACAAGCCGATCTACCTCGAGGCACAGGCGGCGGCTGCGCTCGCCCTCTACCTCCGGGCCGGCAAGGTCCCGCCTGCGGGCCTCGTCAACGGAACCGTCAAGGACACCACCGCCAACGTGTCGGTGCCCTCGTCGCTCCTCCACCCCGAGTGGGTCACCCCCACCAACATGGAGTCCACGGTCATCGCCGACGGCTTCGTCCCCGCCTCGCAGTTGTGCGCCGGGGCCTACGCAGCCGACTGCACGACCTACGGCATCAGCTGACCTCCGTGGGAGCAACCCGTCCGGCCGACTCTTCGCGGCCATGAGCGTCACCGCGGAGGCCGGCCCGACGGGTGCCCCCGAGAAGTCCGAACGTCCGCTGCTGAGCCTGCGCGGCCTCTCCAAGAGCTTTGGGGCCGTGCAGGCTCTCAGTGACGTCGACCTCGAGATCCCCGCCGGACAGATCACCGCCCTGGTCGGTGACAACGGTGCGGGAAAGTCCACGCTCATCAAGTCGATCGCCGGCATCTGGGCGCCGACGGCCGGGCAGATCTACTGGGACGGCGAGCCGGTGTCGATCCGGACGCCGAAGGAGGCCGACCACCTCGGCATCGC
>CAZNLF010000258.1:0-4211 GCA_964573595.1 uncultured Acidimicrobiaceae bacterium | reverse complement strand
GAGAGCGACTACGACCTCATCGTGGTGGACACCCCGCCGACCCGGAACGCCCTCGACTTCCTCGACGCCCCCCAGCGCATGGCCGACTTCTTCTCGTCACGGCTCCTCCGGTGGCTGATCGTCCCCTACCGCTCGCGACTGGTGAACGTGGCCACCAAGCCCTTCTACACGATCGCCGACCGGATCCTCGGTACCGAGTTCCTGGGGGACATCTCGGAGTTCTTCATCCTGTTCCAATCGATGTACGACGGATTCGTCGAGCGCTCCGAGGCGGTGGGACGGCTGTTGTCCGACCGCCGCACGACCTTCATCGTGGTGTCCACCCTCGAGGCCGTGCCCCTGCGCGAGGCCGAGTTCTTCGCCGAGCAGCTCACCTCACGCCGGCTCCACCTCGGGGCCATCGTCTTGAACAAGGTCCTCCCCACCTACCTGCGGGGACCCGGGGGCGCCTCGGTGGCCGAGTCGCTGAAGGAGCGGGCCCCCGAGCTGGCCGCATCCCTGGCCACGGACCTCGAGGCGATCAACCCGTCGCTGGGCGATCCCGACCAGATCGCCCGCGTGCTCAACGAGGTCGCCGACAGCTACCTCAACTTCCAGGTGGTGGCCCTGCGCGAGATGGAGGAACAGGCGACGCTCTCGGTGGTCCCCGACGTCCTCGCCACGGTCCCCTTCTTCGACACCGACCTCTACGACCTGGCCGGCCTCTTCCGGCTCGGGGAGCAGATCTGGGAGTAGGGCCACGACCGGGCCGGCCGGCCTTCGGACCCCACGCCCGGCGTGACTTACGATGCACTCGTGACCGACATCGTCGACCCCCCGCTCGAGGCCTACGCGGCCGAACACACGACGGCGCCACCCACCTACCTCGTGCAGCTGGCCGCCGACGTGTCCGACACCCTCGAGCACCCGCGCATGATGGTCGGCCGGCTCGAGGGCCGCTACCTCGAGCTCCTCGCCTTCGCCGTCGGGGCGCGGTCCGTGCTCGAGATCGGGACGTTCGGGGGCTACTCGGCGCTGTCCATGGCGGCGGGGCTGGCCCCCGGCGGCCGGATCACCAGCTGTGAGATCTCACCGGTCCACGCCGAGTTCGCCCGCCGCCACATCGCCGCCAGCCCCCATGCCGGGGCCATCGAGGTGGTCACCGGTCCGGCGCTCGAGACCATCGCCGGCCTCCCGGGCCCCTTCGACCTCGTCTTCATCGACGCCGACAAGGCGTCCTACCTCGCGTACTTCGAGGCGGTCCTGCCCAAGCTGGCCCCCCGGGGTCTCATCGCCGCCGACAACACGCTGTGGAGCGGCCGGGTCCTCGACCCGTCGGACACCAGCGAGGACACCGTCGGCCTCCGGCGATTCAACGACGCCGTGGCCCACGATCCACGGGTGGTCGCGGTCCAGACCACCGTCCGCGACGGCGTGACCCTCATCCGGCACGCCGAGTAGGCCGTCGCGTAATCGTGCTGGACTACCACCTCCACCTGTGGCCGCACTCCCAGAGCGACGCGCGGACCACCGTCGAGCAGGTCGCCGCGTACTGTGACCGTGCCGTCGAGTCGGGTGTCACCGAGATCGCCGTCACCGAGCACCTGTTCCGGTTCACCCAGGCCCGCGACCTGCTGGGTGGGTTCTGGGACGAACTTCCCGGCGAGGCCCTGCGGCCGGGGATGGCCGTCTACTGGGACCACCACGCCCGGGTGGACCTCGACGACTACGTGGAGGTGGTCGAAGCGGTCAAGGCCGAGGGGCTGCCGGTCGTGCTCGGCCTCGAGGTCGACTTCTACCAGGACCGGATGGACCAGGTGGCCGGCCTCCTGGCCGGCTATCCCTTCGACGTCCTGCTGGGCTCGGTCCACTGGCTGGGCGCCTGGCGGTTCGACGTGCTGGACGACCCGCTGGTGATGGCCGAATGGGACGTCCGCCAGATCGACGCCGTGTGGGACGAGTACACGCGTGCCATGGAGGAGCTCGGCGCCTCGAGGGTGTGCGATGTCTTCGCCCATCCGGACCTGGTCAAGATCGCCGGTCGGGTGCCCGACGTCCCCGACGAGTTCTACGACCGCATCACCGAGGCGGCGGTCGCTTCGGGCATGGCCGCCGAGCTCTCGTCGGCCGGGTGGAGGAAGCCGGTCGCCGAGGAGTACCCCGCGCCGCCCCTCCTCGAGCGGTTCGTCCGGGCCGGGGTCCCGCTGACCACCGCCTCGGACGCCCATGTCCTCCCCGACGTCGCCGACCGGGCCGACGACCTGCGGGGACTGCTGCGGGCGGCCGGGGTCGACCACCTCCAGGCCTACCGGGACCGGCGCCCGCACCTGGTGCCCGTCCACGGTCCGGGCGGTACCTGAGCGTGTCCACCGCGGCCGAGCTGGCCTTCGAACGCACCACCCTCGACGACGTCCAGCTCGCCCACCTCCAACGTCTGTTGGGCACCTGGGGGATACTCGCCGATCTCTCGTTCTCCGACCTGGTGCTGCTGGCCCCGATGGCGCCGGATGCCCGCGAGCACAACGGTGTCGGCCTCGAGCTGGTGATCCTCGGTCAGATGCGCCCGTCCAACAGCGCCACGGTGGTCCAGGACGACCTGGTGGGCCAGCCGGCCGGGGCCGCCGACTGGCCGCTCACCGTGCTGGCGTTCGAGACCGGTGAGGTGACCAGGGGTGAGGTGCTGCTCGACCCGGAAGAGGAGCCGGCCCGGCTCCACTGCATCCCGGTGCGTTGCGAGGGAACGACCGTCGCGGTACTGGCCCGGCTCTCCGCCGGCGCCGGTCGGCGGCCCGGCCACCTGGAGCGGACCTACCGGGACCTGTTCGACCGCTTCGCCGTCATGCTGTCGGAGTCGACCTTCCCCTTTCCGAGCGAGGAGGTGGCCACCGAGGAGGCCCCGAGGGTGGGCGACGGTGTCGTCCTCGTCGACGAGGAGGGTCGGGTCCGCTACGCGTCACCCAACGCCACCAACGCGTTGCACCGGATGGGTATGTACTCCCAGATTGAGGGACGGCGGCTGACCGACCTCGGCATCGAGGAGTCGGCCATCGAGTGGGCGTTGGCCTCCGCGCTCCCGGTGGTGGAGGAGGTCGAGCGAAGGCCGGACGTGACGGTGCTGCTCCACTGCATCCCCCTGTTGGCCCAGGACGAGGTGACCGGGTGCCTGGTGCTGCTCCGCGACGTCACCGACGTCCGGCGGCTCGACCGGTTGCTGCTGTCGAAGGACGCGGCGATCCGCGAGGTCCACCATCGGGTGAAGAACAACCTGCAGACGATCTCGGCGCTCTTGCGGTTGCAGGCCCGGCGGCTGCCCCCCGGCGGCGGCCGGGTGGCGCTCTTCGAGGCGGAGCGGCGGGTCCGTTCCATCGCCATCGTGCACGAGATCCTCTCCCGCGAGCCCGGCGACCAGGTCCCCTTCGACGAGATCGTCACGTCGTTGATCCGCATGGCCGAGGATTCGGTGGTCCTGTCCCGTCCCGTCACCTTCGACGTGGTCGGCGTCCTCGGCGAAGTGCCCGCCGACGTCGCCACCCCGCTGGCCGTGGTGCTGGCGGAGCTGCTGCAGAACGCCGTGGAGCACGCCTTCCCCGACGTGGCCGACGAGGAGGACGGTGCGCCGGTGGGCCAACCGGTCGGGCACATCCAGGTCCATCTGCTGAACGACCTGGTCAGCCTCACCCTCGAGGTGGTCGACGACGGCTCGGGGCTGCCCGAGGGGTTCGACATCGACGAGACCCAGAGCCTCGGGCTGTCGATCGTCCGGGATCTGGTCCGCAGTCAGCTGGACGGGACCATCACCATGCGCAACCGTCACGAGATCGATCCCGGGGCCAAGGGGGCGGTGGTCACCATCGAACTGTCGGCCCAGGACTCCGAGAAGTTGGGCCTCTAGCGCGGCGCGATCCGCTCTAGCGGAGGCCCGGATGGCGGACCGCTCGCGCCGGTCAGGAACCTCGAGGCCTTCCCGTGGCGGGGATGGTCAGCGCGGGAAGCAGACGGGAGCGATGAGGCGGAGCAGACTCAAGAAGCCCGACGCCGGGCTGCCAACCAGGCCTTTCGCAACTTGCGACGCTCCTCTTCCGAGGTGCCGCCCCACACACCGGACTCCTGGTTGGTGGCGAGGGCGAAGTCGAGACAGGGCTCTTGAGCCTCACAGCTGCGGCAGACCCGCTTGGCGGTCTCGATCTGGTCGACCGCCGGCCCGGTCGTCCCGATGGGGAAGAAGAGGTCCG
>CAZNLF010000257.1:0-4216 GCA_964573595.1 uncultured Acidimicrobiaceae bacterium | reverse complement strand
GCTACAACCCGTGGCTCTCGGCCGACGCCATGGTCGGCCAAGCGGCCGTCGCCCGTCACCTCGGTGACCTGTTACGGGCGAGAGGTTTGCTCGACACCGCCGCGGAGCGTTACCGGGACGCCGACCTTCCCGCCGGCCAAGCCCGGGTGCTGGCGGGACTGGCCTGGTGGGCGATCGGTGCAGATCAACCCGCCGCCGCAGTCGTCTTCGCGGCAGATGCCGTCAGAGCCGCAAAGGCAATCGGGGATCCCGAATCCCAACTGCTCGCCGATTCCGCCCTGGCCGCAGCCAACGCGATCGCAGACCCCACTCAGCGCAACACCGACAACTTCGTCGCGTTGGCCCAACAGCGAGCCTCAGGTCTCTCGCATCGCTCCCTCACCGACGAGCCAGATTTGGTGGCACTCGCGACCCGGCTCACACCAGCCACGATTTGAACCGGCAAAGCCGCAGCTCGAGTTCTCCTCGAGCAGGCCATCTCGAGCCGTGGCGCGCACCTCAGCACCACCTCAGGGCGGCCTCAGGTCACCAGCGCAACCTGGTAGTCATGCATCGCAACCGAGAACGGACCGACACCCACCGCCAGTCGGCCTCTGATGGTCCTGCGGTCGAGGACCACGGTCGGGTGGTCACGGCCAACATCCAGGCCGCCGCCTTCTATCGCCAAGCGCAACAGGCCGCGGACGCGTCCGTCACCGTAAGGGCGCTCCGCCACGCGGTCATAGCCGATCCGGGCTTCGGGCTCGCCGCCGCCGATCTCGCCGCCATCACCGATGCACCTCCACGTGCCACCGGTGGCCGCCCGATGGGCTGGGAACGCCATCACATCGAAGTGGTCCGCACCGCGGCCGCCGGCAACGTCAGCCGGGCCACCGATCTGCTCCGTGAACATCTCGCCGGCGTCGGCTGCGACCCACTCGCTCTGCGCATCGTGGCCGACCTCCGACGGCGTACAGGAAACCGGGATGGGCTCGAGGACCTCGGCGCCCAGCTGCCCGGCTGCCATCGTGCCCCCAGGGAGACCCGGCCATGACCGTCCCAAGCGGGCAAGGAACATCATCACATTCGTGTCCGGGTCCGGCAGCCACATGAAGCCTGAGCCTGACCGGCCGTCGAGAGTAGTTGATGATCCCATCTGTGTAGAGCAGCACCGGTGAACCCTGGTAGAGCGCCTGGACAGCGAAAAGACAGACGCCCGACCGCCCCACTCGATCACGCCCTACCCCGGAGCCCCTGTGGTCATGCCGGCGAGCAGCTGCTCGAGGGCCGCCTGATCCGGCCCGGTGAATGCCGGACCCGTGGGCACGGCGGCCAGCGTTGCTAGCAGGCGCTCCGTGAGGTCGGCGGAAGCTGGCGGTAGGTGACTGCTCAGGATCATCGACGGGTCCAGTCGACGAATCCCGTTGAGCCGGCTGGCGAACATGTCGGCGTCGACTGAATGGAGCCATGGCGAGTCAAGGGTGGCCCACAGCGCCTGGCCCTCCTGCAGCTCGGTCGCGGTCAGATCCTCGGCCGACGGCGGAACGTCGGCCAGCAGGGCGCCGAAGGAGTCGGCACTGAACAGGGCACCCGAGCGACCGTCGTGGAAGCCCGTGGTGCACGGGTTGTCGAACGTCGGCGGGCGCAGGGCGGTCAGTGTCCGGTCGCCGGCCACGAGTTGCTGGCCGGGGTTGACCAGGTGCACCCGGTCGAGAGGCAGCGGATCGGCGAGGCTCATGGCGCCCACCCCCAGGAACGTCGTCACGACCTTCAGGTCGGCGTTGTCGTCGAGCAGCGCGTGGAGTGCGCCGATGTGGTCGGCGTCGGTGTGGGTGAGCCAGATCCACCGCAGATCGGCCACGTCGACGACCGTGCGTAGAGCCTCCAGGAACTCGTCGCGTTCGACGACGGCTCCGGTATCGACCAGGACGGGCTCGTCGCCGTGCAGGACGAAGGCGTTGATCGGGACGAATCCCAGTCCCGGGATGGGGAAGGCGGACGTCAGGACGTCGATGTCGGGTGCTGCCCGGTAAGTGGTGACCATGTCGGTGCTCCTTGTCGTCGGTGGTGCCTGGGTCGGGTGTGGTGTCTGGGGTGCGTGCGGTGCGGACTGGCGTCGGGCCGCGCTCCCCCAGGGGGGTGGCCCCGGATGGGCGGCGGGTTGTCGGTGAGGGTAAGGGCTGGCGGTGGCCGGATCAGCCCGCCAAAAGGGTGAGCCCGGCGGCACGGACGGCCGCGTCGACCTCGCCACCGTCCCGGGGCGGCAGGCCCTCGGGTGGCGGTCCGTCAGCCGTGGCCGGCCAGCCGGTGCTGCGGATGAACAACTCGAATCCGGCCGGGGTCATGAGATCGAGAAAGGTGGCCTCGGCCGACTCGACCCGGAACCGGTGCGGAGTGCCACGCCGACCGGTGACGAACGAACCGGCGGCGGCCGTCAGGATGCGGTCACCAAGCCAGAAGGTCAGCTGGCCGTCGAGCACGTACCACGACTCGTCCTCGCACTCGTGCACATGCAGGGGCGACCCGGTCCCCCGAGGCGCCACCACCTCGGCCACCATCAGCTGGCCCCCGTGGTCGGCGCCGGTTGCCTTGTGGGTGATCCGGCCGCCGGCGAACCAGAACGCCTCACCATCGCCTGCGGCGAGGTAATCGACGGCACCGTCGGTTTCGGCAGTCATGCCGGTGGCCCGGGCACGGTGGGCGACTCAGCGGCGGCCTTCAGCTGACCGAGGGTGTGCTCCATGGCCTCGGCGAGCTCCTTGTACCGGTTGGTCGGCACATCGACGATCCTGGCCCAGGTGGGAATCCACCGCACGTCGTAGGACTCGGTCACCCGAGTGCCGCCCTCGACCCGCTCGAAGTCGTAGCGCCACTCGGTCGACTCTCGGCCGCCCTCCTCGGTGACGAAGGCGAACGAACGGCCCCGCTCGGCAACCAGGACCCGGCCCCGGCGCGACCAGCGCATGAGCCCGGCCGGGCCGCCCTTGTTGTGGCCCACGAAGGTGGCGCCCACCGTCGGTGCCGTCGAGCCGTCGGTCCACTCGACCGTCTGGCACTCGAGGCTCCACTCCCCCATGCGGGGCAGGTCGGCCACGAGGTCGTAGACCTCCTCGGCCGTAGCCTGGATCGTGGCGTGGCGACCGTCCGTCGTCAGCCACCAGCGTCCGTTCCTGGGGGGCATGGCGTCCTCCATTCTCTCAGTTCATCTCGGCGGGACCGTGTGGCCGGGCCATCGGTAGGTTGCTTAAGTTAATATCATTAGCTCATGATGTCAATCACATGACATGCTACTATTCACATATGCCCGTCGAACAGGAAGTACGCACCCCGGCGGGACCACCGCTCGGTGACCGGCGTGCCCGCCGGCGCCAGGAGACCATCACGGAGATCCTCGACATCGCGCTGGACGTGATGACCGAAGAGGGAGTCAACGGCCTGAGTCTGGCGGAGGTCGCCCGCCGGCTGGGCGTCCAGCCCCCGTCGATCTACAAGTACTTCGCATCGATCATGGCCGTCTACGACGCGCTCTTCCTGCGTGGCCAGGTCGAGCACCTCGAGGTCCTCCGTACCGGCATGGCCACCGGCGGAACCGGGTTCGATGCACTGACCAAGGGTCTGGAGGCGAGCGGCCGTTGGCTGCTCGAGCACCGGGCCCTCGCCCAGCTCCTGTTCTGGCGGCCGGTGCCGAACTTCGCCCCTTCACCGGAGGCGTTCGCTCCGAGCCGGGAAATGGTGCGCATCCAGCGGGAGGCACTGGCCGGTGCAGTCGCCGCCGGTCAGCTCGGTCCCGCCGCCGACAGTGACGAAGCCGTCTTCCTGGTGTCGATCTTCATTACGGGCGCACTCACCCAGGCCATGGCCAACGAGCCCGAACTCCCTTGGGGCGAAGGGCGGTTCACGCCCCTGTTCCCGCGGATCATGGGACATCTGGCGGACATCTACCCTCCAGACTGAACATACTGTCGGGCGCATCTCCCGTGGACCCACCCTGCCAGCCGCGGGTCCGTTGGCGACCGGGGTTCGAACATGGCCCCGTCGGTTACGCGACGGGCTTGCGGCGAGCTCCTCGGCGCCCGAATTCCGCCCAGGTTCCGGCTCTGGCTCCGCATTCCTGGACACCGGACGATCTGCTTGACAAGAACTCGCCTCCGGCTTAATCTACAAGTAGTTACTTGTACAAACGAGTTCTTAAGAAAGGGACCAGCCATGACTACCGCGGCAACCACCACCGACGACT
>CAZNLF010000256.1:0-4367 GCA_964573595.1 uncultured Acidimicrobiaceae bacterium | reverse complement strand
TGGAGTTCTTCGGGGAGACCACCACCATGCCGGCCGGCCCGGCCACCCTCGCCCTGCGGACAGGGGCGACGCTGGTCACGGGCGTGGTCTACAGCGGGCCGGGCCGCGACCACCGGGCGGTCATCGATGCGCCCGTCGACACGACCCGACGCGGACCGCTGCGCCAGGACGTCGCCCGGCTCACCCAGGAGATCGCCACCCGTCTCGAGGGGTTGATCCGCCGTGCTCCCGAGCAGTGGCACGTCTTCCAGCCCCTGTGGCTCGCCGACCGGCCGGAGCAGGCCGCATGACCAAGTACGACGCTCGGCCCGTGGCAGGGGAGGCCGAGCACGGGGGGCCGCAGTCCCCGACGGTCGGCGGCCGGGTGACCGGACCCCTCGAGGTCCCCGTGCTGCCCGATGCGCACGAGCCCTCGAGGAACGGCCACGCCCCGTCGGGTGAGCCCCGGTTCCACACGGTCGACAAGCGCGAGTTCGACGTCGTCGCGGTGATCGACGAGGAGGGGCGGTTCGTCTTCGTCAGTGCGTCCGCCGAGCGCCTCTTCGGGTACGACATCAGCAACGTGGTGGGTCTCGACGCCTTCGGCCTGTTCGACTCCCTCAGCGTCGAGCCGGTCCGCGCCCTGTTCAAGGACCTGGTGGCGCGGCGCCGGCTGTCGGTGTCGCTCGAGATCACGACCGTGCGGGCCGACGGCGTGCCCATCGACCTCGATGTCGTCGCGGCCAACCACCTCGACGATCCCATCGGCGGGATCGTCGTCAACATCCGCGACATCACCGAGCGCAGGGAGCTGGAGCAGAAGGTCCGGGACTCCGAGCGGCGCCAGGCCACCATCGTCGACTCCCTGGCCGACGGCGTGATGATGATCGATGCCGGCGGCACGATCGTCCAGGTCAACGAGGCATTCGAGGTGATGTTCGAGGCGCCCCGGGTGCGGATCCTGGGCCGCCGGCTCGTGGACCTGCTCGAGGCCGGTGCCGCCGAGGGGGTCGAGGTGGTGGATGCCGACGGCGAGCCCATCGGCCCGGCGAGCCATCCGGCGATCATGAGCCTGCGCGGCAACCGGCGGTCGGTCGGGGTGGTCATGGAGCTCCGGCGCGACGGCCGGCCGCCACTGTGGGTCCGGGCCAACGCCCAGGCGATGTTCGACTCGCTCGGCTCGGTCACCGGCTCGGTGGCCTCCTTCAGCGACATCACCGCGGTCCGCCTTTCCGAGGCCGAGCTCCACCGCGAGGAGCGGTTCCGCCAGGTGCTGCTCGACACCCTGGAGGAGGGCATCGTGGCCTGCGATTCCGAGGGGCGCATCACCGTGTTCAATCCCTCGGCCCGGCGTCTCCACGGCCTGGGCGAGGAGTCCGAGCCCATCGGCAGCATCCCGAGCGATCAGGGTCTGCGGCGGGCAGACGGGTCACCCATGGCCCAGCGGGAGAACCCGTTGATCCGGGCCATGTCCGGTGAACGCCTCCGGGACGTGGAGCTGCTGCTGGAGGCCCAGTCCGGGTCCAAGCGCAAGGTCAGCGTCAACGGACAGCCCCTGGTCGACGAGGACGGTTCGATGCTCGGCGCGGTGGTGGCCATGCACGACGTCACCGAGCAGAAGCTCAACGAGGAGCGTCTGGCCGAGATGGCCCTTCACGACCCGCTGACCGGGCTGGCCAACCGGACCCTGTTGGCCGAACGCCTGCAGGAGGCGATCGACTCCCTGGCCCGCGAGACCCGCGGTGTGGCTCTGCCCGACGGCACCGGCACGATGCGGGGCGTCGCCGTGTACCTGCTCGACCTGGACGAGTTCAAGGAGATCAACGACGTCCTCGGCCACGACGTCGGGGACGACATGCTGATCGCCGTGGCCCGCCGACTGGCGGCCATCGTGCGACCCTCCGACACGGTCGCCCGCCTCGGGGGTGACGAGTTCGTCGTGGTGTGCGACGTCGAGAGCGGCGAGGAGGAGATGCTCCGCATCGCCGAGCGCATCTCGGCTGCCCTCGCCCGCCCCTACCGGATCGACGGCCGCACGCTCGCCGTGCTGGCGTCGGTGGGGGGCGTCTTCGCGGACAATCCCGACACCGACCCGTCGAAGCTGTTGAGCCGGGCCGACGACGCCATGTACGGCGTCAAGTGGAGTCGCCGTCGCGAGCGGCGATCCATGATGGACTGACCGGTTGGTGCCCCACAGCGAACGACCCACATCCGGACAGCTGCGAGTCGCCCTCGTCTGCCCCTACAGCCTGTCGCGCCCGGGTGGCGTGCAGGGGCAGGTGGTCGGCCTGGCCCGTGCGCTCGACAGCTGGGGGGGCAAGGTCACCGTGTTCGCCCCGCTGGACGGCGACGGCGACGCCCCGACGGACATCGACCTCATCCCGAGCGGCCACTCCGTCTCGCTCCCGGCCAACGGGTCCATCGCGCCGGTCACCGTGTCGGTGCGGGCTGTGCTCCGGGCCCGGAAGAGGCTGACCACGGGCGGCTTCGATGTGGTCCACATCCACGAGCCGTTCACCCCGGGTCTTCCCTACGGGCTGCTCCTCGGCCGGGGCGTCCCCCCGATGGTGGTGACCTTCCACCGCAGCGGGTCGAGCTTCTTCTACAAGGTGCTCCGCCCGCTCGCCCGGCGGCTGGCCGGCAAGTTCGCGGTGCGGTGCGCGGTGTCCGAGGCGGCACGGGCCACTGCCTCGCGTGCCCTCGGGGGCAACTTCCACGTCGGGTTCAACGGCGTGGAGATCGATGCCTTCCACGGTGTCGAGGGATGGCCGTCCGACCGGCCGACCGTCCTGTTCCTCGGCCGTCACGAGGAGCGCAAGGGCCTGTCGATCCTGCTCGACGCGTTCTCCCGATTGGAGGGGCTCTCCTCTGGCGACCGGTCCACCGGCGGCACGGGCGGGGCGAGGCTCTGGATAGCCGGGGACGGCCCCGAGACGGACCGGTTGCGCCGGCGGTACCCCGAGTCCGGGGACATCGAGTGGCTCGGCGTGCTGTCCGAGGAGGACAAGGTGCGCAGGCTCCTGGCGGCGGACGTCGTGTGCGCTCCCTCGCTGGGCGGCGAGTCGTTCGGCATGGTCCTGCTCGAGGCGATGGCCGCCAACACGGTGGTGGTGGCCAGCGACATCGAGGGGTACCGGGACGCGGTCCGGGGCCACGCGGTCCTGGTGCCACCCGGTGACGCGCCGGCGCTCGCCGCCGCGCTCGACGCCGTGCTGGACGGCCGGGCCGCCCTCGGCCCACCGGCCCCCGACGGGGTGGACGACGGGTCGGTGAGCCGGCGGGACCGGTGGCTGGACGGTGCCGCCCGGCGGGCGGGGGAGTTCTCGATGGATCGGCTGGCCGCCTGGTACGAGGGGCATTACCAGGCCGCAGTGGTCCGCCCGTCGGGCTGAGCGGCCGTACACTGCTCGGAGCATGACTGACTCCACCTCTGCGAACTCCGGGGCGACCGGCCAGGACAACGGCGGCCCCAAGGCCGGTGGTCGACCCCCGGGCGACCGCCCCGCGGGCGGCTCGAGGGGTGCCGGGAGCCGCAACGGCGGCAACCGGAACCGCAACCGGAACCGGAGCGGCGGCAACGGCGGATCCTCCAAGGGCGGGGGTTCGTCGTCGGGGTCGAGGGGCGGTGGCGGGCAGGGCGGACGTGGCGGGCGACCCCAGGGTCAAAAAGGAGGGGGCGGATCGGGAGGTCAGTCGTCGCGCAGTCGCGGGGGCAACCGGTCCGGATCCCGGCAGAGCGCCAGGCCACCGGCGTCCGAGCCGCCCCTGGTGGTCGCCCCGGCGGCCCCGGCGGTCGAGCGAGGTGGAGACGGTGGTGAGGAGTCGGCCGCCATCCGGGCCAACCGCCGGAAGGCCGTCCGGATCTGTGCGGTGCCCGGCCTCTCGGTCGGAGTGGTCATCGCCGCCGTGTTGGTCGCCGTCGGGCTTCCGGTGGTCGTCGGTGCCGCCGCCCTGATCCTCGTGTCGGGTGTCGTGGTGCTGTGGCTGTGGCGGAGCGCGCCGAAGGCGGTCCTGCGGGCGGTGGGCGCCCGACCGAGCGAGGAGTGGGAGCACCCGCGCCTCTACAACCTGGTCGACGGCCTGTGCGCCACCATGGGGCTCCCGGCGCCGACCATCTGCGTGGTGGACAGCCCGGTGCCCAATGCCATGGCGGTCGGCCACGATCCGGGCAGTGCTTCGCTGGTGGTGACGACGGCGCTCGACGCCGAGCTGTCGCTGGTCGAGCTGGAAGGCGTCCTCGCCCACGAGCTCGTCCACATCAAGCGCCACGACACGGTACTGGCGGGTGTGGCGGTTGTGACCACGGCCCCGCTGGCCGCAGTCACCGGGGTGGCCGGGGGTGTCGACCGCGTCCACCGGCTCATCGGCAGGGGCAGGGCCTTCGATGC
>CAZNLF010000255.1:0-4450 GCA_964573595.1 uncultured Acidimicrobiaceae bacterium | reverse complement strand
TCGGTCTCGCCGTTCCACTGGGCCCCCTTGGCCTTCTCGTAGAGCTTGTTGAGCTTGGGGCGGGAACCCTTTTCGTAGTCCCAGGTGAAGATGGAGTCGTAGTCGGAGTGCACCACGTGGCGGCCGTCGGCCTCCTCGGTCCCGACCACCGAGAGGATCGCTTCGAAGTCGTCGATCTCGGCCCGGCCGATGATCGCCTCGGTGCTGCTCATGTCGGTGCTCATGGTCTGTCTCCCTCTGGATGTCGGGTGCCGTCCCCGCCGGTGGGCGGATCGGCATGGGTGAACGGAGTGATGTCGATTGCCGGGCCCGCCATTGCCGAATGGAGGGCAAGGATGCCCGGCAGCACGTAGGTCTCCACCAGGCAGGTGGTGTGGACCGGATCGCCCAGGTCCGTGTCGTCGGCCGGCGAGACCGCGTACGACAGCACGATACGGGTGGCCCATTCCGCCACCCGCTCGGCCTCCTGGGGGCTCATCCATCGGGCCAGGAACGGCGAGGTGAACTTCGAGGCGGTGACGAGGAGGCGATCCGATTCGTCGAAGGCCAGGTGGCCGAGGACCATCTCGGGCTCGTGCTCGACGAGGTAGGTGAGCGCCGCATGGCCGCGGATCCTCCTCGATGCCTCGACGATGCCGGCGACCAGGGCATCACCGAGGTCACCGGCCTCGCCCAACGCGACACCGAGGGCGGAGAAGAGACGGGCCATCTCCGTGTCGACGACGGCCCCGAGCACCTCGTCACGCCCGCCGGGGAACACGCGGTAGACCGTGGCCCGCGACACGCCCGCCTGACGGGCGATGTCGTCCACGGTCGTCTTGAGGGTGCCGTGCCGCGCCAGGCAGGCGAGGGTGGCGTCGATGATGGCCACCCGGTGGGGTGACTCCCGGGACGGCGAGCCACTCGTGTGCCCCTGCGCTCCCGCCTCGTCCTCCACCACACGGAGTGTGGCCCCCTGGATCGGCACAGGTGAAACGCTAGATCGCATTTTGTCTCATTGTCAACGCCCCACCGTCCGGGCCGGGGGTCCCACGACACCGGCCACGTCCGTCACCGGTCGAGGGGCGGCGCCACCACGCCGGCCAGCAGCTCGGCCCTGACCAGCTGCGCCACCTGGACCGGGTCATCGAGGTCCCACCGGCCCGGGGCCGACATGTAGGAGATCACCATCCGGGCCAGGAAGTCCGCCGCCCCCTCCGGGTCGACGCCCTCGGCGACACCCCGCTGGCGGAGGTAGGGGACCAGGAATTCGGCGATCCCCTGCCGGATCCGGTTGCTCTCGACGGTGAGGGCGGGAAGCAGCTTGTCGGGCTCTGTCTGCATAACCCGTTGCAGCACCTCGTGCTCGACGATCGACCGGTGGGCGAAGGCGATGCCCCGCTCCATGACCTCCTCGAGGCTCGCCGCCCCGTGCACCTCCTCGTACAGCCGGGCGAAGAACTCGATCGTGGCCCAGGCGACGACGGCGGACAGGAGCTCGTCGCGCCCACCGGGGAAGGTGCGGTAGACGGTGGCCCGCGACACCCGGGCCTCGCGGGCGGCGTCCTCGACCGTGGTCTTGGCCATGCCCCACCTCGCCACGCACCGGTAGGTGGCCTCGACGATCCGTCGGCGGGTGTCGTCCATGTCCGATCGCCGCCTGCTCAGAGGCCCAGGAGCGGCTCGAGCCCCGACGTGACCCCGGGACGGTCGGGGACGCTGCGGACAGCCAGGATGACGCCGTCCATGAACGACGAACGGTCGTAGGAGTCGTGGCGGATGGTGAGGCTCTGACCGACGGAGCCGAGGATCACCTCCTGGTGCGCCACCAGGCCCGGGAGCCGGACGGAGTGGAGGCGGACCCGGGCGGGGCCCTCCCCACCACGGGCGCCCTCGACGGCCTCGGTCACCGTGCGGTCCCGAGGGAAGTCGCCGGCGTCCGCCGCCCGACGCGCCGCGGCCATGCGCTCGGCCGTGGCGCGCGCCGTGCCCGAGGGGGCGTCGAGCTTCCCGTCGTGGTGCAGTTCGATGATCTCGGCACCGTCGAACCAGGGCGCCGCCAACTCCGAGAAGCGCATCATCAGCACGGCACCGATGGCGAAGTTGGGTGCCACCACGCAGTTCGGGGGGCCGACGAAGCGGCGGACCAGCTCGGCGCGGTCCTCCTCGGTGAACCCGGTGGTCCCGACGACGGCGTGGATCCCGGCGTCGGCGCAGAAGGCGAGCGTGGTCCGGGCCGCCTCCAGACGGGTGAAGTCGACGACGACCTCGACCGCGGCCTCGGTCAGGACGCCGAGGTCGGCCGACACCGTGACGCCCGGACTACCGGTTCCGCACAGTTCGTCCAGCTCCCAACCCGACCGGGCGGGGTCCACCGCGGCCACCAGGTCCAGGTCGTCGTGCGCGCTCACGGCACGGCACACCTCGATGCCCATCTTGCCCCCGGCTCCCACGACCCCTACGCGCATAGCGGCCACCCTACCGTCGCGTCGCGCGGTGGCCCGGTGAGGGAACGTGGGGCCGACGACGCATACGGGAGCCCGGGTGCCCGACCCGCTCAGCCGAGCGCGAGCGACGAGGCGTCGAAGTCGGATGCGTCGAAGGGGCCGACCACCGACAGGGTCCGAGGGGCCCCCACCAGCTCGGTGGCGGCGGCGTGCACGTCCTCGAGGGTCAGCGCGGCCACGCGGGCCAGCACCACGTCGACCGGGAGCACCTCCCCGTGCAGCAGCATGCCCGCGCCGATCCGGCTCATACGGGCGCCTGAGTCCTCGCAGGCCAGCAGGGTTTCGGCCCGAAGGTTGCCCTTGGCGATCGTCAGCTCCCGCTCGGTGATGCCGTCTTCGCCGAGCCGCTCGAGCTCGGCGAGGACGATCTCGAGCACCTCGGGCACGTGCTCGGGTGCCGTACCCATCCCCACGCTCACCGACCCGGCGTCGTGGTACGCGACCCGCTCGGACCATACCGAATAGGCCAGCCCCCGACGCTCGCGGATCTCCTGGAAGAGCCGGCTCGACAGCCCGCCGCCGAGCACGTGGTTGAGCACGGCGAGTGCGTACCGGCGCGGATCGAACCGGTCGACTGATCGCGAGGCCAGCACCAGGTGGGCCTGTTCGGTGGACCGGCGCGTCACCAAGAGGGGCTCGACCTTGTCCTCGGGCCGACGGCGCAAGGGGGTGGCACCGCCGGGTCGGCCGGCGAAGCGCGCCTCGAGCCCCTCCGCCACCGCGGTGTGGTCGAGGTCCCCCGCCACCGCCACCACCATGTTGCCCGGCCGGTAGTGCAGCTCGAAGAAGTCCCGGATCCTGTCCGCGGTCATCGAGGAGACCGACTCCTGGGTGCCGAGCACCTCCCGACCCAGCGGATGGTCGGGGTACAGGGCGGCCGAGCTCTGCTCGGCGACCTCGTCCGACGGCTCGTCGGCGTGCATGAGGATCTCGTCGAGGATCACCTGGCGCTCGGCCTCGAGATCCGAGGGGCGGAGGGCCGGCTGCCACATGATGTCGGACAGGATGTCGAGGCCGAGCGACACATGCTCGGCCAGGAGCCGGATGTAGAACGACGTGTACTCCTTGGTGGTGAAGGCGTTGAAGTCGCCACCGACCTCGTCGACCGCCTCAGCGATCGCGGTGGAGGAGCGCTCTTCGGTCCCCTTGAACAACAGGTGCTCGAGGAAGTGGGACGACCCGGCGCGCTCGTCGTCCTCGTCCCGCGATCCCGTGCCCACCCAGAAGCCGATGCACACCGAGCG
Organism: uncultured Acidimicrobiaceae bacterium; assembly: GCA_964573595.1. Classification (GTDB taxonomy): domain Bacteria; phylum Actinomycetota; class Acidimicrobiia; order Acidimicrobiales; family RAAP-2; genus Bog-756. The sequence continues at coordinate 720 of CAZNLF010000255.1, read as the reverse complement.
GGCGTCATCCATCGACTCGGTCACGAGGGACAGGCCCGACGGGAGCAACTCGTTGCGGATCACGTGCGCCGGCCTCTCGACGTTTCGCTCATCGGTGCCGACCGGAGAGGTCGATGCCCCCGAGGGGCACCGACCTTCCGACCGGCGATGTCAACGACGGCGACGACCGCCCCGGCCGCCCCCGCCACCGCCGGAGGGGCGATCGGCCTGCTCGGCCACGGCAGGACCGAGGTCGCCGAACTCCTCGACCAGCTCCACCTCGAAGGCCTCCTCGAACGAGACGGCCCCGGCCGGTGCGCTGGTGGTCTCGGCCTGGCGCCGGCTCCGGTCGGGCCGGTCGGAACGGTCGCCCGGATCGGCGTGATCGCCACGGGGCGGGCGGCTGCGTCCCCCGCCGTCACCCCGGCCGTTGCGCTCCTCGGATCCGGAGCCGGACCCGGCGGGCGCCGCTCCTGCCAGTGACAGGGACACCTTGCCCTGGGGATCGATGTCGTCGACCCTCACCTCCACCGGCTGCCCGAGCTCGAGGACGTCCTCCACCCGCTCGACCCGCTTGCCCTGGCCGATCTTCGAGATGTGCAGGAGGCCGTCGCGACCCGGAAGGATGTTGACGAAGGCGCCGAACTTGGTGATGTTGACCACCTTGCCCTGGTACGTGGCCCCCACCTCGGCCAGCGGCGGGTCGAGGATGGTGGAGATGCGCCGGCGGGCCTCTTCGAC
>CAZNLF010000254.1:0-4467 GCA_964573595.1 uncultured Acidimicrobiaceae bacterium | reverse complement strand
CTAGGTGGTCGCGACGGTAAAGCCAGGGGACACCGTCACGTTGAGCAAGGATAGATTCGCTGTTGTCGGGGGCCACTGGACGTTGATGATGAGGTGCTGGCCATTGGTCAACCGCAACTCGGTCCGAACAAGGTGGTAGTCCATGGCCGATCGCCTCCGCATTGCTCCGGCGTCCCTGACTTGTCTTCGGATTCAACTGCCCGAACGACACCCCTGGGATCACGGGCAGGTGTTGGGTTGATCCCCTCGACTCCCAGCCGGTCAAGGGCGCCGAGCGCCTGGCAAGCAAATCCCGTCTACAACGCCGGCTCGGGCTCGGTTGCTGGGATCCCAGCGGGCGGAGACCGTGGTCAGGGGACGAGCGCCAACAGGTGTGAGAACTCACACTGTTCCGCCTTGAGACGGAGCACCTCCCCGGTGGTGCCTGTTTCGTCGACTTCTCTGACGAAGTCGGGCATGTCCCGCCGGTAGGCATCCACAACAGCTCCGTCAGGGTTTCGTTCACGATAGAACGCATAGTGGATCAGTGCGCCGACGGTGCCCAGCGGTCCGATGTCTGGTCCGACGATCTTTGGCATCAGGCGGTTGGTATGCGCGTTTTCGAGCTGGAGATGGGCAGCCCCTCCGTAGGGATCAGCTCCGGCGTACTCGACCCTTCCTACGGTCGCCATGACCGCCGCTCCCATGCAAAGGACGCACGGTTCAAGGGTCGTGAGAACGGTCAGGTGCTCGTAGCGCTGAGTCGGTGGGAGCTGGGCCAGACGTTGAGCTCTGCATGAGCGAGGTGGCTGTAGGAGAGCTGGCCTTGCGCTCCTTCACGGACGTACCTTCGTCCACGTCCCCGCGTCACGATTTTTCCGTCTTCATCGATCACAACGGACCCCACCGGAGTGGTCCCGGCCAGCATCGCCTCCCAAGCGAGCCGAAGTGCCGCAGCCCATGGTTCGGACAACTCCACGGCCCCATCCTTGCTCAGTCACCCATCTCGGTGCCGCGAGGGCCATTCCCGGGCTGTCCTCGCTGCCCCCGGATGGCGGGGATCCTGTCTTGCCGGGCTGTATCTGACTTGTGACTACCCGACCGAGACGACTCCCCGGGGCAGGATCATCGGCAGATCGCCATAGGTTGCGATGCCCGGCGCGGCGGCGACGACAGCGGCGATCGCGTTGATCGGTGGCGCAGCCGTCATGATGTGCCCGAGGACCATGAAATCGGCGACGGTCTCAGCCTGGAAATCGGGCGGCGGGAGAAAGCCGATCTTAGCCGTGACCGTCGGCCGCCCATCGACCTGAATCACCCAGCCGTCCTGATCGATCTTCCAGTCCGGGTGCAGAGTCTGACCCTTCCGCCACCGGACATTGAGCTCGACGATGGTCCTGTTCCCCACCGACCCCTTCCAACTGGCCGCAACTCGGGCGACGCAGCCCGCGGCGATCGTCCAGGAGCCCAGGTCGAGGTCGGCAGTGGTCTGCGCATACTCGGCCTCACAGCTGACGTCGTCGAGCTCGACCCCAAGTGCATCGGCGACCATCCTCACCGCCTCGCCGAAGACGGCCGTGCCCTCGGCGGTCATCGTCTGAAGCCCGGGGTGGTCGATCGGTTTGCCGAAACCCACCGGGATCTCGGTTGCGGGAGAGTCGTAGAACGTCGTGTCAGCAGCCTCGTTGACCGTTATCTTGTCGACACGGTCACAGATCGTTGCGGAGACGATGGCCAACAACTCGGCGAAGCCCGGGCTGATTCCGGTACCGAACATCGTCGATCCGCCGAGCTTGCACGCCTCGGTGATTCTGTCGCGACCACCACCCAGGTTGTGGCCGGTGATGAACGCGGCCGTCGAAACGACATTCACGCCCGCCGACAGGATACGCACCAGTTCGCCGACATCGAGCCACATCGGGTTGTAGACAACGCAGTCCGGCTTCAGTTCGAGCAGCGCGTCGATGTCGTCGGTGGCCATGATGCCCAGCGGCTCGAGGCCGCACAACTCACCCACATCACGGCCCACCTTCTCCGGTGACCAGGCGTAGCACCCGACGAGCTCGAGTGTGGGATTGGCCGTGATCGCCTGAACCGAACTCTTGCCGACATTTCCGGTCGTCCACTGAACGATCCGAAGAAGTGGTTTGCTGAGCATTCGCGCAGCATAGCTCCGGGACCGTACGATCCTGCCTGCCGGTGCCGCTCGGCGGCAGCGATACATGGCCGTTCACCGGGCGTCATGCGTGGGCTGGCCATTCACTCCATCGGCGACCCGAATCTGAGGACGCTTCCGTCAGGATCGACGTGTGCACCCTCGGGCTGGCCCGATTCGGTATCCACAGGCGCGTGGACCTGGGCTCCCGCCGCCCCTTGACCTCCCGAGTGGCACAACCGAGTCGTTCATAGTGATCAAGGAAACCACTGAGGTCGCGCACCGGAGAGATCGGGGCTGCCCGCCGTACGGTCGTCATACAAGCAAGCGGTACCCGAGGCCCCCTGCGGCGTCTGCTCGAACGGCCCCGAGGTTGGGGACGTCCTTGCCGCGAGGCGATCCGACTGGGGTGTCCGACGGCGGGTCCGCCCATCGCCCTCGCCGGCACTGCCGACCGGTGCCACGAACGGATGCCAGCAAGCACCCGCACGGCGGGAGGGCGACCGGCCTTCCCGCGGTGCGGGCTCGAGCCGGGCCGACGGACGAGTCTTTGTACCCTAGGCACCGAGGCGCTCCGGTCGGAAGATGGATCCATGCTCGACAGTGTGCTCGACGTGTTCCGGATTCGTCAGTACTTCAACGTCATCACGAGGACCCGGCAGATGGTCGAGGGCATCCGGGAGGACGCCGGACTGCTCGACGACATGCGGCGCGCCCTCGTCACGCTGCCCTTCGACCAGGGACCTCCCCCGGTGCTCGAGCCGTTCCCACCGTTACGGCACCTCCCCGTCGGCGATCTCGAAGGGCGCTCAGTCGGTCTGCTGGCCACGGGGGGCAGCGGTGCGCTCGCCTCGGTGGTCGGTGTCGCCAGGGCGTTGGAGGAGGCGGGGATCCGCCCCTCGGTGCTGTCGCTCTGCTCGGGGTCCGCGCTCTTCGGGTTTCCGATCGCCGCCGGCATCCCCGCCGATGAGGTGGCGGCCTTCACCCTCGGCATCAGCCCGGACGAGTACGTGGACGTCGACTGGCGGCTGTTGGCGTCGGCCCTCCCCCGGATGGGCAGAGGCTTCGGGGGCGTCATCCGTGGCGACCACATCGAGGCGCTCTACCGGCGCCTGGTGGGCGACATGACCCTCGGCGAGATGCCCATCCCCGCGTATGCCCCGATCTGGAACATCGAAGAGAACCGGCTCGACTTCATCGGCCCGCGGACCCACCCGGATCTGCCGGTGGCACGCGCCATCCACATGGCCGTCGCCCTGCCACTGTTCATCGAGCCGGTGCGGCTGGGAGACGGCTACTGGTGTGACGGCGGGATCGTGGACATCTTCCCGGTGCGGCCCGTCCTCGACATCGAGGACCCACCGGACGTGGCGCTGGCGATCAACGGCTTCTATCCTCCGCGGTTCGTCGGGGAGGATGCCTCCGGGTGGCAGGACCACCGCAACAGCATCCTCGCCATCGCCGGCCAGGTGCGCACCTGTCAGCAGGCGGAGCTGGCGAGGGTGAACCTGGCCCGGCTCGAGGGCGAGATCGAGGTGATGATGATCGAGCCGGTCGCCTACGCGAAAGTCCGCGGGTCCGGCTTCTACCGGCAGTTCCTCGACAACGGGGAGTGGCCCGAGTTCATGCGCGCCGGTCGCCGTGAAACCCGCCGGGTCCTGGCCGCCCGGTCAGCCCGACTCCGGACACGCGCCTGATCACCGTGGCGCCAGCACCTCGCCGGGGTGACGGTAGGCCTTGATCTCGATCAGGTTTCCGCTCGGATCGGCGATCATCAGCTTCGCTTGCTCGGTCCGCTCGCCCTCGAACGAGATCGTGGGTGCCTCGACGTAGGGCACGACGCCGGTGAGCCTGGCAACGACGGACTCCCACTCGTCCCACGGCAAGGTCGCGCCGAAGTGCCGCGTGCGCGGCATCGGTCTGCTCACTGCTGCCGGATCGTTCTGGAGGGTCACCTGGGCACCGAATACCAGCGCATCGACGAAGGAGTCGGTGCGCCGGCCGGTCCGGGCACCGAGCCGCACCGTGTAGAACTCGACAGCCTCTCCGAGGTCCCGAACCGGGACCGAAAGGTGGAAGACGGTTCGCCCCGACATGCCACCTCCGGACGGGCCTGGCGGTGGGTCAGCTCTCGAGGTCATAGGCGGTGGTGTGCCTGGGCTCGTACAGGCCGATCTCACCGGCGCCGGGGACCCGCATCCGGACGAGCCTCCCGAAGCCCTGGTTTTCGATCGGCCCGACGAACTCGACGCCCTTGGCCCCGAGCTCGGCGACCGTGCCGTCGACGTCGTCACACATCAGGTACAGTTCGTGGCTCCCCGACGTCGGCCCCG
>CAZNLF010000253.1:0-4499 GCA_964573595.1 uncultured Acidimicrobiaceae bacterium | reverse complement strand
CTCCCGAGGCGCTGGTCGAGTCGGCCCGCATGGAGCTGGCCTACTTCGCCGAGGTCGGATTCGACGACGTGAAGATCTCGGTGAAGGCGTCGTCGGTCCCCTTGATGATCGAGTCGTACCGGTTGGCGTCGGAGACGTTCGACCATCCCCTCCACCTCGGGGTCACCGAGGCCGGCCCGCCACCGGCCGGGCTCTTGAAGGGCACGGCCGGTATCGCCACCCTGCTCGCCGAGGGGATAGGCGACACCATCCGCTACTCGCTCACCGCCGATCCGGTGGAGGAGGCACGGGCCGGTCGCCAGCTGCTCGAGGTCCTCGGGCTCCGTGAGCGCCGGGGGCTCGACCTGATCGCCTGCCCGAGCTGCGGCCGGGCGGAGATCGACGTGATCGCCGTGGCCAAGGCGGCCCAGGCGGCGCTCGAGGACCGCAACCTGCCCATCCAGGTCGCGGTGATGGGTTGCGTGGTCAACGGCCCGGGCGAGGCGCGCGAAGCCGACCTCGGCATCGCCGCCGGCCGCAAGCGGGGGCATCTGTTCATCAAGGGGAAGATCGTCCGCGTGGTCCCCGAGGACGAGATGGTCGACGCGTTGGTGGCCGAGGCCGAACAGCTCGTCGCCGAGGGGGTGGAGGCGCGGCTCGCCGCCGCCGATTCGGGTGCCGAGGCAGAGGCGGAGGCCGACCGGGCCGCGTTGCTCGATGCCAAAGGCGCCGATGCCAACGCGTCGGAGACCAAGGTGGAGATGATCCGCAAGAAGTACGGGGACCAACCGCCCGCCTCCTGAGCACCGACGGTCCGACCGCCGGAGGTCGGGTGCAGGAAGAGGTCGGGAGCCGGAAAGGGGAGCGTGGTCCCGACGGGACGTGACCGGCGGCCGGGCCGGGCGGGCGGGCCGGGGGGCGGACGGCCACCCAGGGTGGGTGTCCGCCATTGGACAGTAGGATCGCCGACCATGCGCATGTCCAGGCTGTTGGTCCGAACCCTCCGTGAGGCGCCCGCCGACGCCGAGGTGGCCAGCCATCAGCTCCTGGTCAGGTCCGGCTACATCCGTCGACTGGCCTCGGGCGTGTACTCCTTCCTGCCGCTCGGGCTCCGGGTGCTCCGTCGCGTGGAGCAGCTGATCAGGGAGGAGCTCGATGCCGCCGGCTGTCAGGAGGTGCTGCTACCCGCGCTCCACCCGATCGAGCTGTGGGAGCAGTCCGGCAGGGCCGCCCTCTTCGGGAGTGACTCCCTGCCCGCCATGATCGTGGAGGCGAGGGGCGGGACCTTCGTCCTCGGGCCCACCCACGAGGAGGTGGCCACCGTCACGGTCGGGGCCGAGGTCGACTCGTACCGTCAGCTCCCCCTGACCGTGTACCAGATCCAGGTCAAGTTCCGGGACGAGGCCCGCCCGCGTTTCGGCCTGCTGCGGACCCGTGAGCTGATCATGGCCGACGCCTACTCCTTCGACGTGGACAAGCAGGCCATGCAGGAGTCGTACCGGTCGGTCTTCGAGGCCTACCTCCGGATCTTCGCCCGTCTGGGCCTCGATGCGATCCCGGTCGAGGCGGAGTCGGGCGCCATCGGTGGCGACGTGAACCACGAGTTCATGGTGCCCTCCGCCGTGGGCGAGGACGAGTTCGTCTCGTGCCCGGCCTGTGGGTATGCGGCCAACGTCGAGGCGGCCACCCGTGGTGGCGACAGCCCCGGCGCCGACGATGCGCCGCATGACCAGGCACCGCCCGCGGTCGAGCACCGGACGCCGGGTCGCCCTGGCATCGACGCCGTGGTCGAGTTCTTCGGCGACCCGGCGATCACCTCGGCCGACATGCTCAAGTGCCTCGCCGTGATCGACGAGCAGGGCAACCCGGTCCTGGTGGTGCTGGCCGGTGACCGGGAGGCCCGTCTCCCCGGCGGATGGCGGCTCTTCGACGATGCCGACTTCGAGGCGCACCCATCGTTGGTGAAGGGGTACATCGGTCCACAGGGGTTGGAGGGTCACGGCATCCGTGTCGTCGCCGACCACGGCGTCGGGCGCCCCGGGCCGTGGACGACCGGGGCCAACAAGGAGGACCACCACACCAGCGGGAACCTTCTCGGCCGCGACTTCACCGTCGACGAGTGGGGCTCGTTCGCCCAGGTGGTGGCGGGCGACGCGTGTCCACGGTGCGGCGGGCCGGTCGAGCTGGTCCGTTCGGTCGAGGCCGCCCACACCTTCCAGCTGGGGACCAAGTACTCCGAGGTGATGCCCGGTTCCGGCTTCGTCACCGAGGAGGATGGCGAGTCGATCTTCTCGATGGCCTGCTACGGCATGGGGGTCAGTCGGCTGCTGGGGGTGGTGGCCGAGCAGCACCACGACGAGCGGGGCCTCAGCTGGCCCGACGAGGTGGCGCCCTTCCGGGTCCACCTGGTCGCACTGGGCGCCGGGCGGGCGCCCGAGGTCGCTGTGGCCGCCGACCGGGTCTACGGGGAGCTGGTGGGCGGGGGCGTCGAGGTCCTCTACGACGACCGTGACGTGTCGCCGGGCGTCAAGTTCGCCGACGCCGACCTCCTCGGGGTGCCGGTGCGGCTGGTGGTCGGGGCGAAAGGCCTCGCACGGGGCGTGGTCGAGTGGCGGTCCCGGGCCACCGGCGAGGAGAAGGAGCTGGACGCCGACCGGGTCCTCGAGTCCCTCGCTGGCCTCCCGACGGGGTGACTCCGCCCGCCCGGGGCACGGCCCCGGGACCGATGCCGGCGCCCGGCCTGACCTGCCGGTGCCGCCTCTCCGGGGCGGTCGACCCACCCGCCGCCCGCCGGTCGATTCGGGCGAGAATTCGATGTCGGACCGCTCGCGTCTCGAGGGCTCCGCTGCTATACTTTTAGACCTGCCGTTCGGTTGGAGTGAAGTGACGCTGTAAAAGCGTGGGCGGACAGCCCACGCTTTTGTTTTGGTCCGGAACGCTTCGAAGAAAGTGCAGGACAGGACGCATCTGAACGACGAAAACCCAGAGAGGAGGCAGTGCACATGGTCGAGGACCTCATCCCCGTGCTCGAACCGATGCTGGCTGCCGCCGAGCTCGAGCTGGTCGACGTCGAGCTCCGGTCGGGCGTCCTCCTGGTCACCGTGGACCGCCCGGGCGGGGTCGACCTCCAGGCCCTGACCGACGCCAACCGGGCCGTCTCCGCCGTGCTCGACGAGATCGACCCGATCCCGGGCAGGTACTCCCTCGAGGTGTCGAGCCCGGGGGTGGAGCGTTCCTTGCGCACCCCGTCCCACTTCGCCAAGGCCGTGGGCGAGACGGTCACCGTCAAGACCCGTCCCCAGGTGCCCGGCGACCGCAGGCTCCGTGGACGGTTGGTCGGCGCCGACGACGGGGGGCTGACGTTGGAGGTGGACGGGAGGTCCGATGGTCCCGTGCGCCTGGCCTACTCGGACATCGACAAGGCGCGGACGGTCTTCGTCTGGGGACCGGAGCCGCGCTCCAAGGGAAGCAAGCCCAAAGCCGCCGCGAGTGGGGCATCGTCAGCCAAGGCCGAGGAGAAGAGGAAGCAGGTCGTCACCCCATGAGCAAGCCGAACTTCGAGTTCCTCGACGCGCTCGGCCAGATCGCGCGAGACAAGGGCATCTCCGTCGAGACCCTTCTCGACGCCCTGGCCAATGCCCTCGTCGCGGCCTACAAGCGGCGTCCCGACGCCGCCGAGGAGGCTGTGGTCACCATCGACCCGGAGTCGGGTGAGATCCGTGTCTACGGCCAGGAGCTCGACGAGGACGGGAATGTCACCCGCGAGTGGGACGACACACCCGACGACTTCGGCCGGATCGCCGCCCAGACGGCCAAGCAGGTGATCCTTCAGCGCATCCGCGAGGTGGAGCGCGACCTCAAGTACGAGGAGTACGCCGGTCGCGAGGGTGACATCGTGACGGGCATCGTCCAGCAGACCGACAATCGCTACACGCTCCTCGACCTGGGCAAGGTCGAGGCCCTTCTGCCCCAGGCGGAGCAGGTCTCCTACGAGCGCTACGAGCACGGCGCCCGGCTGAAGGCCTACATCGTCGAGGTGCGCAAGACGACCAAGGGCCCCCAGATCGTGGTCAGCCGGAGCCACCCCGGCCTGATCAAGCGCCTGTTCGAGCTGGAGGTGCCCGAGATCTCCTCCGGTGCGGTCGAGATCAAGGCCGCCGCCCGTGAGCCCGGTCATCGCACGAAGATCGCCGTGTGGTCGAACGATCCGAACGTGGACCCCGTCGGTGCGTGCGTGGGCGCCCGCGGATCACGGGTTCGGATGGTCACCAACGAGCTCCGTGGCGAGCGGGTCGACGTGGTGCCCTTCTCGGACGACCCGGTCGAGCTGATCCAGTCCGCCCTGGCCCCGGCTCGGGTCCGTGAGGTCCGGCTGGACGACGAGACCGGCACGGCGACGGTGATCGTCAGCGACTACCAGCTGTCCCTGGCCATCGGCAAGGAGGGCCAGAACGCCCGGTTGGCCGCTCGCCTGACCGGATGGCGCATCGACATCAAGAGCGAGACGCAGCTGGCGGACG
>CAZNLF010000252.1:0-4503 GCA_964573595.1 uncultured Acidimicrobiaceae bacterium | reverse complement strand
ACCTGCATGCGGGACCCCACCGAGGCGGTGGCCCCCGTTTCGGCGATGACCAGCGGCACGAGGTCGTCGTTCTTCGTCCGGATGGCCGCACTGGCCGCCTTCAGCAGGGCGAGCCGGTCCTCGACCGGCGTGGCCGCCCAGGCCGGGAACGCCTCCTTGGCGGCGGCGGCGGCGTCCTCGGCGTCGCCGGTGGACGCGTTGGGGGCCTTGCCCACCGGCCGCTCGGTGGCGGGGTTGATGACGTCGTAGGTGCCGTTGCCGGCGTCGACCCACTTCCCCCCGATGAACAGCTGGGTTTCGTCCTTGGTGACCTGGTCTCCCATGGTGGGTCCCCTTTCGCGATGGTGGATGGCCCCCGGTCCCTGGTCCGGCGGGGGGCGGTCGTACTCGTGAACCACCCGGGCGGCGGGCGGCGGATCTGACGATTCGTCAGCAGTGTAGGTCGTCCCCCGCGGGTCGGCAGATCGAGCCGGCCCGCACCCGGGCGCCGGGCGTCCGGGTGCGACGGCGTCCCTGGGCGCAGTCGGTCAGGCGCCGACCGTTGACGGGTCGACGGTCACCGTGTCGCGTCCGGACTTGAGGAGGCTTCCCGGCAGGTTGCCGGTCGGCTTGCCGTCGGCGATCGTCTCGACCCCGTTCACCAGCACCCGCACGACGCCGATGGCATCGGCGACCAGGCGGGGGCTGCCCCCCGGGAGGTCGTTGACCAGCGTCGCCGGCTCGGAGCCGACGGTCTCGGGGTCGAACACGAACAGGTCGGCGGCCAGTCCCTCGGCCACGTGCCCCCGGTCGCGCAGCCCGAACAGCTCGGCCGGCGCCTCGGTCATCAGTTGGACCGCCCGCTCCAGGGGAACCAGCTTGCGCTTGCGGAGGCAGTCGCCGAGGAAGGAGGTCGGATAGTTCGACCCGCACATGCGGTCGAGATGGGCGCCGGCGTCCGAGCCGCCGACCATCGCCCCGGGGTTGTCCCACACCTCCACCCGGGCCCGCCACGACGCGTCGTCGCCGTCGGAGGCCTTCGGCCACAGCACCGTCCGCAGGTCGTCGGCGATGACCAGGTCGAGCAGCGCGTCGAACGGCTCCTTGCCCTGTTCCTCGGCGATCGAGCCGACGTCGCGCCAGCTCAGGCCCTCGTTCTGCGGTGCGAAGGTGTCGCCGATGATGTAGTTCGCCCAGTGCGACAGGCGGCGGAACACCCCGGCCTGCTCGGAGTGGGCGACCTCGTCGAGGTGGGCGCGCACGTCGGGATCGCGCAGCTTCTCGATGCGCTCCTCGGCGGGGAGGCCCATGACGTCTCCCCACCCGGGGATCAGGAAGAGGGCGCAGTGGGTCCGGAAGCTCATGTTCATCGGCACCAGGGTGGGCATGGTCAGGGCGACGATGCGTCCGCCCTCCTCGGCGGCCCGGTCCGAGGCCTCGAGCTGGCGGGCGGTCTTGTCGGGGGTGCGCGAGTCGATGGTCAGCAGGTTCCAGTTGAGCGGCCGGCGGGCGGTGGTGGTCATGGCCACCATCAGGTCGATCTCCTCGTCGGTGAACGTGTCGAGGCAGCCGTTGGTGATGTACTCGAGCGTGGTGCCGGGGTGATCACGGACCACCTCGCAGAAGGCCAGCATCTCGCGACGGTCGGCATGGCGCGACGAAATGGGGTTGCCGTCGCCGTCGGAGTGGGTCCGCGACTGTGACGAGGAGAAACCGAGGCCGCCGGCTTCGATCGACTCGGCCAGCAGCCTGGTCATGGCGGCCAGCTCCTCGTCGGATGCGACCTCGGCGGCCCGGTCGGAGCCCATCACCCAGCGCCTGATGGCGCAGTGGCCGACGAGGAAGCCGGCGTTGACCCCGAGGTTCCCCTCGAGCCGGTCGAGGTACTCGCCGAAGGTGGTCCAGTCCCAGTCGATCCCGTTCTCCAGGGCCACCAGGGGCATGCCCTCGACCTTGGCCATCATGCGGCGGATGTAGTCGTGGTCCGCCGCCTTGATCGGAGCCAGGGTGAACCCGCAGTTGCCCCCGATCACCGTGGTCACCCCGTGCAGGTTGGACGGCGACGCGGTCGGGTCCCAGAAGAGCTGGGCGTCGTAGTGGGTGTGGGGGTCGATGATGCCCGGTGCCACCACGAGGCCCTCCGCGTTGAGCTCGGTGGCACCCTGCTCGTCCACCGTGCCGACCACGGCGATCCTGCCGTCGCGGATGCCCACGTCGGCGACTCGCCCGGGCGCGCCGGTGCCGTCGACGACCAGGCCGTTGCGGATCACGTAGTCGAGCATGGTGGTGTTCCCTCCCGGAGCGGACCTGACAGACCGTCAGTTTACGGCACGCGGCACGGGGCCGCTCGGGCGGTCGCCCGACCCGGCGACCGTCGCACCCGCACCGGCGGCCCGGCGGCCCGGCGACCCGGCCGGAACCGTGGTTACCCTCCCCGGGGTCGATGGTAGGTTCCGACCATTGACCACCACTGGTTCCAGAACCATCTCCTGCCGGCCGTCGTCATCCTGTTGGGTGCGGGTGTTCTCGTGCGCTTCGCCCACTGGTTCGGGGCGCGGCGCCGCAGTTGGATCGACCGTCAGATCCGCCGACAGATAGAGGCGGGCACCCTCGCCTCCGAGAGCCTCAAGCGCTCCCGAGCCGTCAGTGAGGCGGTCGAGTGGGCGGTCGTGGCGCTCGCCTCTTTCATCGCCGGCATCCTGGCCCTCGATCGCCTAGGCCTCCCCTTGACCACCCTCGTGGCACCGGCCACGGTCATCGGCATCGGGCTCGGCTTCGGTGCCCAGCAGATGGTCGGCGATCTCCTCGCCGGGTTCTTCCTCCTGACCGAGCACCAGTTCGCCTTCGGCGACCTCATCGAGCTCTCCATGCCCGGCCAGCAGGTGGGCGTCACCGGCACCGTCGAGGAGCTCACACTGCGGGTCACCAAGCTGCGCACGGCGCAGGGGGAGCTGGTGGTCGTGCCCAACAGCGCACTCCGCCAGGTGACCAACCTGTCCAAGGACTGGTCGAAGGCGGTGATCGACATTCCGGTGTCGGTGACCGAGGACCTGGCCATGGTCACCGACCTGTTGAAGGACGTTGTCGGGACGATGGCCGCCGACGCCCACTGGAGCGGGCTCCTCCTCGGGGACCCGGTGGTGGCGGGCGTCGAGACCATCGACGTCGGCTATGTGCAGCTCCGGCTCATCGCCAGGACGCTCCCCGGGCGCCAGTTCGAGGTGGCGCGCGAGATCAGGCTGCGCGCCGCCACCGCGCTGCGGAGCGCGGGCGTCATGTCACCCTCGATCGGCGACGCCTCGTAGGCCGCCCATGACCGACGACCCCGAGGACACGGCCGCGACACCGGCGCCCAGGACGGAGAGGATGGCGAGGACGGAGAGCGCTGCCGGCGCTGCCGGCCCCGGCGCCGGCGACCGGGACGCCGCTCGCCCGGCGTCCGGCCCCGCCGGGGAGAGGCACAGCGCCCTCGTGGGTTTCATGTCGGTGCCCGTGCACCCGCGCTTCCCGATCCGGAGGTCGACGCTCCTGTTGGTGCTGGCCTTCCTCGGGTTCGCCACCCTGCTGTACTTCAACCCACCGGCCAGCACGTCGACCGTGGTCCTCCACACGCCGAGCGGCGACTACGAGATCCCGGGGGCGACCAAGCTTCCCGCTTCGGCCACCACCACCACGACGACGACCACCACCCGGCCCCCCACCCCCACCACCACGACGACGACCACCACCTATCCCTCAGCCAGCACCACGTATCCGTCGACCACCACCACGACGCGGGGCGGTCCGGCCACCACGTCGACGACGGTGAGGGGGACGGTCGGTACTTCGGGCACGACGACCACCACCATCGCTCCAGGACGCAGCGCCACCTCCTCCACCCCGACCCCCTGAGGCGGGGCGCCGCCCGTTACCCGCCGACGAGCGGGACGACCTCGCTCCCGAAGGCGCCGACCTGGTCGCACAGCTCCCCGACGGACCGCGAGGGGAAGCGCACCTGCACCTGGCCCACGCCGGCGCGCCGGAACGCCCGCAGGTACTCGGCCACCTGCTCGGCCGGTCCGGCAACCGTCCCGGGGGGAAGCTCGAGCCCGGCCGGTGGGGAGCCGACGAAGAGGCAGTCCGAGATCCCCCCGATGTCGAGGGGGGCACCGGCCCGGTACTGCTCCCGCAACCTGGCCAGTTCGGCCAACAACTCCACGTTCGGCCCCAACGACTGCGGCAGCCATCCGTCGGCGAACCGGGCGGTCCGGCGGAGAGCGGCCGGTGACGAACCGCCGACCCAGATGGGCGGACGCGGCGACTGCACCGGTCGTGGCCGGAGCCCCAGGCCGGAGGCCTTCCACCTCGGCCCCTCGAGCACCGGGTACTCGTCGACGAGCCCGGCGGCGAGCGCGGCGATGGCCTCGTCGGTCGCCGGTCCCCGGTGGCCGAACTCGGGGCCCATCTGGTCGAACTCCTCGGTCACGTGCCCGGCACCCACCCCGCAGATGACCCGTCCGTGGGACAGGGTGTCGAGGGTGGCGA
>CAZNLF010000251.1:1537-4521 GCA_964573595.1 uncultured Acidimicrobiaceae bacterium | reverse complement strand
GACGGGTACGGACGGCTCCGACCAGCAGAGTTCTCAAGTCGGAGTGGACCAAGCTCCGCACGCTGCCCTCCACCTGGCGGACGGCGGTCATCGCCGTCACCATTTCCATCGGCTTGGGTGCCGTCCTCTGCATCTCCCAGACCAACCAATGGGCCACCATGACCGCCGCACAGCGAGCCACGTTCGACCCGACGGCCTGCTCGTTGGGGGGATTCTTCTTGGTCGGCGCCGTGCTGCTCGGGGCGCTCGCCGTGCGTGCCGTTACTGCCGAGTACTCGACGGGGATGATCCGGTCCACCTTCACCGCCACACCGACCCGACGCCTGGTACTGGCAGCCAAAGCTGCGGTCACCGCGGCGTTCGCGTTCCCGGTGGCGTTGCTGGCTGCCGTGGTCAGTTTCGGAGTCGGTCAGCAGGTCTTCGCCGGCAAGCACCTCCAAGTGTCCTTCGGGTCTCCCGGCGTGCTCCGGGCTCTGGTCTTCGCTGCCCTGGCAGTGAGCCTCGTTGCCATCATCGGGGTCGGTCTCGGCGGCCTCATCCGCCACACTGCAGGGGCAACGACGGCGCTGGTGCTGGTCATCGTGGGAGGAGCTGTGCTCGGCCAGTTCCTTCCGGCCGCCCTCCGTCAGTACCTGCCTGGGACCGCACTCGAGGCCGCCGTCACGGTCAACCATTCGGCGGGCCTTCTGAGGCCGGGAGCTGCCATCGCCGTCCTCGGCGTCTATGCCGCAATCGTCTTGGCCGCAGCATCGATGCGGATAGCGCACCGCGACGCTTGACCCTCAACGAGCCTCAAGTCCCCGAAGGTGCGATGCGCCTCCGGGGACTTGGCGCGTGAGGCACCATTGACCGCAGGGGCTTCGACGCGTTGAGCAGATGCGAGCCATCGGCCGGGGCGCAGCCGGCCGCCGCTGACCGGCAGACGTGATCAACGGGGCGGCCCGCTGAGCTCGAGGTCGCCGGCCGGGAACCGCTCGATCTGGCGGCGGTACCGGCCCGAGGTATGGGGCAACTGGGTCACGATCTCACCGCCGGCAGCCCGGAAGTAGCTGTCGCAGCCGCCGTTCCAGACCGTCCCCTCGAGGGCGTCGGCGAGGTCTTCGATGTAGCGCGCCATGGCCTCGGCGCGGACCTCGACGGCCGTGGTCCCCTGCTCCTGCATGGTTCGGAGCGTCCCGGCGACGAACCGAGCCTGGGCCTCGAGAATGAGAATGATCGAGTTGCCGCCCTGGTTGGTGTTGGGCCCGTACAACAGGAAGAGGTTCGGGAACCCGGGGACGGCCAGGCCGTGGTAGGCGCGGGGGACGCCCGCCCACCGCCGATGGAGGTCGACCCCATCCCGCCCGGTGACTGCGATACCGCGCAGGTAGTCGGTGGCGCGGAAGCCGGTGCAGAGGACGATGGTGTCGCACGGCCGCTCGGCCCCGTCGACGGTGCGGATTGACCCTGGCCCGATCCGTTCGATCCCGGCGGTGACAAGCTCCACGTCGTCACGCTGGAGGACGGAGTAGAAGCTGCTCGACACCAGCGTCCGCTTGCACCCGATCGGGTAGTCCGGGGTCAGCCGGGCCCGCAGCTCGGGATCGGCCACCTTGCGGGCCAGGTAGTCGCGGGCGAACACCTCGATCGCGGCACCGGTGGGATCACCGGTCAAGAACGTGGTGGCGTGCTCGAAGGTGTCGTGCTGCTCGTCCCGGAGGCGGCGGGCCACCTCGGGCCGGTCGGCGAAGATGCGCCGCTCCTCGTCGGAGTAGGGCTCGTCCTTGCGGGGCAGCACCCAGGCCGGGGTCCGCTGGTAGACGTCGACCTGCCCGGCCCGCTCGGCGATGGCCGGAACGATCTGGACGGCGCTGGCCCCGGTCCCGATGACGGCCACCCGCAGGCCGGTGAGGTCGTGGTGGTGGTCCCAGCGAGCCGAGTGGAAGGCGGTCCCGGCAAAGGTGTCGAGGCCGGGCAGGTCGGGGACGGACGGTGTGTTGAACAAGCCGATGGCCGAGACCACGATCCGGGCCTCGTAGCGGCCCCCGTCCCGGTCGGACAGCTGCCAGAGGTGTCGGTCCGTGTCCCAAGCCATCGAGTCGATTTCCGTGGAGCAGCGCACCTGCCGGCGGAGGTCGAACCGGCCGTAGCAGTCCTCGATGTAGCGCAGGATCTCGGGCTGGGTGGCGTAGGTGCGGGACCAGTCGGGGTTGGGGGCGAACGAGAGGCTGTAGAGGTGCGAAGGCACGTCGCACGCCGCCCCCGGGTAGCGGTTCTGGCGCCAGGTACCGCCGACCCCGTCGCTGCGCTCGAAGATGACGACGTCGTCGATCCCGGCACCGGCCAGCTCGTAGGCGGCGGCCAGTCCGCCGAACCCGGCCCCGATGATGGCGACCTCGACCCGCTCCACCTCGGTGGTGGTCACCGGTCCTCCGGATCGGTGGCGGTCAGGTGGGCGAGATTGGCCCGGGCCCCCGAGTCCACCAGCTCGACCCGCACGCCGTCGGGGTCGGTGACCACAGCCAGGCCTACCCGGGCCACCCGGATCCGGCGCGGCGTCCCGCCGAGGCCGAGCGAGGCGAGCCGGCCCAGGGCGGCGTCGAGGTCGGTGATGACCGAGAGCAGCAACACCCCGGCGGATGGCGGCCCGGACTCCGAGCCCTCGTGCCCGGGGACCGCCCCCAAGTCGACCAGCTCGACGATACCGGTGTCGGGTCTGGACGGATCGCCGAGGAACACCGCTCGCAGCGAGGTGGTCGGAGCCCCGAAGAGGGTCGGCCAGTCGCCCGGGAACCGCTCGTCCATGAGGACGGTGAACCCGAGCCCATCGCGCCAGAAACGCAGGCTGGCCTCGAGGTCCCGGACGCAGATGGCCGAGTGGTGGATCACCGGCACTCCGTCGTCTTCGGTCGGAACACGGTCAAGGACGGAAGTATGGGCGAGAGTATAGATTTCCCCTCCACCCCTGTCGCTGGAGAACGGGAGCAACCATGCGTGCCATGTCG
>CAZNLF010000251.1:0-1437 GCA_964573595.1 uncultured Acidimicrobiaceae bacterium | reverse complement strand
CCGGGTGCAGACGAGCTGAGAGACCGGCATGACGGCGCCCATGCCCGCGGTGGTCGTTGGTGGTGGCTCGGGGATCGGCGCAGCGGTGGCCGAACGGCAGCGGACGGCCGGGATCGAGGTGCTCACCTGGGACCGCTCCGGGGGCGACCTCGAGTGCGACATCCTCGACCCCGAGCAGATCGAGGCGGCCACGGCTGACACCGTGGCCCGGTTCGGCGTCCCCGGCCTGGTCACCGTCACCGCCGGCATCGGCCACTCCGGTCTGCTGGCCGATACCCCAGCTGCGGACTGGGACCGGGTGGTCGGCGTCAACGCCAAGGGGGTCTGGCTGGTCATGCGGGCCCTGGCCGGTCCCATGCGGGCTGGGGACGGCGGCTCGATCGTCGCCACCAGCAGCGTGAGCGCCCGCCTGGCCGACCAGTCGATGGGCCTCTACTGCGCATCCAAGGCGGCCCTCGACATGCTCATCGCCGTGGCCGCCGCCGAGTGGGCACCCGAGGTGCGGGTGAACGGGATCGCCCCCGGGGTGACGGACACCCCCATGCTTGGCCGGGCGCCCCGTAGCGGTGCCTGGCTGGAGGGAGTCGCCGAACGAACCGCCCTTAGACGACTGGGCACGGCCGACGACATCGCCGAAGCGGTCGAGGCCATCCACGCCATGCACTGGATGACCGGCCAGATCGTGCCGTGCGACGGCGGCCTGTCCCTGCACAGCCCCATAGATCCATTGGGTGACCACCGGGTTTGACCGAGGGGCGGCGGCGGCCGAGCCCCTGGCACCCCTGAGGGTTTGTCTCGAAGGTCCGGACGCGAACATTGAGAATAAGTTGGGGATCCTCGGCCAGCACATCGGAGATACCCGTCCGCCGGCATCGAGCCTTTGCCAATGGATGACGGCTCCCCTACCCATGGGTGATCATCGAGTGCCGGTACGGAGGGTACGAGGGTGGCGCTTGGGCAGCCGAGTGAACAGATCAGAGCGCAGGGCTTGTCGCCCATGGGCCGACGCCACCGATTCGGGTGATCGTGTACCGCACGATGAAACCGGACTCCGCCCCCTCCGGAACAGGCAATTCAGCATCCGGTGAGACGTAGACCTTCGCATGCCTGGCCATCAGGTCCCAGATGCGAGCGCTGGGTTCCACTGTCGCCTGTGCGTAGACGACTGCATAGGGATTGATCCAGACTCCGGGCTCTCGCGGTGCGTCGAACGAGAGCGCGACTCGGGGGTCCCGTCTGATGTTCCGGAGCTTGACGTTTTCCCGCATGTGGGTGCTCACCAGTTCGTCACCATCCAGCCCAACCCAGATGACCGTTACCTGAGGGCTCCCGTCGGGGTTGTTGGTGCTGAGGTGGGCCATCGGTCCAGACTCGATCAGCTCGCGAAGTTCCGGTGAAAGTGCCGGCATGGCCTCAGCAGAGTGACTTTCCGGACGG
>CAZNLF010000250.1:0-4522 GCA_964573595.1 uncultured Acidimicrobiaceae bacterium | reverse complement strand
GTACCTCCGGCAGTACGAGGCGTGGCACAGGTAGGAACCGCCGCGCTGGACCCGGGAGCTCCCCGTCGCCGGCCCGATCGGTGCGTCGATGGGCGCCCGCTCGTAGTAGGCGGCGTCGAACCAGTCGGCGCACCACTCCCAGACGTTCCCGGTGGCGTTGTAGAGGCCGTACCCGTTGGCGTCGAACGCGTCCACCGGAGCAGTGCCGAGGTAGCCGTCCGCCGCGGTGTTGCCACCGGGGAACTCACCCTGGAAGACGTTCATCCGGTGTCTACCCCCGGGCTCGAGCGCGGTCCCCCACGGGAAGGGCTTGCCCCGCAGTCCACCACGGGCCGCCACCTCCCATTCGGCCTCGGTGGGCAGACGGGTGCCCGACCAGGCGCAGTAGGCGGTTGCGTCGTTCCACGAGACGTGGACGACGGGGTGGTCGGCGCGTGCGGCGGTGTCGGACTGCGGGCCCTCGGGATGCCGCCAGTCCGCCCCCATGACCTGGCGCCACCACAGGGCGCTCTCGACGCCCCGGGTCGGTGGGAACTCGTCGGGGAGAAGCCCGGCGAAGACGAAGGACCACCCGTACCGCTCGGCGTCGGTGCGCCAGCCGGTGTCGGCGACGAATGCGGCGAAGCGAGTGTTGGTCACCGCGACGCTGTCGATCCCGAACGGCGCCAGGACCACATCGTGGACCGGGCCCTCGCCGTCCCCCGGATACGCCCACTCCGAGGCGTCGCCGATCTGGAACCGGCCACCGGGGACGGCTACCAGCGTCGTCGGTACCCGGCCCGCCGATCTCGCCGGCACCTCGCCGGGCGATCCGTGCGGACCCGATCCCCTGTTCGGCGCACAGCAGGAATCGGACACGGCGACAGAGTAACGCCGGACCGCTGTCCTCCTATCGCCCGGAGCGCCGGCGGTGCTACTGCTTGTCCTGGGACTCCGGCCCCTGGGGTGGGTGTAGACGGCCAGGTTGTCCGCCACCGGTACCCTCCGATGGCGGAACCGGCGGAACCGGCGGAGCCGCTCGTCCGGCGGACCGTGGAGGTCCCTGTGCTCGGTGCGGGTCATGAGGACGATCGGCACCACGGCAACGGCGAGGATGGCGATGACGATGAAGAACGGGACATCCATGACCTGACGGGCACGGTCGCGCCAGCCCCATCGGCCGGCGGCGTCGGAAAGCCCCCGAGTCCCTCTGGTGAGGCCCGAGATCCTCCGCTCACGAGGTCAGTGCCGTGGAGCGCGGCGTCCCGCCACCGGCCCGCGGTGGTGCAGGGCGACGCGGACCGACAGCCGCCAGCCGAGGAGCTCCATGCCGAGGAAGGCCAGGGCCACCGCCACGAACGCGGCCGCGGTCCCCTGCCCGGCAACCACCCGCAGGACCATGCCCACCACGACACACGACAACCAGACCACCACCCCGGTCGGCACGACCTCGAACGGCTTCCGCCACCCGCGGACGGCCGCCCACCCGAGCGCGGCACCAGCCAGGAACGGCCACGACGTCGAGGCGATGCCGGACGCGGTGACGCCGACAGTGTGGGCGGAGCGGCCGATGGCCACGAACACCAGGACGCACACGATGTCGAGGCCGGCCGACACCAGGCACCGACGCCAGGACCCGGTGGTCAAGAGGGACGCGGCTCAGTTACCGAGCGCGGGGTGGAACCTGGCCACCGCCGGCACCAGCAGCCGGCGGGGGGTGAGCCACCCCGCAGCCGCCGACGCGCGGTTGGCCGCCCCGGGGACCACCACCGCCTTGTTGGCATCCATGCCGGAGACCGCCGCCTTGGCCACGTCCGCCACCGGCACCAGCATGACCTTGGGGAGGGCACCGGTGAACTCGTCGTCCGAGAACCCCGCCGCCTCGGCGAACCCGGTCTCCACCGGCCCCGGGCACAGCGCCGTGGCGGTCACCCCGGTGGGGCGCAGCTCCCCCCGGATGGCATGGGTGTAGGAGAGGACGAACGCCTTGGACGCCCCGTAGGCCGCCTGGCCGGGGAGGGGCTGGTAGGCAGCCGTCGACGCGACGTTGAGCACCGCTCCGCTCCGGCGCTCCACCATGCCCGGCAGGAAGAGGGTGCACAGGTGCACCACGGCCTCGACGTCGGTGCGCACCATGGCCAGCTCGGCACCCGGGTCCGCCCGGTAGACCGGGCCGGCCGTGGAGAAGCCGGCGTTGTTGACCAGCACGTTCACCGCCAACGACCGGGACTCGAGCTCGGTCGCGATGTGAGTACGCGACGCCTCGTCGGTGAGATCGGCCACGATGACCTCGGCACGGACCCCGCTCTCCGAGGCCAGCTCGTCAGCCAGGGACCGGAGCTTCGCCTCGCGCCGGGCCACCAGTGTCACCCCGAGCCCGCGGCGGGCCAGCAGGCGGGAGATCTCCTCGCCGATGCCCGACGATGCGCCGGTGACGAGGCAGGTGCGGTCGGGGTGCGGGGCGGGGAGGGTCATGCCCGAAGCGTACGCCTCCGGTGGGCCGATCCCCAGGGGCCCGCCTCAGGGGCCGGCCGCATGGTCGGGGCCCTGGACCCCCGTCGGCCGCGTGGCCGGTGACGGTGCCGTCGCGTTCGCCGTCGCGGAATACACGGCGCGGGCGCGATAGCGAAGCGGGCGCTCCTCCAGCTCTTCGAGATAGTGGGCCGTCCACCCGGCCACGCGGGCCACCGTGAAGAGGGTGCGGCCGAAGTCGGGGGGCATCCCCGTGGCCCAGGCCGCGGCGGCCAGGGCGAGGTCCACGTTGGGGGGCGGGATGTCGTGGTCACCGGTCAACTGGACCATCGAGGAGACCATGGCCCACCGGGTGGGTGTCATCAGCGGTTCGAGCAGCTCGAGAAGGAGGTCGAAGCGGGCGTCGCCCCGCTTGTAGACCGAGTGGCCGAAGCCGGGCAGCACGCCCTGCCACCGGAGCGTCTCGTCCACCGCCCGTTCCACCCCGTGTCGCTCGGCGTCGACCAGGAGCCCGTATGCCTGTTGGCTCGCGCCCCCGTGCAGCGGTCCGGCGATGGTGCCGAGGCCCGCCAGCACCGCGTCATAGAGATCGGCACGGGTGGACGCCGCCACCCGTGCCGCCAGGGTGGAGGTGGCGAGCTCGTGGTCGGCCATCAGGACCAGTGCGGCGTTGACCCACCGGACCATGGACTCGTCGGGGGCAGGAAGGAACTTCGAAGCCAACCGATCGGCCATCGACGTGGTTTGCTCCCGCGCTCCCCCGTGCTCCGACGCCGTGGGGCCGCCCTCGGGCACCGGGAGCACGTCGACCATCGTCGCCGCCAACTGGGCCGCCCGCCGGAGCACCGACTCGGGCCGCAGATCGGCTCGCAGCCGGTCGAGCGCCCCGGCCATGACCACCGCCCACCGGATGCGGTCCGACGGGCCGATCGGCGGGGGCGGACCGACGTCGAGGGGGACCCACGGCGGAACCTCGCCCTCCGCACGCCACAACCAGGTCGCCACCTCCTCGAAGGTGGCCGTGGTGGCGAGCTCGACCGCCGGCCGTCCCCGGTAGATCGGCCCGTCGTCGGTGAGCTGGGTGATGCCCGTCGTGATGGTGGCCATCCTGGTCTCGACGGCCTTCCCCCCCCGGGACCGCCGAGCCAGGCGCTCCACCTCGTCGACGTCGAACAGGCTGCGCCGACGCCCGGAGGGGGCCGGCCGCGAGACGAGCAGCCCACGGCTCACATAGGCGTACAGCGTGTTCACCTTGACGCCCAGGCGCCGAGCCGCCTCCTCGCTTTCCAGCATCCTCGCCACAGACCCCACTGTATGACACTGACTTGATGACACTGACGTGATGACATTGACTTGATCAATGTTTACTTCGTGCCCCCCAGCCGTCACACTGGAAGGAAAACGCAGGACCGGGGAGAGGCCCGGGATGCGGCACAGGGCCGTCGACCACGAGGAGAGAGCCATGGGCACCGCCGTCCACGATCTGATGTCGTCGCCCCCGGTGACGTGCTCCGCCGGGGCCTCGCTGGGCGAGGCGACCTCGATGATGGACGCCCAGCAGATCGGATCGGTCGTGATCACCGACGGCCCCGCGGTCGTGGGGATCCTGACCGAGCGGGACCTGCTCCGTGCGTCCGCCACCCGGGTCGACCCCTCGGTCGAGCCGGTCCGGCGGTGGATGACCCCGGATCCGGACGTGCTCGCCCTCGACGAGGAGGTCGGCGCGGCCTGGGCCGGTCTCTCCCATCACCACTACCGCCATCTGCCGGTGGTCGACCGGGGCTCGCTGGTGGGTGTCGTCTCCATCCGGGACCTGCTCGCCGTGGCCCAGATCCGTCCGACGGACGAGGCCGGCGCCGACGTGCCACGGGGCCTCGAGGGCGTTGTCGTCGCCGAGACGACGATCGGTGACGTGCGGGGCCTGCAGGGGTTCTTCCACTACCGGCAGTACTCGGCCACCGACCTCGCCGCCCGACGCTCGCTGGAGGACGTCTGGCAGCTGCTGTTCGACGGCGCACTGCCCGATCGGGGCGGCGCCTCGAGGTTCGGCTCCGAGGTGGCGTCCCGGCGC
>CAZNLF010000249.1:0-4533 GCA_964573595.1 uncultured Acidimicrobiaceae bacterium | reverse complement strand
CACCGGTGGTTGTTATGGTGAGCCCGACCTCGGGAGGGGCCTGATGCATCTGGCGCTGACAGACGAACAGGAGGAGCTGAAGGCCAAGCTCCGGACCTACTTCGGGCGGCTCTCCGGTGAGTTGGAGGCGGCTGACGACGACGAGCCGAGCTACACCAGAGCCATCCGCCGCATGGGCGAGGACGGTTGGCTGGGACTGGGTTGGCCCGTCGAGTACGGCGGGCAGGGACGAGGGCCCGTCGAACAGATGATCTTCGTCGAGGAGTCCCACTGGGCCGGGGTGCCGTTGCCCCTCCTCACGCTCAACAGCGTGGGCCCGACCCTCATGGCGCTCGGGACCGACGAACAGCGCCGGCGGTTCCTCCCGGGGATCCTGGGGGGCACGACCCACTTCTCGATCGGGTACACCGAGCCCACCGCCGGCACCGATCTGGCGTCGTTGCGGACCCGGGCGGTCCGCGACGGCGACGAGTACGTGATCGACGGCGAGAAGCTGTACACCAGCGCTATCCAGTACGCCGACTTCGTGTGGTTGGCCGCCCGGACCGATCCGGAGGCGCCCAAGCACAAGGGCCTGTCCGTGTTCATCGTGCCGACCGACAGCCGGGGGTTCCACTGGACCCCACTGCGCACGGTGGCCGGGGAGTTCACCAGCTCGACCTATTACGACGGAGTCCGGGTGCCGGCGACCGACCGCGTCGGCGAGGAGAACCAGGGCTGGAAGCTCATCACCAACCAGCTGAATCACGAGCGGGTGGCCATCTGCCCGGTGTCGGGCATCCTCCGCAGCATCGACGAGGTCCGACGGTGGGCCGCGGAGGAGAAGCTCGCCGACGGCCGTCGGGTGATCGACCGCCAGTGGGTGCAGGTGCAGCTGGCCCGCCTGACCGCGAGGGCCGAGTTCCTCAAGCTGGTCAACTGGAAGGTCGCCTGGGCCGCCGACAAGGGGCTCAATCCCGCCGACGCCTCCGCCACCAAGGTGTTCGGGACCGAGTTCGCCCTCGAGGCCTACCGGTTGCTGCTCGAGATCGTGGGACAGGCCGGCTACCTGCCCGCCGGGTCTCCCGGTGCCGTCCTCGAGGGGCGCCTCGAACACCAGTCGCGCGGCCAGACGATCTTCACCTTCGGGGGTGGCACCAACGAGGTCCAACGGGACATCGTGGCCATGGTCGGGCTCGGTATGCCCCGCGCCCCGCGCTGACGAGCGTCGGGACGGTTCCCTCTACGCTGGTGCCGCCGGGCCAGCGCGCCCGCCGAGCGAAGGAGCGAGCCGTGGACGACCATGAGATCATCTCGAGGATCGGAGGCCTGGCCGACGAGGAGAAGCGACTCGAGGAGCAGCACGTGGGCGAGGGGCTCTCGGCCGACGAGGAGAAGCGGCTGCGAGGCATCGAGCTCACCCTCGACCAGCTCTGGGACCTCCTGCGCCAGCGGCGGGCCCTGCGCAGTGCCGGACGCGACCCGGACCAGGCTGCGGTGCGGCCGGAGGGAACGGTGGAGGACTACCGCCAGTAGGGCGGTCCGGAGCCTCGGTCCCGGGCGCACTACGCCGGGGACGATGAACCGTGGCCTGAGCACTCCGCCGATCGGTGGGGTCGGTCGGCCGCGAGGTGGAGGTCGTGAAGACCGGGGAGCCCACGGCGGCATGACCGCCGGCCGGGCTCACGAGAGCCCGGTGATCTCGCCGTTCTCGTCGAGGTCGATGTGCTCGGCCGCCGGATGGGCGCTCAGCCCGGGCATGGTGCGCATGTCACCGCAGATGGCGTAGATGAAGCCGGCCCCCGCCGAGGCCCGGACCTCCCGCACCGGAAGCCGCCACCCGGTGGGCGCACCCTTGAGGCCGGGATCCGACGAGATTGACAGATGGGTCTTGGCGATGCAGATGGGCAGGTCGCCGAGCCCGTTGGCCTCGAACAGCTCGAGGCGGCGCGTGGCGGCCGGCGAGAAGTCGGCTCCGTCGGCCCCGTACACGTCGGTGGCGATGGTCTCGATCTTCCGGGCCAGCGGGGACTCGAGGGGGTAGAGGAAGCGGAACTCGCTCGGTTCGTCGGCAGCCGCCACGACGGCGTGGGCCAGTTCGGTGGCCCCCGCCCCTCCTTCGGCGAAGTGGGTGGTGACCGCGGAGCGGACACCCATCGACGCTGCGATCTCGTGGATGGCGCGGTACTCCGAGTCGAAGTCGCCGGGGAAGGCGTTGATGGCCACGACCGGGGTGACCCCGTGGAGCAGCACGTTCTCGAGCTGCTTGCGCAGGTTGGCTCCACCCACGTGGACCTCGTCGGGGTTCTCCTCGAGCAGCGCCGGGGGTAGCGGCCGGCCGGCCACGATCCGGTGCGCACCCGAGTGGGACTTGAGGGCCCGAACCGTGGTGACGACGACGGCGGCGTCGGGGACCAGGCCGGACTCGCGGCACTTGATGTTGAAGAACCGCTCCGCCCCCATGTCGGCGCCGAAGCCGGCCTCGGTGATCAGGTAGTCGCCGGTGTGGATCCCGATGAGGTCGGCGATGATCGACGAGTTCCCGTGGGCGATGTTCCCGAACGGGCCGGCGTGGACCAGGACCGGGGTGTTCTCGAGCGTCTGGAGCAGGTTCGGCTTGATGGCGTCCCGCATGATCACCGCCATGGCCCCGGCCGCACGGAGTTGCTCGGCGGTCACCGGCCTGTGGTCGGTCGTGAACCCGACCACGATCCGACCGAGTCGTCGGCGCAGGTCGGCCAAGGTGGTGGACAGGGCGAGGACGGCCATCACCTCGGAGGCCGCCGTGATGTCGAACCCGGTCTGGCGCGGGATGCCGTCCTCAGCGGTGCCGAGTCCGGCGACGATGTTGCGGAGTGACCGGTCGTTGACGTCGAGCACCCGTCGCCAGGTGATGGTGTGGGGATCGAGGTCGAGCTGGTTGCCCTGGTAGAGGTGGTTGTCGACCATGGCCGAGAGCGTGTTGTGCGCAGCCGTGACCGCGTGCATGTCGCCGGTCAGGTGCAAGTTGAGTGCCTCGAAGGGTGCCGCCTGGCTGTAGCCGCCGCCGGCGGCCCCGCCCTTGATCCCGAAGGTGGGCCCCATCGAGGCCTGTCGGATGGCTGCGGTGGCCCGCCGGCCGATGCGGGCCATCCCCTGGGCCAGTCCGATGGTCGTCGTCGTCTTCCCCTCGCCGAGGGGGGTGGGGGTGACGGCGGTCACCACCACGTAGCGGGCCTTCGGTCGGTCGGCGAGCTCGGCGATGGCGTCGAGCTTCACCTTGGCCACGAACTCGCCGTACGGCTCGAGGAGCTCGGTTCCGATCCCGATCTCGGAGGCGATGGTGGTGACCGGTACGAGGGTCGCCTTGCGGGCGATCTCGAGGGCGGTGAGATGGGGATCCTTGGTCACGCCAGGTCGCTCCCGGACGAGCCGTGTCGAGGGGGGCCGAACCGGGGCACCCGGAGGGATCCGTCCGCGCCCGCCCTTCCTCGCCCGGAATGGGGATGGTCGTTGCCGTCGCGTCGCATCGTGGCTTCGGAGTCCTCTCGGTCGAGCAGGTGCCGCCGCTCGGGTGCGGGCCGGGTGGAAGGTGGCATCTTAGGCCCGAGCGGACCGGTGCGGCCGGCGAAGACCGTGGTCCCCGCTCTTCGACGGCCTTCGCCCGTACCCCGACGGTGGCGGGCCTCGGGGCGGGTAGGGGCCGGGTTGCCGCACCATCCGACGGCGCTGCACCGGGGCGGCTTTCCCGACGGCAGTTGACGCAAAACCGGGAGCGGATCGGCCTTCTGTGACCGTCCGCCCGTCGAGATCCGGGTCGTCACCGGGCGCCCCGTCCACCGGTTGAAATGTCCACTCGCTCTGGTCGAAGATTGGGTGGCGACGGGGCCATGAGGCTGGCAGGGGGTTCGAGCAGTGGCGGGGACACAGCCGAGGCGCAACCGGGACGAACTACGTGAGCTGCTCCTTCGCACCGGCCAGTCCATACTCCGCGAGGAGGGCCTCGGGTCCGGCGCCGAGATGCTGACCTTCAAGAGGGTCTTCGACAGGGTGGAGAAGGACACCGGCGTCCGGCTCACCAACGCTTCGGTGATCCGCCGGGTGTGGCAGAACCAGGCCGAGTTCCAGACCGAGGTGCTGGTGGCCATCGCCCGGGACGAGAACCAGGACGAGATCGATCGGACGGTCATGGCCGTCGGACCGATCCTGTCCGCCGTCGACGTCTCTTCGCCGCCGGCCCGCACGGAGGCACTGCGCGAGCTCTGTCGGATCGGGGGAGCGGCCAACGTGGACGCGGTGCGCCAGTCGAGCTACTGGCCGTTGTCGATCGCCGTGTGGGCGTTGGCCGCGTTCGACGAGCCCACCGATCGCCGGCAGCGGATCGAAAGGGCCCTGGTTTCCGGGTACGACGCCTTCACCGACCGGGTCGTAGAGGTCTACGCCGGGATGGCGGCCTTGCTCGGATTCCGGCTGCGCGAGCAGTTCACCCTCCACCAGTTCGCCATGGCCGCCGACGCGTTGGGCCAGGGGTGCGGGCTCCGTGACCGGGTGGACCGGTCGAAGATGGAGGGGATC
>CAZNLF010000248.1:0-4553 GCA_964573595.1 uncultured Acidimicrobiaceae bacterium | reverse complement strand
CGCAACCGGGCCTACGGCACCCAGGTGGTGGCCGGCACCAATCCCAAGCGCGGCGGCGAGGAGATCGAGGGCATCCCGGTGTTCGCCACCGTGGCCGAGGCGGTCGAGGCCACCGGCGCCAACGCCTCGTTCATCTCGGTCCCCCCGAAGTTCGCCGCCGAGGCCATCGTCGAGGCCGCCGCGGCCGGGGTGCCGTTCGTCGTGTGCATCACCGAGGGCATACCCGCCATCGACGAGGCGCTGGCGTACAACCGACTGGTCCGCGACTTCCCGGGTACCCGGCTGCTCGGGCCGAACTGCCCGGGCATCATCTCGCCGGGGAAGTGCAACATCGGCATCACCTCCGGCGACATCGCGCTGCCCGGCGGCCCGGTGGGGATCGTGAGCCGTTCGGGAACGCTGACCTACCAGGCCCTGCACGAGCTGTCTCAGCAGGGGGTCGGCCAGACCACCTGTGTGGGCATCGGTGGCGATCCCGTCCCCGGGACCAGCTTCATCGACTGCCTGGCCGCCTTCGAGGGTGATGCGGACACCCGGGCGGTCATGATGATCGGCGAGATCGGCGGGTCAGCCGAGGAGGAGGCGGCCGAGTTCATCGCCTCGTCCGTCACCAAGCCGGTGGTCTCCTACGTGGCCGGGGTCACCGCACCCCCGGGCCGCAAGATGGGACATGCCGGGGCGATCATCTCGGGGTCCAAAGGGACCGCCCGCGCCAAGATGGACGCGCTGTCCGCCGCCGGGGTGACCGTCGCCCTCAACCCGACCGAGGCCGGAGAGGCGATGGTCGACGTCGTCCGGAAGCTGGCCTGAGCACCGGGGTCCCGTCGGCCGACGCGCTCGGTGGCCGCTCCATCGATGCGGTCATCTTCGATCTCGACGGTCTGCTCATCGACTCGGAGCCGTTCTGGCGCCGCGCCGAGATCGAGGTGTTCGCCACCGTCGGCCTCCGACTGACCGAGACCGACGTCCGCCAGACGATGGGCCTCCGCATCGACGATGCCGTCCGGCACTGGTGGCGGCGGTTCCCCTGGGACGGCATGACCCCGGCGGAGGTGGAGCGGAGCATCACCGGGCGGGTGGCCGAACTGATCGTCCAAGCCGGCGAGCCCATGCCCGGGTCCCTCGAGGCCGTCGCCATCTGTGCGCGGCTGTCCCTCCCGGTCGCCGTCTGCTCCGGCTCCTACGCCGTCGTCATCGAGGCAGCGTTGCGACGGCTGGGCATCGCCGACGCGGTCACCACCTGGCACTCGGCCGAGTGGGAGCCCCTCGGCAAGCCACACCCGGGCGCCTATCTGTCCACGGCGGCGAAGCTCGGGATCGACCCGGCCGGCTGCCTGGCGATCGAGGACTCGTTCAACGGTGCCATCTCGGCCAAGGCGGCGCGCATGCGCGTCGTGGCCGTTCCCGAGCCGGCGGCGTTCGACTCCCCCCGCTGGGGATTCTGCGACGCGCTGCTGGCCACGTTGCTCGAATTCGACGAGACCCTCATCCGTTCGCTCGAGCGGTAGCCCCGGCCCGGCCTGGCGTCCGCCGCGCCCGGACCGGTGTCCCTCGGCGTATCGAATTTGAAAATAACATGCCGATCGCATGTTATTTCCAAAAGTGATCGGCCGAGGCAGCCCTGTGCCGGGCATCGGCTGGACGCAAACTTTCCCTTCGGATCCGGCCCGGTCCTGCCGATACACCCATCACGAGGGGCATCCCCTGGGCAGGGGGGACCGAGCGACGTTGGCACCGCACCGGAGGCAGGCCGGTCGGGCCACGTCGCCCCGGTCCAAGTGGACACCCCGGACCTCGTGGACCGGGGGTCGGCGGAGACCGGACCTCCCGGGCGTTGCTGACCATCGGCGCTGGTAGCGTGCGCCCGTGGTCGCCGATTCTCCTCCAGCCAGCGGTCGGAAGGACCTGCGGCTCGGAGTCCTGGCCTCGGGCAGCGGCACCATCCTCGAGGCGATCATCTCGGCGGGTTTGCCGGTTCGCGTGGTGATCGCCGACCGGCGTTGCCGCGCCCTCGAGATCGCCACCTCCGCATCCATCCCTGCCGAACTCGTCGACCGCAACGCCTACGGGGGATACGGAGCCTCGTTCGATCGCCACGGGTATACCGAGAGGGTGACGCTGGCCCTTGCCTCCCACCGGATCGATGTCGTGGCCATGGCCGGTTTCGGTACCGTGCTCGGCCAGCCGGTCCATGACGCCTACCCCGGGCGCATCCTGAACACCCATCCCGCCCTGCTCCCGGCCTTCCCCGGCTGGCACGCGGTGGCCGACGCACTGGCCGCCGGGGCGACAGTGACCGGCACCACGGTGCACATCGCCACACTGGAGATGGATGCCGGACCCGTGCTGGCTCAGGCGTCCGTGCCGGTGCTCGCCGATGATTCGGAGGACACGTTGCACGAGAGGATCAAGACGGTCGAACGCTCCCTCTACCCCGAGACCATCCGTTCGTTCATGGACGGGTTGGCGACCACGGTGGGGGATGGGCCAGGATCACCATCGGAGGTTGCACCATGAGGGCATTGCTGTCCGTCTACGACAAGACCGGGATCACCGAACTGGCCCAGGGGCTCACCGATCTGGGATGGGAGCTGGTGTCGAGCGGGGGCACGTCGGCCGCACTCGCCACGGCGGGGATCGACCACATCGAGGTCGCCGAGCTGACCGGCGCACCGGAGATGCTCGGTGGCCGGGTCAAGACGCTGCACCCGACCATCCACGGCGGGATCCTGGCCGACCGGTCCAAGCCCGAGCACCTGGAGGACATCGAGCGCTTGGGCATCGGGCTGATCGACCTGGTGGTGTGCAACCTCTACCCGTTCACGTCCGACCCCTCCGTCGAGCTCATCGACGTTGGTGGGCCGACCATGGTGCGTGCGGCCGCGAAGAACCACGATCACGTCGGCATCGTCGTCGAGCCCGCCGAGTACGGCGCCGTCCTCGACGAGCTGAGGGCCTCCGGCACGCTGTCCCTCGACACCCGCCAGCGGCTGGCCCGGGAGGCATTCGCCCACACCGCCGGCTACGACGCCGCCATCGTCGCCTGGCTCGACGAGCAGGAGCCTCCCACCCCCGACGATCTCGCCACCGACACGTTCGAGACGGCCGCCCTGCTCCCCCCGACCATCCACCTGGTCCTCGAGCGGGCGGGTTCGATGCGTTACGGGGAGAACCCCCACCAACAGGGCGCCCGCTACCGGATCGTCGGCCAGCACTCGTGGTGGGACGACGTCGTCCAGCACGGTGGCAAGGAACTCTCCTATCTCAACATCTTCGACGCCGATGCGGCGTGGCGGCTCGTCCATGAACTGCCCGGTCGGGACGGGCCGGAGGTCGCCGTGGCCATCATCAAGCACGCCAACCCGTGCGGGGCAGCCGTGGCCGCCGATCTGGTGGCCGCCTACCAGCGCGCACTCGAGTGCGATCCCCAGTCGGCGTTCGGGGGCATCGTGGCCGTCGGCGGCCCGGTGACCCCGGCCGTGGCCGAGGTCATCGCCGACGGACCACAGGCCGACGTCATCATCGCCCCGTCCTACGACGACGAGGCGCTGGCCCGGCTCTCGTCGAAACGGAAGGCCACCCGCCTGCTCACGGCCCCTTCGCCCGAGCCGGTGGTGAGGCAGATCCGGGGCCTGGGGGCGAGCGTCCTCGTCCAGGGCCCCGACCGGTTCCTCGTCGACCCCGCCTCGTGGGAGGTGGCGACCAAGGCCAGCCCCACGGAGGACCAGTGGCGCGATCTGGCGCTGGCGTGGATCGTCTGCGCCCGGACCACCTCGAACGCCATCGCCGTCGTGAACGGCGGCCAGGCGGTGGGCGTGGGTGCCGGGCAGCAGTCCCGGGTCGTCGCCGCCGAGATCGCGGTGTCGAAGGCCGGCACCCGTGCGGCGGGCGCCGCGGCGGCGAGCGACGCCTTCTTCCCCTTTCCCGACGGACTTCTCGTGCTGGCCGAGGCCGGGGTGGCCGCCGTGGTCCAGCCGGGGGGGTCGATCCGTGACGGCGAGGTCGTCGCCGCCGCCGACGAGGTGGGGATCGCCGTAGTCATGGCCGGCGGCGAACGCCACTTCCGGCACTGATGCGCCGGCTCGTGGCGGCGCTGAGGGAGAATGGCTCGGGAGTGCCGGGTGCGGCACGCGGACAGGAGTGGAAATGACGGCGACAGTGCTCGACGGCGAGCTTCTGGCCAGCAGGATCAGGGCGGAGGTGACCGACAAGGTGGCGAGGCTCCGGAGCGCCGGCGTCGAGGTCGGCCTCGGCACGATCCTGGTCGGTGACGACGGGCCGAGTGCCCGGTACGTGGCGATGAAGCATGCCGACTGCGCCGAGGTGGGCATCAACTCCGCCCACGAGCACCTGCCCGCCGACGTCGCACAGTCCGAGCTCGAGGCGGTGGTGGCCCGGTTCAACGCCGACCCGAAGATCCATGCCTACCTGGTCCAGCTGCCGTTGCCGGCCGGCCTCGACGAGGAGCGCGTCCTGCTGGCGGTCGACCCGGACAAGGACGTCGACGGCCTCCATCCGGTGAACCTGGGCCGGCTGGTCATGGGGGCCAACGG
>CAZNLF010000247.1:0-4579 GCA_964573595.1 uncultured Acidimicrobiaceae bacterium | reverse complement strand
CTCGACCCCCAGAGCCGGAACGACCTCTGGGAGGTCATCGAGAGCCTGGTCGGCGGGGGGACCACCGTGCTGCTCACCACGCAGTACCTCGAGGAGGCCGACCGGCTGGCCAGCACCCTGGCCGTGCTCGACCACGGGCACGTCATCGCCGGGGGCACGCCCGCCGAGTTGAAGGCCGACCTGGGTGCGACCGTCCTCGAGGTCGGCCTGGCGACCATGGAGGACGCGGCCCGCACCGCTCCCCTGCTCGACACCCTGGGCGACCACGCCACCTCGCTCAACGGGACGGTGGTCGAGGTGACCGTCGACGACGGGCCGAGGGCGGCCATGGCCGGCCTCCGGGCACTCGACCAGCAGGGGATCGTGCCGCTCTCGTTCACCCTGCGGGAGCCCAGCCTCGACGACGTGTTCCTGGCGCTGACCGGCCGGCGCGCCGAGGACGAGAACGAGGAGACCGGTGACCCGGACCAGGTGAGGCGCCGCCGGGCCCGCAGGCGCGCCGCGACCGAGGCCATGCCCATCGCCACCGGAGAACTGTCATGACCACCGCCGTGGTCGACCCGTCGACGTCCCGGGCGCCCCACTCGGACAGCCTGGCCAGCAGGCTCCGGTGGGCGGTCTCGGACACCCTGACCCTGGCCAAGCGGAACCTGCTCGCCGTCACCCGCATCCCCGAGGCCCTGTTCTTCTCGACGGTGCAGCCGATCATGTTCGTCCTGTTGTTCCGCTACGTCTTCGGCGACGCCATCACCACGCCGGGGACCGACTACGTCAACTACCTCATGCCGGGCATCTTCGTGCAGACGGTGGCCTTCGGTGCCGTGAGCACCAGCATCGGCCTGGCCGAGGACCTGCAGAAGGGACTGATCGAGCGGTTCCGGGCCCTCCCCATGGCCAGGTCGGCCGTGCTGACCGGCCGGACCACGGCCGACCTCGTCCGGAACGTCTTCGTGGTAATCATCATCACCGCCGTGGGGTTCGCCGTGGGGTTCCGGCCGACCACCGGCGTACTCCCCTATGTCGCCGGCATCCTGCTCATCCTGCTCTTCGCCTACGCCCTCTCGTGGGGGTTCGCGGTGATCGGCCTCTCGGCCTCGAACAGCGAGACGGCCCAGGTCATGTCGTTCCCCTTGCTCTTCCCCCTCACGTTCATCTCCTCGGCGTTCGTCCCCGTCGCCTCGATGCCGAGTTGGCTGCGGGGGTTCGCCACGTACCAGCCGGTGAGCGTCACGGTCACCGCCTGTCGGGCCCTGATGCTGGGCGGCCCCACCGCGTCGTGGGTGATCCAGACGCTGGCGTGGACCATCGGCTTCCTCATCGTGCTGGTGCCCCTGGCCAGCTGGCGGTACCGCACCCGCACCTGAGCGCCCCGCTTCGGCCCCGGCTCGCCGTCCGGTGCCCGGCGGAGCAGAATGGGAGCATGGCCAACTCCCCCACGCCCGACGCCGCCCCCGATTCCTTCGGGGCCAGGGGCAGCCTGTCGGTCGGTGACACGGACTACGAGATCTACCGGATCGGCGCCCTGGCCGATCGGTACGACGTCGCCCGTCTCCCCTATTCG
This sequence comes from uncultured Acidimicrobiaceae bacterium, assembly GCA_964573595.1. Classification (GTDB taxonomy): domain Bacteria; phylum Actinomycetota; class Acidimicrobiia; order Acidimicrobiales; family RAAP-2; genus Bog-756. The sequence continues at coordinate 3,018 of CAZNLF010000247.1, read as the reverse complement.
ATCAAGGTCGTCCTGGAGAACCTCCTGCGCCACGAGGACGGGGTGGCCGTGCAGGCCGCGGACATCGAGGCGGTCGCCGGGTGGGGCATCCGTCCCGAGCGGCACGGCCTGGGCGGCGAGGACGCCACGGAGATCGCCCTCACCCCCGAACGGGTGCTCATGCAGGACTTCACCGGCGTGCCGGGCGTGGTCGACCTGGCGGCCATGCGCGACGCCCTCTCGGACCTCGGGGGCGACCCGGCCAAGGTGAACCCGTTGGTGCCGGTCGAGCTGGTCATCGACCACTCGGTGATCGCCGAGGCGTCGGGTCGACCCGACGCCTACGACGAGAACGTGGACATCGAGTACCAGCGCAACATCGAGCGGTACCAACTTCTCCGCTGGGCCCAACAGGCGTTCGACGGCTTTCGGGTGGTGCCGCCCGGGACGGGCATCTGCCACCAGGTGAACCTCGAGTACCTGTCGCGGGTGGTGTTCGCCACCGACGACGGCAGGGCCTACTGCGACACCCTGGTCGGCACCGACTCGCACACCACCATGGTCAACGGCCTCGGCGTGCTCGGTTGGGGCGTGGGCGGCATCGAGGCGGAGGCGGCCATGCTCGGCCAACCGCTCTCGTTGCTGCTGCCGCCGGTGGTGGGCTTCCGCCTCACCGGCCAGCAGCCGTCGGGCACCACCGCCACCGACCTGGTGCTCACCATCACCCATCTCCTGCGTCAGCGGGGCGTGGTGGGCAAATTCGTCGAGTTCTACGGTCCCGGCGTCGCGGCGGTTCCGCTGGCCAATCGGGCCACGATCGGCAACATGTCCCCCGAGTACGGGGCGACTTGCGCCATCTTCCCGATCGACGAGGTGACCCTCGACTACCTGCGCTTCACCGGTCGGGACGAACGGCACGTGGACCTCGTCGAGGCCTATGCCAGGGAACAGGGCATGTTCCACACGCCCGACGGGGTCGAGCCGGTCTACTCGGAGACCATCGAGCTCGACCTCTCGACCGTGGTCCCGAGCATCGCCGGGCCGTCACGGCCCCAGGACCTGGTCACCCTGGCCGACGCCGGGACCGCCTATCGGGGCGCGCTCGGACGGGAGCGGCAGTCGTCCGGAGCCCGGTCGGAGGGGGACCCGGACGAGGTCAGGGACGGAGCCGTCGTCATCGCCGCCATCACCAGCTGCACCAACACGTCGAATCCCCAGGTGATGGTGGCGGCCGGGCTGGTGGCCAAGCGGGCCGCCGAGCGCGGCCTGGCCCCCAAGCCGTGGGTCAAGACCACACTGGCACCGGGGTCGAGGGTGGTCATGGACTACCTCGACAGGGCGGGCCTCACCGCTCCGCTGGCCGCCATCGGCTTCGACCTGGTCGGGTTCGGCTGCACCACCTGCATCGGCAACTCGGGGCCGTTGCTGCCCGGGGTGTCCGAGCAGGTGCACGAGCACGACCTGTCGGTGGTGTCGGTGCTGTCGGGCAACCGGAACTTCGAGGGCCGCATCCATCCCGACGTCCGGATGAACTACCTGGCCTCGCCCCCCCTCGTCGTGGCCTACGCCCTGGCCGGCACCATGGACATCGATCTCACCACCGACCCCCTCGGCACGGGCTCCGACGGCGGGCCGGTGACGCTGGCCGACCTGTGGCCGACGCCCGAGGAGGTGACCGAGGCCATCAGGACCTCGCTCACCTCGGAGATGTTCCGCAGTCGGTACGCGGCGGTCTTCGACGGTGACGAACGGTGGGCGGCGGTGGAGACGGCCACCGGCGACACCTTCCGTTGGGACACCGACTCGACCTACGTCCTCCGTCCCACCTTCCTCGAGGGGCTGTCCATGACGCCGAGCCCGGTGACCGATGTCGTGGGTGCCCGTGTGCTGGCCAAGCTGGGCGACAGCGTGACGACCGACCACATCTCGCCGGCCGGCAACATCAGCCCCTCGACCCCGGCCGGCCACTATCTGGCCGACAAGGGCGTCGAGCGCAAGGACTTCAATTCCTACGGCGCCCGACGGGGCAACCACGAGGTGATGGTGCGGGGCACGTTCGCCAACGTACGGCTGCGCAACCAGCTGGCCCCTGGCACCGAGGGCGGCGTCACCGTCCACCTTCCCGATGGCATCGAGACCACCGTGTACGAGGCGGCCGAGCGCTACGCCGACGAAGGTGTCCCACTGGTCGTGCTGGCCGGTAAGGAGTACGGCTCGGGATCCTCACGCGACTGGGCGGCCAAGGGGACGCGGCTGCTCGGGATCAGGGCGGCCATCGCCGAGAGCTACGAGCGGATCCACCGGTCGAACCTGATCGGCATGGGGGTGCTGCCCCTGCAGTATGCGGACGGCCAGAACGCCGCGTCGTTGGGACTGAGCGGTCACGAGGTCTTCACCATCACCGGCCTCGGGCCGCTCAACGACGGTGCCACCCCGAAGACCGTCGCCGTCCGGGCCGAGGACGGCGACCGGGTGGTCGAGTTCGAGGCCCGGCTGCGGATCGACACCCCGATGGAGGCCGAGTACTACCGCAACGGCGGGATCCTCCCCTACATGCTCCGTCAGATGGCCCGTTAGGAGCGGCGGCGGCCCGGTCCCGGCGAGATGTCGTCAGCCGGCGAGCGGCAGGACGAAGAAGGCGATGACCACGAAGTGGAGCACGGCGCCGACGATGGTGCAGGCGTGGAACACCTCGTGGTACCCGAGAACGCCGGGCACCGGATTGGGCTTCTTCAGGGCATAGACCACGGCGCCGGCCGAGTAGGCGATGCCGCCGGCGAGCAGCAGAGTGAAGCCCACGCCCCCCAGTGCCCGGTAGAGCTGCGGCAGCACCGCGACGGCAGCCCATCCCACCACCACGTAGGGGAGGGCGATCACCCACTTCGGGGCGTCGAGCCAGACCTGGCGGAGCGTGATGCCCAACGCGGCACCTCCCCACACGATGCACAGCACGGCCGTCCTCGCCCATCCGTCGAGGGCGATCGCCGCCACCGCCGTGTAGGAGCCGGCGATGGCGATGAAGATCGTCGAGTGGTCGGC
>CAZNLF010000246.1:0-4580 GCA_964573595.1 uncultured Acidimicrobiaceae bacterium | reverse complement strand
TCACCCTGCCCGCCGACCTGGTGGCCCGCCTCGAGGGCAAGTCGTCGCTCGGCCGATTGGGGCTCCTCATCCACTCGACTGCCGGGTTCGTGGACGCCGGCTGGGACGGCCACCTGACCCTGGAACTGTCCAACGTGGCCAACCTGCCCATCACGGTCTACCCCGGCATGAAGATCGGCCAGATCAGCTTCCTGCAGATGACCACGGCCGCCGACCACCCGTATGGCTCCGACGGGCTCAAGTCGAAATACCAGGGCCAGTGGGGCCCGACCCCCAGTCGGTACGCGGACAACTTCCGACCGTGATCGGCGGCCAGCCCGACAGGCCGCCCCGGCTTTGTTACTCTTCAGTAACCATCTAGGAGGAACGAAGTGCCCCTCAGACTCGCCCTAGGCCTCGGTATCACCGCGGTGATGTTCGCGATCGCCGGACGCCGGTTCTTCTGGCTGTACCGCCTGATCTCGGCCGGTGAGCCGGCGGTCCCGTCGCGATTCAAGGACGTGCCCAGGCGGATCAAGGCCGAGCTGGTGGAGGTGGGCGGCCAGAAGAAGCTGTTGCAGTGGACCGTGCCCGGCCTCGCCCATGCCTTCACGTTCTGGGGCTTCACCGTGCTGTTCCTCACGATCATCGAGGCGTTCGGCTGCCTGTTCCAGCGCGACTTCCACATCCCGCTGATCGGCCATACCGCTTTCATCGGGTTCCTGGAGGACTTCTTCGCAGTGGCGGTGATCGTCTCCTTGCTGGTGTTCGTGGGCATCCGGGTGAAGCACTCGCCCAAGCGTGAGAACCGCCGATCCCGGTTCTTCGGCTCGCACACCGGGGCGGCCTGGCTGGTGCTGCTCATGATCTTCGGGGTCATCGCGTCACTCCTGTTGTACCGGGCCGCCCAGGTCAACACCGGCAACTTCCCCTACGGCTGGTGGGCCTTCGCCTCCCACGGCCTGGCCAATGTGCTCAAGCCCCTCGGCACCGGGGTCAACAGCGTCATCGAGACGGTGGCCCTGCTGGCCAACATCACCATCATCACCGGCTTCCTCGTCTTCGTGTCGTACTCGAAGCACCTCCATATCTTCATGGCCCCCATCAACGTGGCCACGTCCCGCCGGCCCCGGGCACTCGGAGCGTTGGCCTCCACCCCCGACATGTCCATGGAGGACGTCGGTGAGGAGGACGAGGTGGTCTTCGGTGCCGGCCGGATCGAGGACTTCTCGTGGAAGCAGCTCCTCGACATGGCCACCTGCACCGAGTGCGGGCGCTGCCAGTCCCAGTGCCCGGCCTGGAACACCGGCAAGCCGCTCTCCCCCAAGCTGCTGATCATGGACCTGCGCGACAACCTCTTCTCCTCGGCCGACCGGGTCATGGCCAAGAACCGGGCCGCCGGCACCGAGGTGGAGAACCTGGTGCCCTCGGTCATCGATCCGGACGTCCTGTGGTCGTGCACGACCTGTGGGGCGTGCGTCGAAGAGTGCCCGGTGGACATCGAGCACATCGACACGATCATCGACATGCGCCGCTACGAGGTGCTGATGGAGTCGAAGTTCCCGACCGAGGCGGGGCTGATGCTGCGCAACGTCGAGAACCAGGGCGACCCGTGGGGCCTCGGGTCCTCCAAGCGCACCGACTGGATCGACGCACTCGACTTCGAGGTGCCGGTCATCTCGGGAACCATCCCCGACGACATCGAGTACCTCTACTGGGTCGGCTGTGCCGGCGCCCTCGACGAGCGGGCCCGGAAGGGCGCGCAGGCCACCGCCCGGATGCTCCACCGCGCCGGGGTCACCTTCGGCATCCTCGGGCCGAGGGAGTCGTGCACCGGCGACCCGGCGCGCCGGCTGGGCAACGAGTACCTCTACCAGGAACAGGCCCGGATGAACATCGAGACCCTCGAGGGCGCCGGGGTGAAGAAGGTGATCGCCACCTGCCCGCACTGCTTCAACTCCCTGGCCAACGAGTACCCGTCCCTCGGGGGCAACTTCGAGGTGATCCACCACAGTCAGCTGCTCGACCATCTGGTGACGGCGGGCAAACTCACCCCCGGCGGCGGCTACACGGGCACGGTCACCTATCACGACCCCTGCTACCTCGGCCGCCACAACCGCGTCTTCGACGAGCCCCGCTCGGTCATCGACGCCATTCCCGGCGCCACGCAGGTCGAGATGCGTCGCTGCCGCGAAAGGGGTTTCTGCTGCGGAGCGGGCGGTGCCCGGATGTGGCTCGAGGAGAAGATCGGCAAGCGGGTCAACATGGAGCGGACCGAGGAGGCCATCGGCACCGGTGCCGACGTGGTGTCCACCGCCTGCCCCTACTGCATGATCATGCTGGACGACGCGGTCCGGGCCAATGCCAAAGAGGACGATGTGCGTGTCCTCGACCTCTCCCAGCTGCTCGAGGAGTCGATGGGCGAGCCGGTGGCCGTCGGTGCGGCCGTGGCGCAGACCGGTGCACCCGCGGATCCGACCTCCGGCGACGAGTTCGCAGGGCCGGGTGACGCCGCCGGCGAGTAGTCGTCGGATCGCCGCACGGTCGCCGGGCCGGCGCCCCAGGGTGACCCGGCTCAGTCGAAGGCGGCGGCGTCGGCCTCCCGCACCCGGTTGGCCATGGCGGCCAGCATCTTGCGGGAGATGCTCGGCACCGCCTGGAGGACGCTGTTGAACTGGCGTTGGCTCAGCACGAGGACGTCCATCTCGGTGTCGGAGACCACCGTGGCCGAACGAGGCCTGCGGTCGAGCAGCGCGAGCTCGCCGAAGTAACCACCGGGCCCGAGCGTGACCACCGTCTTGCCGTTGCGGCTCACGGTGGCGGAGCCACTCACGATCAGGAAGAACTCGAGCCCGATCCGACCCTCCTCCACGAGGACCTTCCCCGCCGGCACCACCAGCTCGTCGAGCGAACTGCGTATCTTGCGCAACTCGGAGGTGCTGCAGCCGGAGAACAGCCAGATGGACTTGAGATCGAGCGCCTTGGGGCGAACCGCCATGACGGGAGGCTACCGCGCCCGGCCCGTCGGTGCCGGGCTGTTCCGGCCGACCGGCCCACCCCGGCGACCCTCCCGGGCACCGGGCCGGCGGAGGCGCCACTGCTACAGTCCTCGCATCGCCGGAGCACTGCAGGCGGGTCGGCACGGACCGGCCGTCGACATGGGGACAGACCAATGATCGCCTCGAAACCGACCTCTCCCGACGGTCGGCCAGCCGCCGGTTCCGGGCCCGAGCCGGAGGTGCGGAAGTCACCCGTGGCGCCGTCGGACCGCCCGGTGACCACGCTCCGGGGGGCCGGCGTGGACGTCGACCCACGGCGGGCCCGGCAGCTGGTGCTGGCCGCGTGCCTGGTGGCCCTGGCCGTCACCGCGGTGATCCTGCTCGTCGCCGGCATACAGAAGAACGCGCAGGCGAACAGGTTGCAGCACCACGGGGTGGCGGTGGCGGTGACGGTGACCGGCTGCAGCGGTCTGCTGGGCGGGAGCGGGTCGAACGGTGCCGGTTACGCGTGCAAGGGAACGTACTCCTTCGACGGTCGTCGCTACGAGCAGTCGATTCCCGGCAACGGCCTGCATCAGGCGGGGTCGGTGGTCCGGGGCGTGATCGTGGCCGACGACCCCGGTCTCCTCTCGACCCCGGGGATGATCGCCCGGCAGCCGGCGTCGTGGAGCGTGTTCATCGTCCCCGCCGTCCTCTTCGGCGTGTTGGCCGTGGCCCTGGTTGCCGTGGCTGTCGTGCGGCGCCGCGGTGGTCACCCCCCGGACGCACCGGCGCCGCGATGAGCGCTGCGGCCCGGATCGGGACGAGGCGGGGACCGGCACCGACCGCGGCGAGGGCGGGTGGCGCGCGCCGGGGCCCGGTGCCCCCGTCGGCGGCGATCGGGGGCCGTGCTGCGTTTCCAGCCGGCGTACCGGCGCGGTAGCCTCGCGCATGCCTCGCTACGACCAGGACGACTTCGACGACGTCCCGGCCCCGTCGACCCGCTGGGAACGGTTCACCGCCGGCATCAGCGGCTTCATGCTCAAGGACCCCTCACCGGCCGACCTCGGCTCGGCCAAGAAGGCGACCGGCGGCGACGGTCCGACCACGATTCCCGAGATCGAAGCAGCGGTCAAACGGGCCGACGACAAGGAACGCCTCATCGGGCTGCTGGCTGCGCCGGTGGCGGCCGCCATCGGCCTGCTGGTCACGGCCACGTTGCTGGCCCACGACCCCAAGGGCATCAAGCACGTGAGCCCGTCGCTCTACCTCGAGCTGTCCGCGGTGACCATGGTGCTCGCCCTGTTGATCCTGATCATGGCCTGGCTCCGGAAGCGGACCTTCCTCGGCATCGCCATGGCGCTCTTCGGGCTCTCGATCTTCAATCTGCACTACTGGGGCTTCGGACTGCCCTTCATCATCGGCGGCGCCTGGTACCTGGTCCGTTCCTACCGACTGTCGGAGAAGCTCAAGTTCGCCAGGGCGGACGCCGGCCCGGCGGCGACCAAGGGTGGTGCCACCGCGCCCCCGCCCCAGGCGTCGAAGCGGTACACCCCCCCGGCGGCGCCCACGCGTCGCCCGCCCAAGCCCAAGCGCGGCAAGGAACTCGAAGCGGGTTAGCGG
>CAZNLF010000245.1:1744-4596 GCA_964573595.1 uncultured Acidimicrobiaceae bacterium | reverse complement strand
GGCTGATGTAGGCGAGGGGTGTCTGCTGGTCGGCGGTCTGGAGGAGCGTGCTGAGGGAGTAGTTGTAGGCGACCAGCACCGACGCCAGCAACACGCCGACCTGGATATGGGTGCGCGTCTTCTGCGGCGCCTCGGTCCAGCGACGGTGCCACTCCGACCGGAAGGACCGGAAGGAGGTTCGACGGGAGCCACCCGAGGGAACGGTCAGGGCGTCCGTCACGGCATGGTTCCGGTCGGATCAGCCGGGCGGACGCCGGAAAGGGCTCTCGGGCGTCGGAGCGTCATCCGAAGCGCCCGTGGACATAATCGTAGGTACGGGCGTCAACCGGGTTCTCGAAGACCTGCCGGGTCGGACCCGCCTCCACGATGTGGCCGGGGAGGCCTTCGCCGTCGACGAGGAACAGGGCGCAGTTGTCCGACACCCGTTGGGCCTGTTGCATGTTGTGCGTCACGATCACGATGGTGATCTCTTGTGATAGCTCGCGGATCGTCTCCTCGATGACCCCGGTCGAGATCGGATCGAGGGCCGAGCACGGTTCGTCCATCAGGAGGACCTTCGGTCGTACCGCCAAGGCGCGGGCGATGCACAGGCGTTGCTGTTGGCCGCCGGACAGCGCGGCGCCGGCCTCGTTCAGACGGTTCCGGGTCTCCTTCCACATGCCGGCACGTTCGAGACAGTCCTTCACCAGAGCATCGGGGTTACGGACCTTGTTCCCAGAGAGGCGCAGGCCCGCGAGCACATTCTGGGCGATCGTCATCGTGGGGAACGGATTCGGTCGCTGGAAGACCATTCCGATGCCGAGTCGCGTCTCCGTCACCTTCACCGTCGGGCCGTAGATATTCACTCCGTCGAGCTCGACAGATCCGGACAGCGCGGCAATCGGGATCAACTCGTGCATCCGATTCAGGATTCTGAGAAAGGTCGACTTTCCGCATCCGGACGGCCCGATCAGGGCCGTCACCTTGCCCGGCTCCATGGACAACGTGACCCGCTCCAAGACTTTGTTCGATCCGAACCACGCGCTCACCTTGGTCGCTCGCAAACCTGCCGGAGTGGGCCCTCGCACCACCGGGGTGGCTGGTGCCCACTGCTGGGGGGCCGCACCGTGAGGATCCTGCACTGCTGTCATCAGACCACCCACTCTCGACCGGACCGACACTGGCCCTGAACGTGCCAACGGCATCGTGTCCTCATGATCCGGCGCCCCGGCGACGAAGTCTCCGCCGAAGGTAGGTGCCGGCGAACACCAGCAAGGCGCCGGCCAGCACGCTCGGGGCGATGGCCGAGGACCCCGTGAAGGCCAGGTTTGAGCCTGAGCCTGTGGATCCGCCACCTGACGAATCCGTCCCGGCGCCGGACGCACCGGTCGTGCTGGCGAGCGCCGCCGCTGAATCCGCGCTGGAGGTGCCGCTCGCGTTGGAGGATTTTGTCGCCGACGTGGTCGTGGTCGTCCCGGAAGCGCCCGCCGCGGCCTGAGCGTCGAGTTGATTCGCCACCAGGAGGCCGGCGGCGTCCATGGCCGACGTCGCCGGCGCGGCACCGAAACTCTGGATGTCGATTTGGCCCTTCGGCCCCAGCACATACCGGATCAATGCGGCCAGCGCCGTGTCCTTCGCCGCGGTTTCACCGCTCGTGGGAACCACGAGGTAGCTCTCCTCCATCAGATAGCTGTTGTAGGCGGAGGCATCAGTGGCAGCTGCATTGAACGTCACCAGGTTGTTGGTCGTCGGGTCCGAGGTTGCCGCCAGCGTGGCGTCCTTTTCCGAAGCCGTGGCAGACCCGGTCGACGGTGCGACGAACGAGCCCTGTGCGTTTTGCACCTCCGCTGTCGGTATGTTCCACGGAGCCCCGAGAGGAGCCCCGGTCCAGACCGACGACACCGGGAACACGGCCCCCAGCACCCAGTTCGCGGCCTCGTTGCTGGGGACATTGTTCGACGCGTTGATGGTCAAGAGCTTGCCCAGGAATGGATCATCCCCCCCGGCGATGACATACGGCCCGGCATAGGGCCAGGTCTCGCTCGGGGTCGTGTCCTCTGTCGTGGCTGAGTTGTGGGTAAAGGCATTGGTCAGGCCAGCGGTGAAATATCCCTTGGCGGTGGGGTCGCTGTCCAAGAGGGACATCAGGGCGTAGTTGGCCATCGAGGGGTCGTCATTCGCCGCCAGCGTCACGCCGATGGAGCCAAGGGTCAACGAGTTCGAGCAACTGAACCGGGGATCGGCCCACGTGGCAGCCGGGCTGGCGGCGTCATAGCCGAACACGGCGCCCAGGTCGGCGACCGTCATGCTGATATGTGGACAGAGCTGGGACGAACTGATGTCGGTCTCGCCGTGGTACGACGAATCAGGCACCAATGTTCCGATGGCCACCGGTGTAGCCGCGAACGGAACGTAGGCGAATGATCGACCGTTGGCTTTGGCCGTTGCCAGTTCGGTGGACGTGAGTGCACGCTCGGAGATGGCAAAGTCGGCATTGAACTGCCCCGGTCCTGAACCGATGAAGTCGGCGATGCCCGTTCCGAGCCCGGTGGCGACAAAGCTGCCGTAGAGACCGCCGAAATTGGGAGAGGCGTCCCCCACCAATTTGGTGACAACCGGTTGCAGAAAGGTCCCGCCCTCGCCAGCCAATGTGGCCGTATCCGTGGTGGCCTGCGCCGGAGAGGTGGCTATGGCGGACAATCCGATGGACGAGGCGGCCAACAACACGATGGGGAGAACTGTCCGAGCGGTCGACCCGACCGTCCGCCGGATCATCCCGCCTCCCCAGCGCGTCGTCGTTTCAACAGACGGCGACGGGCGGTCCACCCAATGGCCAGAAGCAGTCCTCCAAGGACGATGAGCGGGAGCGGATC
>CAZNLF010000245.1:0-1644 GCA_964573595.1 uncultured Acidimicrobiaceae bacterium | reverse complement strand
CCGGCTGCCACCTCGGACGGCGTCAGATCGCCGCAGGCGTAACCAGCCTGCTCGGCCGCCGTGACCTTGACCGCACCGGGTACGTCGGCGGTCACTGCATCAATACCGTAACGCTCCAGGGAGAGCCCGAGGCTCGCGTACCCGAAACTCGGCGATTTCGCCTGACCGAGCGTCAGGACGTAGTTCACGAACCCGCTCATGACCGCACCCTTGGACGCCTGCCATCCGGCGGTCGGCGTCAACAGGTAGCTGTAGGTGGAGGGGTTGTAGACGTGGGGTCCCGCGCCGCCGAAGTTCAGCTGGTGCGTACCGTTGGGCAATTGGGTGGCGTAGGCGAGCGCCGATGCCACGTCGACCGGCGTGGGTGCGGCATAGTCACCACTGGCATTCAGTACCGATGCCACCCCTTTCGCCGTGTTGCCCGTGCCGAATCCCGCATCCGTGGCGTATTGGAGCTGTACCGGCCCCATCGATCCGGCATTGGTGGAGACGTCGGACGAGACTGCCGCCGTCTGGTCTGCGTCGAGCCCGTTGGTCAGCGCCGGCCATTCGGACTCGGGCGAGGTCGCCGTGATGATCCCGGCACTGCCGGATTGGCTGTTCTCAAAGTTGGCGAATGCCTTCCAGAGTGCGGGCTGCTCATCGATGCACCACTCCTGCAGCACAAAATTCGTTCCGGCGGGGTCGCTCTCCGTCACCGGCCGTATGGCCAGGTTCGGCAGGCTGACACCCGGGTTGCTGGCGGCGATCTGCGAGTTGTTCCAGTTCGTGATTCCGCCGGTGAGGATGGCGCACGCCGTGTAGCTGGTCAGCTGCAGTGTCTTGGTAAGCCCGGGGATGTTGTACATGAATGCGATTCCACCGGCAGTAATGGGGACGTAGATGTAGCTGAACTTCGGTGGGGTCGTGTCCTCGCTGCCGAGGCCATAGGCGATGTCGCTGACGGCGAAGTCCGTGGTCCCATTGGTGAACTCGTAGCGCCCGTCACCCGACGAGGTGCTGGTGTAGTTGACGTTCAGGCTGTACGGCGGGGACTGGACGACGTTCTGGAATGTCTCGATGGCTGGCGCCGCGAAGGACGATCCGGCGCCGTTGAGTCCGGCACCCGCATGGGCAATGGCGCTGTTCCTGGGCGCCGAGTCGCCCGAGGTCGTGGACGTTGTTGACGCGGAGGACTCGGAGGTGGCAGCCGAGTTTGCCAGCGTCGAGGTCGTCGATGCCGATGCCGATGCCACGATGCTGTCCGGCGTCGACGTCGTCGATGGCGTGTCTGCGTAGGCCGACGTCGGCACGAACGCAATCGCTGCCGTCATCATGGTGATGGCGACGGCGATCGATGAACCGGCGCGAGAGAGCCCTCTCACGCGACGCAAAGGTCCCCCAGACTGAATTTCGGATTGCATGCTTGACCCTTCTGTGATGAATGGCGAGGACGGAACTGGACGATGAATCATTGGGAGTGCCTTCGACGGGGAATGAGACGTCTGCCGGGTTTGGCGGATCCGACCAGACGGGCCAGAACGAACAGGAGCAGTACGAGGAGCACCAGGACGAACGACACGCCCCAGGCATCTCTGTTGACGTTGACGCCGGGTTGGAAGATCAGTTGATAGATGCGAAACGGCAGGTTGTCCTGTTGCCCGT
>CAZNLF010000244.1:0-4602 GCA_964573595.1 uncultured Acidimicrobiaceae bacterium | reverse complement strand
TTCTCGTCGACCGCGGCGTACTGGCCGGCCAACCCGATCAGGCTCCGGACCAGGCCGGCCTTCTTTTCCACGTCGTGGCCGAGCACGCGGGCGTGGCCGGCGTCGGGTTTCAGGATGGTGGTCAGGATCCGCACGGCGGTGGTCTTGCCGGAACCGTTCGGCCCGAGCAGTCCGAACACGGTTCCCTCTTCGACCTTGAAGCTGACCCCGTCGAGGGCCCGGACGGTGTGCTTGCCGGTGAAGGTCTTCTCCAGGCCTTCGGCCTCGATCGAGTACTGCATGGCGTGGCGATCCTGTCCTTTGGGCGCATGGGGGCGGCGCGGTTCGCCCCGATCCGGCGACGGCCAGTGCATCTTATGGTCGGGACCCGGGAGGCCTGTCGCCGCGCGGCCGCGCCCCCGGGGACGGCCCACGGTGCACCCGAGGGGACTTGCCGGTACCCTCGGGGCATGCAAAAGGGCGATCAGGTACCCGACTTCGAGCTCCCCGACGAGGACGGAAACCCGCGGAAGCTGAGCGAGCTCGCGGCCGGCGGCCCCGTGGTGCTGTTCTTCTACCCGGCGGCGATGACACCGGGGTGCACGGCGGAGAGCTGCCACTTCCGCGACCTGAAGTCCGAGTTCGACGCGGTGGGAGCCCGGAGGGTGGGCATCAGCGCCGACCAGGTGGAGAAACAGAAGCGGTTCTCCGACAAGCACTCCTTCGACTATCCGCTGCTGTCCGATCCCGACGGGGCGGTGGCCACCCAGTTCGGGGTGCGGCGACGGTTCACCAAGCTGTCGCCCACCAGGCGAGCCACCTTCGTGATCGGGCCGGACCTCCGCTTGATCGACGTGATCCAGAGCGAGGTCCGGATGAACGTGCACGCCGATCGGGCCCTCGAGTCGCTCCGCACCTACTCGGCGACCTGAACCTCCTCGGCACCGGACCGCCGGCCGGACCTCCCGTGAACGGACCGGCCCGTCCCCCGGCGCGGCGGCCAACCGTCCCCACCTGGGCATCCCGGCGATGGGAAGCTGTCCCCATGGACCTACGGCCGCCGACCCGGCCCTCATGAGCCCGATGCCGGGATCCAACCGTGTCGAACAGTTGGCCCAAGCGGTGGCCGAGCGTGTGGTGAGCATCGTGATGGACGCCATCGACATCGACGCGCTGCTCGAGCGGGTGGACGTCGACGCCCTGGTGTCGCGGGTCGACGTGGACGGTGTGGTCAGCCGCGTCGACGTCGACGGCCTCATCGACCGGGTCGACGTCGAGAAGATCATCGACCGGGTCGACGTCGAGAAGATCATCGACCGGGTCGATATGAAGAAGATCGTCGATCGGATCGACATCGACGCCATCGTCGAGCAGACCGAGCTCGGCACCATCATCGCCCGGTCCACCAGCGGGGTCGCCTCCGAGGTCCTCGACGTGGTCCGGGCCCAGGGCGTCGGCCTCGACGACTTCTTCTCCCGGTGGGCGAACCGCGTCCTGCGCCGTTCGCCCGAGTCCATCCCGCTGGGACCGCCGATGCTGGTGGCCCCGACCGCCACGCCCGAGCTCACCACCGGGATCGGCTGATGCCGACGGAGACGGCGGTCCAGCCCATCGAGGGCCGCCAGGGCCACTACGCCGGCGCGGTCAGCCGGCTCGTCGCCTTCGCCGCCGACGTGGGGGCGTCCTGGGGCCTGTTCACGCTGGGCGCCGCGGCACTCGACTTCTCCGTGCAACTGGTCACCGGTGGCCAGTTCTCGCTGACCAAGCACCAGTTGGCCTCGCTCATCGCGCTGGTGATCTGGGAGTTCGTCTACTTCGCCTACCAGTGGGCCCTCAGCGGCAAGACCATCGGGATGGCCGTGCTGGGAATCCGTGTGGTCAGGGCGGACGGGTCGCCCATCGGCTGGAGACAGGCTGTGGTGCGGACCGTGACCCTCCCCCTGAGCTTCCTCGTCTTCGGGCTGGGGTTCCTCGGGATCCTGACCAACCGCAACCGCTACGCGTGGCACGACCGGCTGGCCGGAACGGCCGTGGTCTACTCGTGGGACGCCCGCGCCGCCCGGCTCCGTTGGCTGGCCAGACAGGAGTCCTCGCCGACCCGGTGAGCCACGGGATGGGAGGCTGGGGCGTGGCCGGAACTCCCCGCCTGTTCAGCGCAACCCCGAGGCGGATCGTCCCCGGGGCGGTCCATCTTCCCGGATGGCTCGACCTCGCGGCCCAGCACGACCTGGTGGGCCGGTGCCGGGCATGGATCGGGGCCGCGGGGGGGATGCGGGCCCCCCGCATGCCGCGGGGCGGGGCCATGTCGGTGGAGATCGCCTGCCTCGGATGGCACTGGCAGCCGTACCGGTACTCACGCACCGTCGATGACGACGACGGCCGGCCGGTGGCTCCGTTCCCCGAGGAGCTCGGCGATCTGAGCCGTCGGGCGCTCGTCGACGCCGGCGTGGTCGACGGGTCGCTCACCGGTGCCCACGACGGGTCCACGGCCGCCGGCGGCTACCGGCCGGATGTGGCGCTGATCAACTGGTACGGCCCGGGGGCGAGGATGGGCATGCACGCCGATCGTGACGAACGCGATCCGTCGCCGGTCGTCTCGTTCAGCCTGGGGGACACCGGGGTGTTCCGCTTCGGCTCGGTGATCGACCGCGGGCGCCCGTGGGTCGACGTCCCGCTCGAGTCCGGCGACCTGTTCGTGTTCGGTGGCCCGGCACGGCTCGCCTTCCACGGTGTGCCCAAGGTGCTGGCGGGCACCTCGGACCCGGCGACGGGGGTCAGGGGCGGCCGCCTCAACATCACCGTGCGCTGCTCCGGGCTCGAGGACCGTGACGTGCCGCCCCGGTGAGCGCCTGGTCGGTACCGCACCACCGGTGGGAGCGGCGGACCGGGTCCCCGTCGGACCGTGGCGGGTCCTCGTCGGCCGGCAGCCCCGTCCCCTTCGGACCGGGGCCGTTGCCCGTGGTCGGGTTCATGCGCCGATCGCGTCGGCCATGCGCATGAGCAGTGCGCCCAGCCGCTGCCGCTCGGCCGGCGCCCGGTGTGCGGCCACCGTGCTGAGCTCGAGCCCGGCCGCCGACGCCGCCGCCACCAGCAGGCCGGCCGCCGCGGGGTCGGTCCCGTCGGTGCCGTAGAGCGAATCGAGTGCGGTCGAGACCCGCCCGGCGAAGTACCGCTCCCCGAGCTCCTTCCAGCGCTCCCCGCCGAGAGCGGCCGGAGCTTCGACGACGGCGATCCGGAGGTAGTCGGGCTGGCGGCACTGGGCCAGGAAGAGGTCGAGGGTCGCCACGAGGCGCGGTCGTGGCGCGTCGATCCCGTCGGTGCCGGACTCGAGCTTTTCGAGGAAGCGGTCCTCCAACGCGGTGAAGGCTCCTTCGAAGAGCTGCTCCTTGTCGGCGAAGTGGTGGTAGACGGCCCCCTTGGTCAGGTCCGCCGCCTTGGCGATCCGGTCGATGCTCGCCCTGGCGAAGCCCTCCTCGGCGAACTGGGCGATGGCTGCGTCCACGAGGGCCCTGCGGGTCGCCACGGCATCCCGGCTGCGGTGTGTCCCGCCATCGCTCCCGGTGGTCGACATGACCCGATGCTACCCAGACTTTGCATACCAATCGAATGTTAGGTCGGGCACGACCGCTGTTCACCTGACTACGGAAGCGACTCCATCATCGTCAGGAGCTCCTCACGCCGATAGCCCTGCGACCGGGCAAACTCGAGGAACTCCTTCAATCGGGCGACCACAGCGCCACGCTCCGGCGTTCCGGCGACGACGATGGCTCGCCCACGGCCGAGCTCCAAGAGGCCCTCGTCCCGGAGGACTCGCAGGGCACGCAGCACGGTGTTGGTGTTGACGCCCAGTACGGCAGCGAGGTCCTTGGCCTGGGGTATCCGCTCTCCGGGTCCCGCCTCGCCGTCGGCGATGGCACGGCGCACCTCCGCGGCGACCTGGTCGTGCAGTGGCATGGGATCGGACCGATCCACCCCTGCGAGCACCAACCCTTCGCTGTCCGGCCCCGGAGGTACCTTGACAGAACCCATGACGACAATGATAGTAGCGTTATGCCTGTTGTCCAGGACCGATCGGACACGGTCCAGGGGACCCCTTGCCCGCCGGGTCCGACCAATGCGGACCTGCTCTTCAAGGAGGCGAGGCAGCGGGAACGACGTCGGCGCCTGGCCTGGGTCGGGGGAGTCGTCATTCTGGTCGGCGCCATGGTGGCCACCGTGGTGGCGTTCAGTTCCCGTTCGAAGACCTCCTCGCACCCTGCGAGGGTCTCGTCGTCGGCCAGGCCACGCCCGACGAGCGCCTCTCTCGGACCGATCGTCCCGCTCAAAAAGTCCGGTCCCCTCGCTGTCGGCCCGACCGGAGCGCTGTACGTGTCCGACCCGACACGTCACCAGGTCCTTGTTCGCCTGGCCAATGGCCGGTTCCGGGTTGTGGCCGGTGATGGCAGAGCTGGCTTCGCCGGCGACGATCGGCCGGCGACTAGGGCCGAACTCTTGGATGTCAGCGCCATGGCGTTCGCATCGAATGGTGACCTGTATCTTGCCGACGGCAGCCGGGTCCGGTCCGTCGATCGGATGGGGACGATCCGGACGGTCGCCGGAGACGGTCGCTTCGGCTCGGTGTCG
>CAZNLF010000243.1:1782-4612 GCA_964573595.1 uncultured Acidimicrobiaceae bacterium | reverse complement strand
AGATGAGGTGCCAGACCGAGCGGTGGGAGAACCAGGGCAGCTCGACCAGCATGATCGCCCGGGCCACCTCGGCATCGCCGTAGTCGGGGATGCCGCCTCCCCCGTGGATGTTGACCACCACCCCGAGCTCCTCGCACAAGCTCCACAGCGGTTCGTAGACCGGGTCCCAGAGGGGCGGGAGGCCGGAACCGGGTGGGAGGGAGGGCAGGAGGACCCCGCCGAACGGTGAGAATGCCGATGCCGCCCACCTCACCTCGGCGAGAGCGTCGTCGACGCGGTTGGCGAAGATCTGGACCACGCCGGCGCGGCGTCCCGGAGCCTGGGCGCAGAAGTCGGCGAGCCACCGGTTGTGGGCCTGGATCCCGGCCCAGCGGCGGTCGTACTCCGACTCGTCGGGGGGCAGGGCCACCAGGCTCCCCTCCTCGAAGAACGGGGGCACGGTGTTGGGGAACAGCACCTCGGCGGTGATCCCGTCGGCGTCGTTCTCCGCCAGGCGCCGGTCCGAGTCCCAGCTGCGGTAGGCGGTCGCCGCCAGCAGGTCGGCGAAGGGATTGACGTAGGTGGCGGCCCAGGCGTCGAACTCAGCGTGCCACGCCACCGGAAGGTAGGGGCGGTAGTCGGGGATGTCGGCTCCGGCGTGGGCGTCCGCCGAGATCACGGTGTACCGGTAGTCCGGCGAGAGCGTGTCGGTCACGGGTCCTCCCCCGGGGTGCGGGTCCGGGCCGGCACCCACTCAGGTCAACCCTTCGAGCGCGGACGGGGGCAGGGCTCCTTGGGCGATGGCATCGGCACGGGCGTGGAGCAGGCGGCCGGCCTGGTCCAGATTGTGACTGATCACGAAGCGACCCTCCTTCACGCCCCGGACGGCGAAGCGGCCCAGCTCGGACAGGTCCACCGTATCCGTCGGACGCCCGGCGGCGGCCAGGGCCGCCTTGAACTCGGCGAAGGTGGTGCCCGGCGCCGGGGGCCGGGGGCGCTGGCGCGCCAGGGCTTCGGGGCGGTTTCGCTGGGCCTCCCACAGGCCGGTCTCGAGCAGCCCACCCGACGGGTAGAAGATGGAGGCCGAGAGCTTGGTCTTCTGGGCGATGAACTGGTGGGCCAGGGCCTCGGTGAAGCAGCTGATGGCGGCCTTGGACGAGGCGTAGACCGACGCATAGGGAACGGGGGCGATGCCCCCGTCGCCCGACGAGGTGGTCACCACCACGCCCGGCTCGTCCGAGGCGATCATGCGCGGCACGAAGGCCAGGACCCCGTTGGACGTTCCGAAGACGTTCACCCCGAAGCACCATCGCCAGTCGTTCGGTTCCTGATCCCAGGGGTTCCCACCGCCGCCGGAGGTCACGCCGGCGTTGTTCCACAGGAGGTGACAGGCCCCGTACCGGTCGAAGACCAGATGGGCGAGCGCCTCCACCGAGGTCGGGTCCGAGACGTCGGTGACCACGCCGCGGACGTCCCCGGCCGCTGACAGCTCAGCGACCGTGGCCTCCAGCACCGGCGCCTCGATGTCGGCGATGACCACCCGGGCGCCCTCGTCGAGCAGCGCCTCCACGATGCCCCGTCCGATTCCGGCGGCACCGCCGGTCACCACCGCCACCTTGCCGGCCAGGTCTTCCACGCCAGTCCCCCTGATGCATCTCGTCGCTGGCCTTCGTGCGCAACCGGGCCATCGTGACACAGGTGAGGCCGTAGTGCCGCGTCCGGCCTTCCCGGTCGAACCGACCGATCATTCGGTCCGCGTCGATTCGGCCTCAGGTGGCTCCCGGTCCGGGGGGTTGCGGCGTCGGCCTTCCCGCGGCCAGGGCGGACAGGCCCTGGAGCATCCCTCCGTCCACCAGCACGTCGATACCGGTGATGAACGAGGCGCCGTCGGAGAGCAGGAAGGCGACGACGTCCGCGACTTCGCCGGGCTGACCGAGTCGCCCGAGAGGGGTGTTGTCCAACATGATCTTCATCATCGGCTGCTGCTCCGACTCCTGGCGGCCCATCGGCGTGTCGATCAGGCCCGGCGCCAGCGAGTTGACCCGGCCGCCGCGACGGCCCCAGGCCACCGCCGCCCGGGCGGCGACGGCGATGACGCCACGCTTCGCCCACGCGTAGGCGAGGCCGCTGTTGCCGAATCGCTGGGCGGCGGTATCGAGGAAGCCGGGCACCCGCGGTTCGGACACGAGGGCCTGGAGCTCCTCGTCGATGCCCTGGAGAGCCACCTGGTAGGCCGCACTGGAGGAGAAGCACACAGCGGACGAGCCCGGCCCGACCAGCGGCTCGAAGGCGTCGAGGAGCAGCGCCGTGCCGCCGAGGTCGACCTCGAGGACCCGCCGGGCATCAGCCATGGTGGGCGATACACCGGCGGCATGGGCGAGCGCCCGGAACGGGCCCATCGCCCGCACGCTTTCCACGAGCTCGGCAACGGCAGCCGGGTCGGATACATCGCACCCCATCCCGACCGTCCCCTCTATCCGTGGCGCCACCAGATCGACGGCAACGAGCTGATCGGCGGTTCCCCGAAGCCTGTCGACGCAGCCCCGCCCCATTCCGCTCGCTGCGCCCGTGATCACCGTCACTGTCATGCCCCATCTCCAATCCGACGTCGGGAGCGCCCGGGCCGCGGGCGACTACGCTCCCACCGATCATCTCAGGGAACGGGAAGGGTCCGCGCCCGGCAGCGGGATCCGCCCGCGGCACCGGGGTCCGAGCGGGCGACAGCGTCCGGTCGGTGCGACAGCATCCGGACGGCAGCAGGGTCCGGACGGGCAGTGCCGGGGGGATGCCGCGCCGCGCTCAGATGTACATTCCCCCGTTGACACCGATCACCTGTCCGGTGATGTAGCTG
>CAZNLF010000243.1:0-1682 GCA_964573595.1 uncultured Acidimicrobiaceae bacterium | reverse complement strand
CGCTCAGATGTACATTCCCCCGTTGACACCGATCACCTGTCCGGTGATGTAGCTGCCGCCCTCCGAACAGAGGAACGAACACGCGGCGGCGATGTCCGCCGGGGTGCCGGCCCGGCCGAGCGGGACCATGGGCCCGACCACGTCGACGCCGGGGAAGTCGCCTGCGGCCTCTGCTTTGCGGGCCATGGGGGTGTCGACGAGGCTGGGCGGGATGGTGTTCACGGTGATGCCACTGCGGGCGAGTTCGACCGCCAGCGCCCTGGTGAGCCCGATGACGCCACCCTTGGACGCCGCATAGTGGGCCATGTTGGGTGCACCGGACTGGGCGCTCGAGGAGGAGATCGTCACGATGCGCCCCCACCCGGCGCTGATCATGTCGGGCAGGGCCGCCTGGACGCAGGTGAACGTGCCGGTGAGGTTGACGGCGATGATTCGGTCCCACCCGTCGGCGTCGATGTCGAGGACCGGGGTGAACGCCTCGACCCCTGCGCTGGTCACGAGGATGTCGACCGGCCCGAGTTCCCCCCGGACCCGGCCGAATGCGGCGTCGACCGATGCCCGCTCGGCGACGTCGGCCGTGACGGCGAGGACCGCCGCTCCCCCGCTGCGCAATTCGTCGGCCACCGACTCGGCCGCCCCGGCGTCCCGGTCGACGATGGCGACGCGGTGACCGTCGGCTGCGAATCCACGAACGACGCCGAGGCCGATCCCCGAAGCCCCGCCCGTGACCACGGCGACCCGGCTCACCGGCTGACCCGCACTTCGTCGAACTCGAGGTAGAGCTTGGAGAGCCCACGGAGGATCCAGGTCGGCTCGTACCGGAAACGCCGGGCCCCCGGCGGCCCGTGGTGCTCCTCGGACAGGCGGATGTTCCGGGTGCGGGCGAGAATGCGCTCGATGCTGATGCGGCCCTCGGCCCGGGCCAAGGGGCCGCCGGGACAGGAGTGGGCGCCTCGTCCGAAGGCCATGTGGGACTGGGCGTTCGCCCGGTCGGCACGGAACTCGGCGGGGCACTCGAAGTGCCCGGGATCACGGTTGGCGGCACCGTTGAGCAGCATCACCGGTGTTCCGGCCGCGATCTCGACACCCCCGATGGAGGTGGTGTGGCGGGTGAGACGGAAGTCGGCCTTCACCGGGCTCTCGACCCGCAGAACCTCTTCGAGGAAGTCGGGGATCCGGTCGCGGTCGTCCCGCAGCCCATCCTGCAGCTCGGGGTGCTCGGCGAGATGCTTCAGCGCTGCTGCGAGTAGCCGGGCGGACGTCTCCTGGCCGGCGGCGAACAGGAACGTCGCCGTCCGCACGACCGAGGAGACCTCGGGCGTGGTCCCGTCGGCGTAGGTGGCCAGCGCCAGGTCGGTCAGCACATCGCTGCGGGGCTGGTCCCGCCTGTCCTCGATGTACCGGGTGAACCACTCGTCCAGCCAGGCGAGGGGATTCTCCCCCGGGCTCCCGCTCTCGCCGGCGCCGACCTCGCCGACGGTTCCGCTCAGGCCGAATCCCTCACGGAAGCCTTGGTGGTCCTCCTCCGGCACCCCGAGCAGATCGGCCACCACCAGCATGGCGAAGGGCTGCGTGTACGCGCCGATGAACTCGCACCGTCCGTCGGGGAGGAACTCGTCGAGCTGCGCGTCGGCGAGGCGCCAGATGAACTCTTCGTTGTCCCGCAGCCGCTTCGGGGTGAT
>CAZNLF010000242.1:0-4627 GCA_964573595.1 uncultured Acidimicrobiaceae bacterium | reverse complement strand
TCGGGTACGACTTGTGTATCGGACATGAAGTTAGGTAGCTCGCTTTCCGGACAGGACCCGCGCTCCACAGGAGGCGGGGGTGAAGGTAGGGGTCACACCGTCGTGACCGGGAGTCAATGGTACTCCACCTCTTCGCCCCACGGTACGGCCGGGTCCGCTCGACGGACCTTCCGCCACCCGTCCGGCACCCCGGCCACCGCAATCGCCATCAGGCGGGCGCGGAGGACGGTCGTGGGTCAGCCCCCCTTGGCCTCCGCCCAGGAGGAACCCCAGGCCATCGCCACCTTGAGCGGAACGCTCAGCTCGGCGGCTCCGGTCAGTGCCTCCTCGGTGAGGGCGGCCACCTCGTCGGCTTCGTCGGGGACCACGTCCACCAGGACCTCGTCGTGGACCTGGAGCACCAGGTCGGAGGCGAAGTTCCCTCGCTCCAACCCCTGGTCGAGGCGGATGAGGGCAAGCTTGAACAGATCGGCGGCCAGGCCCTGGATGCCGGCGTTCATCGCCTGTCGCTCGGCCGCCTGGCGTACCTGGTAGTTCGTCGACAGGAGGTCGGGCAGCGGCCGCCGCCGCCCGAAGGCGGTCACGGTGTAGCCGGCAACGCGCGCGCCGGCCACCGCCTGGTCCATGTAGTCGTGGACCGAGGGGAAGGCTGCGAAGAAGGCCTGGAGGATCACCTGGGCCTCCTCGACCGGCACCCCGAGGCGTTGGGAGAGCCCGTAGGCCTCCATGCCGTAGGCCAGTCCGTAGGAGACCATCTTGGCCGTCGACCGTTGGGCCGGGGTGACCTGGTCGCGCTCGACGCCGAACACCTGTGACGCCACGGTCCGGTGGATGTCCTCGCCGGCGGCGAACGCCGACGTGAGCCCGGGGTCAGCGGACAGGTGGGCGATGGCCCGCAGCTCGACCTGGTCGTAGTCGGCCACGAGCAGTCTGCGGCCCTTCGAGGGGACGAAGGCCTCGCGGAACCGCCGACCCTCCTCGGTGCGCACGGGGATGTTGTGCAGATTGGGACGGTCAGAGGAGAGCCGCCCCGTCCGCGCCACCGTCTGGCGGAACGTGGCATGGATGCGCCCGTCCGGTCCCACCTCCGCCGCCAGGGTCTCGCCGTAGGTGGAGCGGAGCTTCTCGACCTCGCGGTAGCGCAGCAGCGTGTCGACGATGGGGTGCTGGCCACGCAGCAGCTCGAGCGTGCGGGCATCGGTGGAGAAGCCCGTCTTCGTCTTGCGGAGCGGTGTCAGCCCGAGCCGCTCGTACAGCACCGACCGGAGCTGGGGAACCGAGTTGACGTTGAACGGCCCGCCGGCGAGGTCGTGCATGGTCGCCTCGAGCACGCGGCACTCCTCGGCGAGAGAGGCGGCGATGGTGGACAGGACCTGGCGGTCCACGGGGATTCCCACCACCTCCATCCGGGCGAGGACCCTCACCAGCGGCTGTTCGACGTCCTCGTACAGTGCGTCCTCTGCCACCTCGGCCAGCGCCTCGGCCAACGGTGGCCGCAGTCGGGACAGGACCAGGGCCAGCCGCACCGCGCTCATTTCGGCGTCGTCGAGCCCCTGCCCCCCGCCGCCGTCTCCGCCGCCGCCGCCCGCCGCGTCCTCGAGGAGCAGGACGCCCTGTCCCTTCCCACCGGTCCCGTCGTCCACGGTGACGCCGAGGTACCGGGACGCCAGGTCCCCGATGCGATAGCCGTCGGTCGAGGGGTCGAGGAGGTAGGCGCACACGGCGGTGTCCATGGTCAGCGTGGTGATGTCCACCCCCAGCGGGAGCAGTGATCGCATCAGCTCCTTCGTGTCGTGTCCGACGACCCCGACGCCACCGGTCGGCCCGAACGCCTCGGCCAGGACGTCGAGGACCGCCCGGTCCCCCAGCAGCGCCCGGCCGTCCCCCGGCGGTACCGGCCCGACGCCGCCGGGGCCCGCGGTTGAGCCGGTCCCGGTCGACCGGGCGAGATGGACCGTCGGGGTGACGGCGCCGGCACCGCCGCCCTCTTCGGCCGACAGCGTGAGGCTGGCCAGCTCCGAGCGTCCGGGGTCGCCCTCCCAACGGGCGAACAGCGCCACGTTGCCGGTCGAGTCCCGTGCTGCGGCGACCAGGCGTTCGAGGGCCACCACTGCGTCCCCCGCGCTGTCGGGCGCCTCGACGATCGGTGCGGCCAACCAGTCGGGTGCGATGTCACCCCCGCCCGCCGCCTGGGCGCCGTCGAGCACGCCCGGGCCCGGCGCGTCAACCGCCGAGCCGGAACCCGAACCCAAGCCCGAGCCGGCTGCTGGCTGACCCAGCCCGCCTTCGTCCATCAGGGTGGTGAAGCGGGTCCACAGCGACCGGAGCTCCAGCTCGGCGAAGGCGCGGCCGGCGACCTCGCGGTCCCATCCCCCGAGGGTCAACTGGTCCATGTGGACGTCGAGGGGCACGTCACGGATGAGCGGGATCACCTCCGCGTTCATCTCCACTCGCTCGCGGCTGGCGGCCAGGTTCTCGCGGAGTTTCGGCGACAGCGCGTCGAGGTGGTCGTACAGGGTCTCGAGGTCGCCGTACTCGTTGACCAGTTTGGCCGCGGTCTTCTCCCCGACCCCGGGCACCCCGGGAAGGTTGTCCGACGGGTCACCGCGTAGCGCGGCCAGCAACGGGTACTTCTCGGGCCGGACGCCGGTGCGCTCCTCGATCCCCGCCTCGTCGTAGAGGGCGTAGTCGCTGACGCCCCGCTTGTTGTACAACACCCGGATGTAGGGGTCTTGCACCAGTTGGTACGCATCTCGGTCCCCGGTGACGATGATCACCGGGCGGTCCCGCTCCCGTGCCTCGGTGGCCAGGGTGGCCAGGACGTCGTCCGCCTCGAATCCCTCGGCCTCGACAACGGGGATGGCGAGGGAGTGGAGCAGCTCACGGATCATCTCGAACTGCGGAAGGAGGTCCGGCGGTGTCGCGGCCCGACCCCCCTTGTACTCCTCCACGATCTCGTCCCGGAACGTCCCACCGGGAAGGTCGAAGGCGACGGCGAGGGCGGCCGGGCGGTGGTCGCGGATCAGGTTGACCACCATGGAGGCGAAGCCGTGGACGGCGTTCGTCACCACCCCGGCACTGGTAGCGAGGTCGGCCGGGAGGGCGAAGTAGGCCCGGAAGGCCAGCGACATCCCGTCCAGCAGGATCAACGGGGCCTCGGCGGTCCCGGTCCCGGCGGAGGCGCCCTGCACCTTCGGGGCGCCCGGCCCGGCCCTGGTGATTTTCCGGCCGCCGGCGGCACCGCTGCTCTTCGGGTCGGGGGCCATCACGGGAGTTCGCGGCCCGCTCAGGGCGCGAGTGCGCCCTCGAGCACCTGGCGGGCGATGTCGATCATCCGCGACCTGGTTCCCATGGCCGTCTTCTGGATGAAGCCGAACGCCTCCGACTCGGTCATTCCCGACCGCTCCATCAGCACGTCCTTGGCCCCGTCGACCAGTCGCCGGGTCTCGAGCTTGTCCTCGGCGGTCACCGTGTGCTCCGGCCCACCGGCGGCCGCCGCCTGCTGGGCTTCGGCGTCGATGGCCCACTCCTGCTCGCAGCGGGCCATGGCCTGGTCGATGGCGGGGATCAGTTCGATGCGCTGGAACGGCT
Organism: uncultured Acidimicrobiaceae bacterium; assembly: GCA_964573595.1. GTDB lineage: Bacteria > Actinomycetota > Acidimicrobiia > Acidimicrobiales > RAAP-2 > Bog-756. The sequence goes on along the minus strand of CAZNLF010000242.1, from coordinate 1,036 downwards.
TCACCAGGTAGGCGGCCACGCCGGCGTCGCGCGCCTCGTCGATGAGGTTCCGCTGACTGAAGGCGGTCAGGATGAGCACGGCCACCTTGAGGCCGAGGTCCCGGATGGCCCTGGCCGCGGCGAGGCCGTCGGACCCGGGCATCTTCACGTCGAGGATGACGAGGTCGGGCTCGTGGTCCCGGACCAGATCCACCGCCTCGTCCCCCCGGCCGGTCTCGCCCACGACGTCATAGCCCTCGTCCAGCAGGATCTCCTTCAGATCGAGCCGGATGATGGCCTCGTCCTCGGCGATGACCACGCGCCTGGTCATAGTCACTCAGATCCTCTCGATTCGGTTGCGTGGACGACGTGCGACGCAACAGCATGGTTGATTTGCATGAAGCTGTGATCGTAGGGCCGTGGAGCGGACACGTACGCCGGCCGGGTGTGACGGCTCAACCGGGACCGATCACCAGGCGGTCGAGCAACTCGTCCTGTCGATGTTCGAGCTCGGCGATCTTGGTGATGAGCGAATCCCGCGTCTGCAGCATGACAGAAGCGTGCCGGCTCGCCTCATCGTGCTCCTTGGCAGCGACCGGTGTCTCCGCCACCAGTGCCCGGAGGCGGGTGTCGTCGGCGATCTCGTTGACCACCACCAGCTGTTCGTCGAGGACGGCAAGCTCCGCCCGGGCGCGCACGAGCTGGTCGTGGGCGTCACTGAGGCGGCGTTCGAGGCTGGCGCGATGCATGGAAGGACAATTCTACGCATGGAAGGCCGGCGACGACGCACCCGATGGCCGTTCCGACCGACGCCGGCCCCGCCGGGCGATCTGACCTGCGTCGCGGCGGGTACCACTGCCGACCCGGTACCCACGGGCCACCCGATCCCGGGCCCGCGGCCGGCTGCGCCTCCCCGTCCTGTGGGGGTACAGCACTGCCCGGAGAGCCGGGTGGGCCGGGTCGGCCGGGCGGACCGGGCGGGTCGGTCACCGACGGGGCAGCTCGAACCAGTGGCGCCGGGTGACCAGCTGCTCGAGTACGCCCAGACCAGGGGGTG
>CAZNLF010000241.1:0-4627 GCA_964573595.1 uncultured Acidimicrobiaceae bacterium | reverse complement strand
GGTTGCGGCCGGGGAGGAGCATGGTGGTGCCCAACTTGAGCCGGGGGTTGTGGGCGGCGGCGTAGGCCAGGCCGACCAGGGGGTCGAGCGCGGGCGAGGTCAGCACCTCGGGGAGCCAGACGGAGTCGAAGCCCAGCTCGTCGAGGTTGTCGATCAGGCGTCCGAACCCGGCGTAGCCCCCCGCCGGGCCGGCGCCCATCCCCACTCCGATGCGCACCTTCACCGTCGGGCCACGTTCCCGTCGCCACCCGGGGAGCCGACCGTCATGGGGACCCCAGCTTCGGACCGTCGAAGCGGTCGATGCTGGCGAAGGACTCGACCGGCTCACGCCGCAGCCTCGTCGGCCGTCGGACCGGGTGACCCAGTGCGAGCATGCCGGCCAACGCCACGGTGTCCGGCACGTCGAGCAATTCCCTCACCGCCTGGTCCTGGCGCACCAGCATGGTGGTCATGACCCCGCCCAGGCCTTCGGCCCGGGCCGCCAACAGGATGCTCCAGGCGAAGGGGTAGATCGATGCTCCTCCGACCATGGTGTAGTGGTCGGCGTCGCGATCGACGGTGGCCAGCCGGGTGAGATCGGCGAGCAGGACCAACAGCACCGGAGCCCGGTTCAGGTGTTCGGCGAAGCCGCCCGGGCCCTCGCCAGCCGTGCGGGCGATGTCGGCGGCCCCGTCGATCGCCGTTCGCTCCAGGGCACGGTCGGTGACGACCGCCCAGGGCGTGAGGCCGGCCGACGCCTGGGCCAGGTAGTCGTACCAGCCGGGGAGGTAGAGGTCCCGGAGCGACCGGCGGACCGCCGCGTCCTTGACCACGATGACCCGCCAGGCCTGACGGTTGCCTCCGTTGGGGGCGAACCGGGCGGTGTCGAGCACCCGCACGATCGTCTCGTCGGGGACCTCGGTGTCCAGGAACTCCCGAACCGCCCCGGTGGTTCGCAACCCGTCGTTCAGTTCCACGCACACGACGGTAGTGGCGCAGCCGCCCCGTCGTGGCAACGGGCCCCTACAGGGACTCCAGGATCGAGTCGGCCGCGCTCACCGTGAGTCCGGCCCCCGGCTCCACGTTCAGCGTGGTGACGATGCCGTCCTCGATCACCATGGCGTAGCGCTGGGACCTCGTCCCGAGGCCGAAGCCGCTGCCGTCCAACTCCAGGCCCACGGCCTCGGCGAACTCGCCGTTCCCGTCGGCCAGCAACAGCACCAGGTCCCCGACGTGCTGGTCCTCTCCCCATGCCGCCATCACGAAGGGGTCGTTGACCGAGATCCCGACCACCCTGTCCACGCCCTTCGCCACCAGCTCGTCGTGGCGGATCACATAACTCGGGAGGTGGTAGTCGGAGCAGGTGGGGGTGAAGGCACCCGGGACGGCGAACAGCACCACCTTGCCGGATCCGAGGACCTCGCCGGTCTGGACATGGACGGGACCGTCGGGGCCGGTCGTCATCACCCGGACGTCGGGAATCCTGTCGCCAACAGCTATGGCCATGGTGGCTCTCCTTGTGATTCGAGTGGGAATGCTCGTGATTCGGGCGGGAATGCCGGCCGTTCGGGAACGCCGGCCGGCGGCGTCGTATCGCAGCATACGGCGACGGGGCCCGGGGCGGTCACCACGGGATGAACGGTTCCTCGGCACCACCCTCCCCGGTCGTGTCTCCTCCGGTCGTCGGTCGGTCCAGTCGACGCCCGACCGCCACCAGCAGCACGGCACCGACGCCGAACGCCAGCAACGAACCGAGAAGGAGCCCGAGCTCCGAGGCGGCCACCAGGGGCGCGTTGGTGGCGAACGCACGCTCGGCTACGAGGAGTGGGACCGTGAACCCGATGCCGGCCACCGCGGCCCCCCCGGCCACGTGGCTCCACAGCACCCCTTCGGGCAGCCGGCCGAACCCGAGCCGCACCACCACGAAGCACGCCACGGTGATGCCGACGAGCTTGCCCAACACCCGGGCGGCGACGATGCCGGCGAAGACCGCGCCGGCACCCGACGGGTCGAGCATGCCGGTGTGCAGCACGATCCCGGCATTGGCCACCGCGAACAGCGGGAGGACCACGAACGCGGAGATCGGCGCCACCCGGCGTTCGAGGAGCTCGGCCGGATCCCGCTCCGAGCCGGCCACCCGATGGGGGACCATCACGCCCACGACCACGCCGGCCAGCGCCGGCTCCACTCCCCCGGCGGCGAGCAGCACCCAGAGCACGAGCCCTCCGACCAGGATCGGCCACGCCGGCAGCCGCTTCCAGCGGCGGAGCGCGACCATCGCCGCGGTCACGGCGACAGCTCCGAGGAGCGCCGGCGTGCGGGTCCGACTCGAGTAGAAGATGGCCAGCACCAGCACCGAGCCGATGTCGTCGGCCACCGCCAGCGTCAGCAGGACGAGACGCAGACCGGCGGGGACCTTCCTCCCCAACAGGGCCAGGGCTCCGAGGGCGAACGCGATGTCGGTCGCCATCGGGATGCCCCATCCCGCCGAGCCGGGGCCACCGTGGTTCCACAGTGCGTAGACGAGCCCGGCGCCGGCCATGCCCCCGAGAGCACCGGCCACCGGGACCGCCGCCGTCCTCGGGTCACCGAGCTCCCCGGTGCGGTGCTCGCGTCCGATCTCCAGGCCGACCACGAAGAAGAAGACGGCCATGAGACCGCCGTTGACCCACGCCTGGACGGTGGTGAACCCGGAGAAGGCCGAGCCGCCCCACGCCGTCGGGTGCAACCACACCTGCTGGTACGTGGACCGGCCCACCGGGCTGTTGGCCCACAGGAGGGCGATGCCCACCGCGACGACGAGGACCCAGCTTCCGGCGATGTCGGACCGGAAGAACCGCCGGAACGCGTCGACGGCCGGGTGCCCGGGTTCGGGCTCGGGTTCGGGTTCGGAGGAGCTCATCGCCGCGGTGTCACCGGTCGGCCGGTCCCGGCGCCTGGTCGGCCGTTGGCCGTCGCCCGCCAGGGGCCGGGTGCACTGTGGACCTCCTCAGGCGGGTGGCGTCTGCACTCGGGCCACGTCGGCCAACCACGCGGGCATGCGGGTCGGCCGGCCGGTGGGGTCGACGGCACCGTGCACCGTCACCGCCGTCGAGCGGGTGTCGCCGTCGACCTGCAGGAGGTAGGCGACCTGGAACGTGGTGCGTGTCACGGCTCCCACGACGACGTTGACGTCCACCAGCTCGTCGAAGCGGAGCGGCTGGCGGTAGCGCACGTAGAGCTCCAGCACCGAGAAGTCGACCCCCTCCTCGCGGACCTGGTCGTAGGGGCGTCCGGCGTGGCGGAGCAGCGCCGCCCGGGACTCCTCGAGATAGGGGGCGTAGGCGCTGTGGTGGACGATCCCCATGGCGTCCGTCTCGGAGAAGCGCGTACGGATCCGGTGCACGAACGGATAGTCGGCCGCGTCGGTCGAGGGGGTCAGGGAGAGGCGCACGCCGAGACGCTACCGTCCGACGGCAGGCCGGCCCGGCTGGTTCCATTCGATCCATCCGGTGCCCGCCCGCCCGTCGGCGGCGGTGAACCTGGCGGCAGCCCGGGGGAACCGACTGATCCGCCCGTCGGGTGCGGTCAGCACCAGTGGTCCAAAGGCGATGGGCAGGACCTCGAGCACGAGCGGACCCGGCTGGATCTCGATGGTCGCCCGCGACGGCATGCCTCCCTCGCCCAGCACCTCGGTGACCGCCAGCGTCTCCACCGGATCGACACGACCGTCCGGGTGCTGGACGTACCCGAAGGCCACGGGACTCCCCGGGATCCGGATGTCGGCCGCATGGACTCGGGTGCCGTCGTCGAGGCGGGCGGCGGACCAACACCAGCCGAACGCCCACCAGTCCCTCACCCCCCAGGAGTGGTCTCGCTGGCCGTGCCCCTCCACCACCGCCCGCTCGCCGCCCACGACGATCTCGCCGGCGACCAGGCAGGGGATCTCGTAGCGGGTGGTGAGGTCGTAGTGGAACGGGACGCCGTCGGTCTTCCACGACAGATCCAGCTCGAGTGCCGTCGGCTCGCCGGCCGAGCCCTCGTAGACCGACCCGGCGCCCTCGAGCGTGACGGCCGGGGCCGAGCCCTGCACGGTCATCTCCTCGAGCGGGCGGACCACCGTGGCCCGCACCGCCGTGCCGGCAGCGGCGATCTCCAGCCCCGTCCCCCCGGGGAGCGGGAGGTCGTAGCCGACCGATGCCAGAAGCGGCCGGCCCTCCCCGACCACCATGGTCGTCCACCAGGTGACGCCCAGATTCGGATAGAGGCCGATCCGCACGTACCCGGCCAGATCGCCGCCCCCGCTCACGAAGTCGAGGTAGTAGGACTCGTTCCAGAGCTCCTCGTCGCCGGGCCGGTGCCGTCGTTCGTCCCCCGGCTGGACGGCGTGCGGGTGGTCGGGGGCGGGTGGAGACACAACGACGAGACTACGCACCGGCGGGCACGGGGTGTGGGGACCGATCAGGTCGGCACGGGCCGGGCCGTGCTCACCCCGCAGGGCCGGTCGGAGGCATGGCCGCCTGGCCCACCGGCGGCGGCCACCGGCCGGTGGCCGACTACGGCGGGGACTTCACGTTCTGGGCGCCCATCCCTGGGCGCCGGCTGGACGATCCGCCGAAACCGGGGCGTCCCTCCTCGGTACCCCGGCCCGGCGTCGCCCCTGTCGATC
>CAZNLF010000240.1:0-4639 GCA_964573595.1 uncultured Acidimicrobiaceae bacterium | reverse complement strand
CATGCCCGTGATCCTGCTCGGTGGGGTGAACCGCTTGGAGACGGTCGAGGGTGCGTTGTCCGAGGGCTTCTCCTTCGTGGCGATGGCCCGTGCCCTCCTGCGGGAGCCTGACCTCGTCGCCCGCTGGGAACAGGGGAGCGCCACCGCGGGAATGTGCATCCACTGCAACAAGTGCATGCCGACCATCTACAGCGGGACCCGCTGCGTGCTGGTCGAGGGCGCGACGCCTTCCCGCGCCTGACCGACGGTCAGTCGGTCGCCGACTCGTTTCTCCCCCCGAGGACCGCCATGTTCCCTCGCCTCAGGACCAGCCCGGCGACGACCGCCCCGACCACGAAGAACAGCGAGGACCAGAGGAAAGCCGTCGTGTAGCTGTGCAGGGCCGCCGCCTTGAGGTTGGCGGGGCTCATCACCTTGCCGACCAGGAACGCCGTGGCCGCCCCGGCGGCGAGCGTGTTGAGGAGGGCCGTGCCGATGGACCCCCCGACCTGCTGGGTGGTGTTGAGCGTCGCCGAGCCCACGCCGGCGTCGTGCGGTGCCAGGCCGAGCGTCCCGGTGCTGAACGCCGGTGCGAGGCTCAACCCGAACCCGACTCCCAAAAGGACCAGATAGGGCAGCACATGGCTGACGTATGCCGTGTGGAGGCCGACGAGGTGCAGCGCGTAGAGGGCGATCGACGCCATGACCAGGCCGACGGGAATGATGGGCTTCGGACCGAACCTGGGCAACAGGACGCGGTTGGACACCTGGGCCGTGCCGGCCAGTCCGATCACCATCGGCAGGAATGCGACCCCCGTCTTCACGGGACTGAACCCCAAGGTGTCCTGAAGATAGTAGGTGAGGAACAAGAAGACGCCGAAGATCCCGATGCTGGCGAACAGCATGGCCACCATGGAACCACCACGCGTCCGGTCGAGCGGGATGCGCGGCGGGAGCAACGGGTAGGACATCCGTGTCTCGACGAAGGCGAAGACGGCCAAGAGGAGGACGCCGAGGACCAGGAACCCGATCGTGTAGGGATTGCTCCACGCCGTGGTCTCTGCGTGGGAGAAGCCGTAGACGAGCGAGAACAAGCCTCCGGTGACGAGGAACAGCCCGGGCAGGTCCAATGGGTCGTGATCGGTGGCCCGGTCGTTCTTCAGCCAGAGGAGGGCCCCCACGGTGGCGATGGCGGCGAAGACGAGGTTGACGAACAGGGTCCACCTCCACGACGCGTACGAGGTCAGGATCCCACCGAGCAACAGCCCGAGCGCGCCACCGGCACCGGCGATGCCGCCGTAGATGGCAAAGGCCTTGCCCCGCTCGGCCTGGTCGCTGAAGGTGGTGGTGAGCAGCGCCAGCACCGACGGCGCCAGCAGGGCCCCGAACGCGCCCTGGACGGTCCGGGCGATGACCAGCATCGTGAAGTCGACCGACGACCCTCCGATGGCTGAGGCGACAGCGAAGCCGACCAGCCCGATGATGAGCGCCCGCTTCCTGCCCAGGTAGTCACCGATCCGTCCGCCGAGCAGCAGGAGGCTGCCGAAGGCCAGCGAGTAGGCGGTCACGACCCACTGCCGGTCGGCGTTGGAGAAATGGAGGTCGTGCTGGGCGGTCGGGAGGGCGATGTTGACGATCGTGTTGTCGAGGATGACCATCAACTGGGCCACCCCGAGCACGGCGAGGATCCACCAGCGTTTGGCGTGGTTCGCCGCCCGGTCGCTGACCTGCTGGCCGCCGGGCGGCTGGATGATGGTCGTCTCGCTCATCGATGCCTCCGTCGATCGTAAATGGAGCTCAAATCTCCGTTTGATCGGCTGCCATAACAGCAAATGGAGGTAGTTCCTCCACTTGGCGCTTCCTGAGTGTCATCTACCCCAGGCCTGGTCGTCCTACCGCCCAAGGAAGGTCATCATGTGTTGCGCCGAACAAGGTCAGGACTGTCGTCCCCTGCGGGCGGATGCCGTTCGCAACCGCGAGCGGATCCTCGAGGCGGCGACGACGGTCTTCGCCGAACGGGGCCTCGAGGCCACGCTGGACGACGTCGCCCACTGCGCCGGCGTGGGGGTGGGGACCGTCTACCGTCGGTTCCCCGGCAAGGAGGCCCTGGTCGAAGCTCTGTTCGAAAAGGCGGTGGACGGCATGGTCGAACTGGCGGTGCAGGCGGGGAGCATCACCGACTCGTGGGACGGCCTCGTCTGGTTCATGGAGAAGGCCAGCCAACGCCAGGCCGAGGACCTCGGACTGCGCGACGTGATCATGTACGGCATGTACGGCCGCGAACGGATCACGCGGGCCCGGAAGCGCATCGTGCCTGCGGTCGACCGCCTGGTGGAGCAGGCCCAGCGGGACGGACACCTGCGAGCCGACATCGTCGCCGCCGACATCCCGGTCATCGAGCTGATGGTCAACTCGGTCGCCACGTACACGAGCAGGCTCGCCCCGGAGCTGTGGCGGCGGTACCTGACGATCCTCCTCGACGGTCTGGCCGCCGACCGAACCTCGCTGTCGGCTCTGCCCGCGGCGCCGGCCCATGGTGTCGTGGAGGAAGCGCTCATCTGCCACAAGACGAGGTGAGCCGGAGGTCGGCCAAGCCGGCGGTGGCGGGGCCACGGGTGTCATCTCGGCCCGGGGCACTCGCTCAGTCGTCCTCGTCATCGGACGATCCGGCCCCCGGCACCTCCGGTGCGTCGAGGTCCCAACCCTCGTCGTCGGCCGACTGGGCCAGCTCGCGTTCGGTGGGTCCGTCTCGTCCGTCGGGATCGTCGATGCCCCCCTCCAGGGTCACCAGCGCCTCCGGATCATCGAGCTCGACGCCGGCTTCTTCGAGCTCGCGCTCGTCGGTCTGCAGTGTGGGATCGAGGGACGGGTCGAGCTCGACCGCCTCGAGGAATCCCGGGTCGAGGGCGGTCTTGTCGTCGAGCGCCTCGTCGCCCTGCTCGAAGGGATCGCTCCCGGACGGCTCGTCCGGGGACCAATCGTCGTTCTGGCTCATCGTGTCGTCTCCGTCAGTCGGTGGTCGCACCCCTGATCGTATGGCGCATGCGACCGACGCCGAGCCGAGGGTTGTCCGCACTGAACACGGGCGGGGAGTGTTCGTGGTCACCACCGGCGGGGTGTAGCCGACCGAGCCGGCCGTCGGGCGCCAGGCGCGTAGATCGGCCGGGCCGGCGCCCGACGTCCCGGCTTCAGTGACGACCGTGTGCGGAACCGAGGGCGCCGAGGAGGGCGATCGCCCTTGGGGCCTCGTCGAACGGGACCAGAAGATGGTCGTGGAAGTAGCCCGCCAGGACGTTGCAGGGGATGTCCTCCGCAGCCAGGGCGGTGGCGACGGCAGCGGTAAGACCGACTGCCTCGAGCGACGAATGCATCTCCAGGGTCAGCCACGCCGCGACGAAATCCGGCCGGATCCCCAGTCGGGTTGCATCAGCTTCGGTGACCACGCTGGTCGTGCCCTCCTCTTCCACGATGGTGGCCTGGACGGACATCCCCTCCGGAACGGACGTGCCGCTGACCATGCACCACCTACCGGGTCGCTGTCGGACCGAGAGCTGGCCCAAGAGCGCTCCCAGGTCTCGATGCGGCATCGAGGCATTATCCCCCCAATCCTGCTGTGTCTCCTGCCGGCTAGCCCGGCTGTGCCTCGGTCGGTTGGGTGCATCGAGCAGCAACCGCAGCGCCAGGAGCGATCCGAGTGCTGGACGTTCCGTGGAACTCGCCGGTCGGGACCTCATCGCTGATATCGAGGCCGGGTACCGGTGCACTTCGAGGGTCCCGACCGTTCGCTGGGTGTCCGCGTCCACATCGGTGTTACGAGGCCGTCCTTCGACCGTTCCGGTACTGTCTGCCCATGCCAGCCACCACCGGTAACGGGATCACCATCGAATACGAGACATTCGGCGAGCCCGGTGCGCCGCCGGTCCTGCTGATCATGGGGTTCGGCTGCCAGCTCACGATGTGGGACCCCTTGTTCTGCGAGGCCCTGGCGGACGCCGGCTTCCACGTCATCCGCTACGACAACCGTGACGTCGGTCTTTCTACCTGGCTGGACGATGCCGACCACCCCGACCTGACCGATCTGTTGGCCGGCAAGGCGACCCCGCCCTATTCGATGTCGGACATGGCAGCCGATGCCGCCGGCCTCCTCGATGGGCTCGGTCTCTCCTCCGCCCACATCGTCGGCGTCTCGATGGGCGGGATGATCGCCCAGACCTTCGCCATCGAGTATCCGGAGCGGACACGGTCGCTCGTGTCGATCATGTCGACCACCGGCGATCCCACGGTGGGGCAGCCCCGACCCGATGCGCTCGCCGCACTGACGGCCTCGCCGCCGACCACTCGTGACGAAGCGATGGACCAGGGTGCCACGACGTGGCGGATCATCGGGTCACCGGGCTATCCCTTCGACGAATCGGCCGTGCGTGAGCGCGCCGGCGCCGCCTACGACCGGGCGTTCCATCCGGCTGGGAACGCCCGCCAGCTGGCGGCAATCATCGCTCAGCCGGACCGGACAGCGGCGTTGGCGCAGGTCACCGCTCCCTCCTTGGTGATCCATGGTGACGCCGATCCGCTGGTCGATCCCTCCGGGGGCAAGGCGACGGCAGCTGCCATTCCGGGTGCGCAGCTCGAGCTCGTCGCCGGCATGGGGCATGACCTACCA
>CAZNLF010000239.1:0-4677 GCA_964573595.1 uncultured Acidimicrobiaceae bacterium | reverse complement strand
TCGGGGTGCCCATCGTGGACATGGCCTTCGCCTTCGTGCGCCGGACGGCCAACCGGACCGGATTCGCAACGCCGGACAAGAGCCACCTGCACCACCGGCTCCTGCGCCTCGGGCACGGCCATCGTCGCAGCGTCCTGATCCTGTGGGCATGGACGGTCCTCCTGTCCGGGTTCATCCTGTTCCCGCTCTACATCTCGAGCGTCAACGCCATCATCCCGTTCGGCGTGCTGGCACTCGGCGTGGTGCTGTACACCCTGTTCCACCCCTCGCTGCGCAGGCAGACCGAGCCCGGGCCGGAGGGGGAGGCACCGCTCGATCCCCCCGTCGGGCCCGGCGAGGACGGCAGCGCAGCCCCCGGGGCCCCCCCGTCCGCCGAACCGGGGGTCGGTCCGGGAGCCCCCTCGGAGGTCGGAGAGGGCACCGTACCCGGCCCCGACGAACGGCCCGCGCCGACCTCCTCACCGGCGAAACCGCCGGTTCCGGCGACCACCGCCGCTCCGTCCGCCGAACTGTGAACGGAGTGTTTCCTACGTTTTGCTGTGGCGGGGTACATGGTGCGATGATGCTTCCCGTGAATTGCGGGCCGCTCACCCTTTCCGAGGGCATCGATCCGGTCGGCAGCACGACCGGCGACGACCGCCGGACACTTGCGTGAACCCAGGAACCACCCGTGAAGCCCAACCCCACATTCCCTGACGCGGCCCGACCCGACCATGGAAGACGAGCCATCCCCGCCCTCCGAGCCCCACGGGGCGTCGGAATCCCCGGGCGAGAAGGCACTGGGACCAGGGGCGATGGCGTTCCTGACCTTGGGAGTGGCTGCGGCGGGCTCGCTGGTCGCCGGGGGACTGATCGGCTATCTGGTGGACGACTGGGCAGGCACGAGTCCCGTGTTCACGCTCGTCGGACTGGGTGTGGGGATCGTGGCCGCGGTCATGATGACCGTGGCCCGCGTCCGGAAGTACCTGTGATGAGGTCAGACAGCCCATCGACGCGGGCCCGGCTGGACAGGCCGTCCCCGACGCGGTCCCGGCCGGACGGGCGGTCCTGACCGTGTTCGCCCACTTCTCGCTTCCGAGCGTCCCCGACGTGGCCCGTCGGACCGTTTCGACGGCCCTGGTGGTCGGCGTCGCCGCCCTCGTCGCCTGTGTTGCGTTCGGTCACGCCCTGCTGGGCCTGGGTGCCTGCATCGGCCTCGCCCTCGGGACGTTCAACTTCCGGATGATCGGCAACTCGGTGGCCCGGGTCAGCGGCCGGGAGGACTCGAACAAGAGGCGCCCGCTGGCCCTCAACACCCTGGGCCGTATGGGGATCATCACCGTGGTCACCATCGGGCTGCTCTTCGTCTCGCCGAGTCTCGGGTTCGGCGTGCTCGGGGGACTGGCCGTCTTCCAGGTCATCCTTCTCGCCAACGTGGCCCGCTCGATGGCCAAGGCCGGGCCGATGACCTCGGTGGACGACGTGATCAACGCCAACGTCGTGGACGACAACATCCGGCCCGCTGCCGCACCCACGCCGGCCATCGACTCCTCCGACGACGACGGTGGGGGTGCCTGAGCCCGTGTTGGCCGGACTGCACATCGCCGCCCTCCCCCTGCTGGCCTCCGACATCTCGGTCGGCGAACATCCCCAGGCCAACTGGTTCGGCCTGACCGTCGACGTGGACACGGTGTGGGCCACGATCATCGCCGGCCTGGTGGTGGTCGTCCTCGGCCTCATCCTCCGGGCGAAGACGACCAGCGGGGTCCCCGGCAAGTTCCAGCTGGTGTGGGAGATGGGGGTCGGAGCCGTCCAGAAGCAGGTCGACGAATCGATCGGCCCCCGGGGCGCCAAGGTCGTCCCTTTGGCCCTCACCCTGTTCGTCTTCATCTTCACCTGCAACCTGTTCGAGGTGCTCGGGATCGGCAGCCGGTTCGAGTTCCTCCCCGCCCCGACCAGCGACATCAACCTGCCGCTGGCCATGGCGCTGTACGTGTTCATCCTGGTGGAGGTGGCCGCCGTCAAGAACCGGGGCGGCATCGGCTACCTCAGGCACTTCGTCAACCAACCGTTCTCGCTGTGGCTGTGGCCCTTCAACCTGTTCATGAACCTCGTCGACGAGATCATCAAGCCGATCACCCTCACCCTCCGTCTCTTCGGCAACCTGCTCGCCGGAGGCCTCATGCTGTCCCTGCTGGCGGCCTTGGTAATCTGGAAGATCGGCCCCGTGCCGCTCGGCGGGCTGCTGACGGTGCCGCTCACCTTGATCTGGAAGCTCTTCGACATGGCGATCGGCGCCATCCAGGCCTTCATCTTCGCCCTGCTGACCATCTTGTACTTCGACACGGCGATGGCCCAGGAGCATTGACCCACCCGCCGGACATCCTGGCCCACCGGGCCGGCCCAACAGTCTCACTGACAATGACAACAAAGGAGAAGCACTCATGGCAGACGCCTCGATGGCGGACGCAGTACGAATTGCCGGCGCCATGGTCGGCGGTGGCCTGGCACTGGGTGGTGGCGCCGTCGGCGCCGCCATCGGTGACGGACTCGCCGGTAGCCAGACCATCGCCGGTGTGGCCCGCCAACCGGAGGCCCAGGGTCGTCTGACCACGATCATGTTCCTCACCGTCGGACTGTGCGAAGCGGCCTACTTCATCAACCTGGCTTTCACCGCACTGTTCATCTTCTCGCTCTACAAGAAGTAGGGCGATGCCGTCGGTCGGCCGAGTACCGGGTGCCGTTGCGCCAGACGCCACTCCTGACCGGCCCGAAGGCGACCACGATCCATCGACGATTCAAGGATGACGGCCATGCCCATCGCTGCCAGCAGCAACTTCCTGGTTCCCAACGGGACCTTCATTGTCGTGCTCATCGCGTTCCTGTTGGTGCTCGGCTTCATCGCCAAGTACGTGCTGCCCCCGATCGACCGGGCGCTCACCGAGCGTCAGAACCAGATCCGCGGCGAGCTCGAGGCGGCGGACAAGGCCAAGGCCGACGCCGAGGACGCCGATGCCGAGCGCAGGGCCGCCCTGGAGCAGGCCCGGTCGCACGCACGGGACATCATCACCCAGGCCAGTGCCTCGGCCGACCAGATCAAGCTCCGGGCCGAGTCCGACGCCCAGGACATCCACGACCGCATCGTGCAGGCTGCCGATGCCGAGGTGGTCATCGCCCGCCAGGCCGCCATCGAGGAGGTCACGGCCCGGGTCGGCGAGATCGTGCTGGCCGCGGCCGAGCGGGTGATCGGCCGTGAGATCCAGGCCCGCGACCACCAGGACCTCATCGACGAGGCCATTGCCGCCGTGCGGGCCGAGACGTCCGACGCGGCCGGAGCCGGTGCCGGGGCCGGCGCCACCGGAGGCGGTCGGTGAACCCTGCCCTCCAGGGCTATCTGGCCGCCATGGAGGAGTCCCTGGCCGCCGAGGGCGCGCTCGGTGACGCCGCCTCCGAGCTCCGCTCGGTGGCGGAGATGGTCGACGGCAGCAACGAGCTGACGCTGGCCATCAACGACGGGTCGGTCCCCGTGGCCGCCCGCCGCGCCGTGCTCGACCATCTGCTCGAGGGCCGGGTGCGCCCCGAGGTGAGGAGCCTCGTCCACCAGGCCGTGACGGTCGTCCCCGCCTCGGACCTGACGGCGTCGTTCCACTGGCTGGCCTCCCGGATGGCCCTGGTCGCCGACAGGCGCCCCGCCACTGCCGCCGAGCCGTTCGACGAGGAGGTCCTCGGTCGCATGGGCTCCCGCAACCGGGTCTCGGGCTACGCCGCCGCGGTGTTCGAATCGGTGTCGGTGGCCCAGCTCGAAGAGATCGAGGACCAGCTGTTCCGCTTCGCCCGGACGGTCGAGTCCAGCCGGCGCCTGCGCGGCGCCCTGGGCGACCGCGACCTGCCGGTGGTGGTCCGCCAGGAGGTCATCGCCCAGCTGCTCGGGGACAAGGTGCTCCCCGCCACCCGCCGCCTGGCCGCCTACGCCGTGCGCGGCGGCCGTGCCCGCGACATCGTGGCCACGCTCGACGCCCTGGTCGAGGACGCGGCGCGGGCCCGGGGTTGGCGGGTGGCCCGCGTCCAGGCCGCCGACGAGGTGGACGAGGCGCAGCGTGGGAGGCTGACCGAGGCGCTGGCCCGGCTGGCCGGCAACCCGGTCGACCTCCAGGTGACCCTCGACCCCCACCTCCTGGGGGGCGTGGTGGTCCAGGTCGGCGACCTGCTGGTCGACAGCAGCACCCGTCACCGGCTCGACGAATTGAAGGAGCACCTGCTCGCCTCCGAGGAGGCCTACCGGATTCCGCAACGCTCAACACGAAGGGAACCAACCGATGGCTGAGTTGACCATCAACGCCGACGAGATCACCGCCGCCCTCAAGCAGTATGTCGACGACTACACGCCGGAGGTCGGCACCGAGCAGGTCGGACGGATCGTGGAGGTCGGCGACGGCATCGCCCGGATCACCGGCCTGCCCGGCGCCGCGGTCAACGAGATCCTCGAGTTCGCGGACGGGACCGAGGGCCTCGCGCTCAACCTCGACGAGGAGACCATCGGTGCGGTCATCCTCGGTGAGGACACCGGCCTCGAGGAGGAGCAGCTGGTCAAGGCGACCGGCCGCATTCTCTCGGTGCGGGTGGGCGACGCGCTGCTCGGCCGTGTGGTGAACGCACTCGGCGAGCCGCTCGACGGCAAGGGCCCGATCGCCACCGACG
>CAZNLF010000238.1:0-4711 GCA_964573595.1 uncultured Acidimicrobiaceae bacterium | reverse complement strand
CACTGGCGGACATCCGGTCCATGCGGACCGAGTGCCAGGAGGCCGAGGTGGCCCTCTCCTACCTCCGCCGCCTGATCCAGGGCCGGCTCGACATCGTCCACACCTACCTCGAGCACCCGGGCTCGGATGCCCTCCGCGACCTCGGCACCCTGGTCAACGACCTTCCGAACATCCTGTCCTCGGGGCCCGGACGATCCTCCGGGCCCGCCCACCTGCCCCAGCTGCTGTCCCCGGACACCGAGGAGGTCGACCTCACCGCCGAGCTCGACGCCGTCCTCGGAGCCGATGAGATCGGCACGCTGGCGGAGCTCGACATCGATCAGCTGAACAGCGTCGCCGGCCAGCTAGAGGCCATCGAGACCCGGGTGTCCGCCGACCGCCGGGCCCTCCATGAGCGGATCGACACGCTCCAGGCCGAATTGGTGGAGCGCCACAAGACCGGACGGGCCTCGGTCGACGGTCTCCTCTCGTGACGGAGCACCAGCGGGGAGACGGCCCCCACCTGGTGAAAGAACTGCCCGAGAAGTTCAACGAGCTCGGCTCGTTCATCCGCGAACAACGGAGCTCGGCCCGACTCTCGCTGCGGCGGCTCTCCGAGCTCGCGGGGATCTCCAACCCGTATCTGAGCCAGATCGAGCGGGGCCTGCGCCGACCGTCCGCCGAGATCCTCCAGCAGATCGCCAAGGCCCTGCGCATCTCGGCCGAGACCCTCTACGTCCAGGCCGGCATCCTCGAGCGGCCCGACGGCGACACCGACCTGTCGAGGCACATCTTCGCCGACCGTCACCTCACCGAGGAGCAGCGGCAGGCGATGATGCGCATCTACCTCTCCTTCCGGCACGAGAACGACGATCTCGCCGAGGTCGACCCGTCCCCCGGGGCGGCCGACCCCGCCGGGCCGGACGACCCCGCCGGTGGGTCCGGGGCCGTGCGGCACGCCCCGATCGAGGCGGGCGGTGCCGTCGCGGCCACCCGGACTGCCGGAAGCAGCCCGGACGCCGCCTCGATATCCGGCTGAAGAGGCCTCCCCGGTAGGCTCGGGCCCGCATGAGGCGCCTCGCTGTACTTTCGCTGCACACGTCGCCGCTCGCCCAACCCGGTACCGGGGACGGTGGGGGCATGAACGTCTACGTGCGTGAGCTGGGCTCGGCGCTGGCCCGTGCCGGGGTCGTGTGCGACGTGTTCACCCGGGCGTGGGCCGACGACCTGCCGGCCACGGTGCGCGTGGAGCCCGGGCTGCAGGTCCACCACGTGTCCGCCGGACCACCGGTCCCCATGGCCAAAGAGGAGCTGCCCCACGTCGTCGAGGAGTTCGCCGACGGGGTCCTGAAGAGCATGCAGGGCGCGGAGAGCTTCGGCCCCGACGAGGGCCTCCCCTTCGACGCCGTCCACGCCAACTACTGGCTGAGCGGGATGGCCGGCCACATCATCAAGCACCGGATGAACCTGCCACTGGTCTGCACCTTCCACACCCTCGACCGGGTGAAGGCCGAGGCGAGCCCGGAAGAGGTCGAGGCCGACGCCCCCCACCAGCGGGCGGAGGCCGAAGCGACCATCATCCGCTGCTCGGACACGATCCTGGCCTCGTGCTCGGTGGAGGCAGCCCAGCTGTCCGAGCTGTACGGCGCCGACCCGGCGCGTATCCGGATCGTGGCCCCGGGCGTCGACCACGCATTCTTCGGGCCCGGCGACCGTCTCCAGGCGCGACGGGCGCTGGCGCTGCCCGAGGAGGGCCCACTCCTGCTCTTCGTGGGCCGGATCCAGCCGCTGAAGCGGGTGTCCGTCGCCGTCCGCACGCTGGCCGCCCTCTCGTCGGACCATGCCGACGCCCGGCTGGTGGTGGTCGGTGGACCGAGCGGCCCGCAGGGGGATGCCGAGGTCTCCCGCACGCTGGCCCTGGTCGAGGAGCTCGGGCTGGAGGACCGGGTCGTGTTCGTGCCGCCACGCCCCCACGAGCTGCTCTCCACCTACTACCGGGCGGCCGACGTCTGCCTGGTGCCCAGTCGGTCCGAGTCGTTCGGCCTGGTCGCCCTGGAGGCGGCCGCCTGTGGCACACCGGTGGTGGCATCGGATGTCGGGGGGCTGCGCAGCCTCATCGACCACGGACGGACCGGCTATCTGGTGGAGGACCAGAGTCCCGAGGCCTTCGCCGCATGGGTGCGGCAGATCCTGGCCGAGCCGCTGCTCGCCGAACGGTTGAGCACGGGGGCCGTCCTGCGGGGCCGCCGCTACACCTGGGCCCGGGCCGCCGAGCTCCTGCGCGAGATCTACGCCGAACTGACGGTCGGACGGCTCGTCGAGTGCTCGTGAACCGCCGGTGGCCGTGACCGACCGCTGGAGTGGCCTGCTCGGGCCGGGCGAGCGTGAGGCGGTGTGCGCCGTGATCGACGGCTGGGGGCAGCGCGAGCTGGCGGCGGGAGCAGCCCTGGTCGCCGTCGACCGGCAGGCGGGAGGGGACCCGGTGTCCGGGGCACCGCGTTGGTACCTGAGGTTGCGCGGCGAGGAGAAGGAGTTCGTCACCGTCTGGCTGACCCTCCGCCAACGCACCCTGCACCACGAGACCCAGTTCATGCCCTTCCCCGAGACCAACGTCGAGGGCACGTGGGAGTACCTGCTGAAGAAGAACGCCGACCTGTTGGGCATGTGCTTCGCCCTCGGCCCGGAGGACGCCATCTACCTCGTGGGCCGGGTCCCGGTCGAACGGGTCGACGACGACGAGCTGGACCGCATCATGGGGGCGTCGCTGGCCTACACCGACGAGTGCTTCCCGACCGCGATGGCCATCGGGTACGAGGGTCGGTACCGGCGCCGTCCGCCGTCGGAACGGATGCCTGCGGCCGGTGATGCGCGGACCTGATCGGTCCGGGGTGACGGTCGTCGAGGCGGGCCGGCCTCGGCCCCGAAAGGCGCAAAGGTGGCGGTTACAGCACTAGCGTCGCTCCGCATGGCACCGAAGCTTCTGGTGGTCGGGGGCGGGAAGATGGGCTCCGCCCTGCTCACCGGCCTGATCTCCTCGGGATGGGCGCCGGTGGGGGCCCTGGCGGTCAGTGATCCCGACTCCACCCAGCGCCAACGCCTCGTCGAGGCCCATCCGGGGCTCGAGGTGGTGGACGGGCCCGTCGCCGCCGACGGTGCCGTGCTGGCGGTCAAGCCGGACGTGGCCGAGGCGGTCCTCCGGACCCTCGGGGCCGTGGGGATCACCCGGGTGCTCTCGATCGTCGCCGGCCTGTCGTGTGCCCGCCTCGAGGCCGCCCTCGCCCCCGGAGCCGTGGTGATCCGGGCCATGCCCAACACGCCTTCGCTCATCGGAGCGGGGGCGGCGGGGATGTCGGGAGGCAGCGCTGCGTCGTCGGCCGACCTCGACTGGGCGGAAGGCGTGCTCGGCGCGGTGGGCACGGTGGTCCGACTGCCGGAGCGGCATCTCGACGCGGTCACCGGCCTGTCGGGTTCGGGCCCGGCCTACCTGTTCCTGGTGGCAGAGGCGATGATCGAGGGCGGGGTCATGGCCGGTCTGACCCTTGAGGTGAGCCAGAAGCTCGTCATCGCGACGATCCTCGGATCGGCGCGTCTGATGGCCGAGACCGATGACGATCCGGGCACGCTCCGGTCCGCGGTGACCTCGCCCGGTGGGACCACGGCCGCCGGCCTTCGGACCCTGGAGTTCAAGGCGGTCCGATCGGCGTTCATCGAGGCGGTGGCGGCGGCCACGGAGCGCTCGAGGCAGCTGGGGAGATGAGGTCGGCGGCGACCAGCGCCGTGCCTGGCCGTCCGACGCCGGGGGCGACGGGCCGAGGGCGCGACGGTGCCGACTGAACACGCCCCGACCGCCGTCTACTTCCTGTCCGACTACGGCACCGCCGACGAGTTCGTCGGCGTCGTGCACGCGGTGCTCCACCGGCTCGCCCCCGGAGTGGAGGTCATCGATCTCTCCCATCAGATCCCACCCTTCGACATCGCTGCCGGCGCTTCGTTGCTGGCACGCAGCGCACCCCATCTCGGTCCCGGGGTGGTGCTCGCCGTGGTCGACCCCGGGGTCGGTTCCGCCCGGCGGGCCGTGGCCGTCGGCACCTGGCCCGCGTCGGGCGGGCGGGGGGCCGAGGACGGGACGGCGGGGAACGGGACGGCGGGGACCGGGACGGCGGTCAGGGAGGGGACGGGGACGGGGGCGTTCGGAGGCCCGGTCTGGTTGGTCGGCCCCGACAACGGTCTCCTCCTCCCGGCAGCCAACGTCCTGGGCGGTCCCGTCCGGGTGATCGAGATCACCCACGTGCCGGGTGGTGGGCCCCCTGTTCACCCCGCAGCCGGTGGGCCGGGCCGGCACCGTCCGGGCGCGACGTTCGACGGCCGGGACGTCTTCGCACCGGCGGCCGCCTACCTGGCCAGGGGAGGTGATCCGGCTCGGCTGGGGAACGAGTGCGACCCGGGCACGCTGACCGAGGCGGTGCTCGGTGGGGGCTTGCCGGACGGTGCTGCGCCGGACCGGCCGGGAGGCCCGCTGGTCGCCTCGGTCGGATGGGTCGACCGCTTCGGCAACGTGCAGCTGAGGCTCACGCCGGTTGAGCTGGTCGGATGGGGCCTGGCACCGGGCGGGACCGCCTCGGTGGACGTGCAGTCGGCTCCGACCGGGACCGGGACCGGGACCGGAACCGTTGCCGGCGCCGACCAGGACGGCGTCGACCGGGGCACACGGGGACCGTTGCCGGCCCGATGG
>CAZNLF010000237.1:0-4714 GCA_964573595.1 uncultured Acidimicrobiaceae bacterium | reverse complement strand
GGCGGAGCAGGTTCGGGATCTGGACCCGCGGGCTGCACGAGCCGAACACCGTTCCGAGCAGTGACTGGTTGAACATGGCGAAGTTGAACAGGTTGAGGTTCACCTGGTCCTGGTTGAAGGGGGCGATGGCCGTGGCCACCACCCGTCCGTCCTTGGAGGCCAGGGCGAGGGCGGGGGCCAGCAGGTCCCCGGTCAGCACGCCCGGGGTGAGGATGACGACGTCGGCCATCCGTCCCTCGGTCAGCTCCGGTAGCAACAGGTTGGCCTCGAGGATGGATGCGGCCCCGTGGGTCGCACCGATCTGCTTGGCCTTCTCCACCTTGAAGGGCAGGGGGTCGACGGCGATGATCTGGCGGGCGCCGGCGAGCCTCGCACCCTGGATGGCCCCGGAACCGACTCCCCCGCAGCCGACGACGACGACGGTCTCACCCGGCTTGACCTTGGCCCGGTCGACGGCCGACCCGAAGCCGGTGGAGATGCCACAGCTGATCAGGGCGGCCGCCTTCATGGACACGTTGGGATCCACCTTGACCAACGAGGCCTCGTTGGCCAACACCGATTCGGAGAACGTGCCCAGCTGGGTCATCCGGTTCACCGTCTGGCCGTCCAGGTGGTAGCGCCACTGGCCGTCGCTCATCATCGGACCGGCGAGGATGGTCATCCCGAGGTCGCACAGGTACTGGCGCCCCGATGCGCACCAGAAGCAGCGCCCGCAGGCCGGGATGAACGAGGCGGCCACATGGTCGCCGACCACCAGCGACTCGACCCCGGGGCCGACCTCGACCACGACGCCCGCTCCCTCGTGTCCACCGATCATCGGGAACATCGAGTCGACGCCGAAGACCGACAGGACCTCCTCGGGGGCGCTCATGTCACCCGTGCGGAGATGCTCGTCGGAGTGGCACATGCCGGCATAGGCCATCTGTACGACTACCTCGTGCGGGCCCGGAGGATCGATGTCCACCTCCTCGACCTTCCAAGGCTCGTTCAGTCCTGAACAGACGGCGGCGCGGGTTTTCATAGGGTGATCCTCCCCTTTTCACGGCACCCGACGGGTGCCCGATCGATCTGGTCCCAGCATCGCGCCGACGGCGCGGCCCCGTCGAGCCTACCGAGGTCGACGACCTCCGCCTACCCGCCCATGCGCTCCTGGTCGAACCCGGTGGCCAGCAGCCGGAAGGCCCGGTCCACCTCGGCGGACAGATCCTCGGTGCCGTCGGCCACCCAGTGGTTGAAGGCGGCGACCGCGGCGCCGAGTGCGGCCCTGGCCACCGTCTGGGGGCCCAGGTCGTCGGCGGAGCCGCCGATCCTCCCGGCCACGAAGTCGGCGACCACGTCGCACCACTCGCCGTTGCGGACCGCCGAGTGGGCGATCAGGGTCGGGACGGTGCTGATCAGGCCGATCCTGATCCGCAGCTCCTCGAGCTCGGGCGCGCTGAACCGGTTGGTGGCGACCACGGCCAGCCGGAGCACGTCCATCATCGGCTGGTCTGGCGGCGCAGCCTCGAGTTGGTCGCGCAGACGCCCCAGTTCGGCGTCGAACTCCCCCCAGACCACGTCCCGCTTGGAGTCGAAGTAGCGGAAGAAGGTGCGCCTGCTCACTCCGACCGCCTCGGCGATCTGGTCCACCGTGGTCTCGTCGTACCCGTGCCGGCTGAACAGCCCGAGCGCCGCCCGGGCGACCTCCTGGCGGGTCGTACTCGGGCGACGGCCCCGGGCCACTCCCACCGGGGGGGCGTCCCCCGTCTGCGCTGGGGCGTCCATCAGGCTTCCATTTTGACATCGAGTGCTATAAATTGGAACCCGTTGTCCACCATCGAGCGCAAACGGCCTGCCGCCGCACCGCGGGCCGGTCCGGCGCCGGACCCAGGAAGACAGGAGCGCCCATGACCACCACCACTTCGGCCCCGACCACCGGCGGAGCCGCGGTCGACGAACGTGACGCCGCCGTGACGGCAGCGGCACCGACCGCCGACGCGCCGGGGAACAGCCAGCTCGTCGAGGAGGACCTGCTGGTCGAGGACGTGTCCATCGACGGCATGTGTGGCGTCTACTGACCCCCACGGCCGACCGATGCCACCCGAGCAGCACAACGGCAACCCCACCTTCGACGGAACGCGTCCGTGGACGCTCCATCCGCTGGTGTCGCTCCGTCCCGAGTCGTTCGGGGCGCTGGCCTACCACTTCGGCACCCGCCGGCTCTCCTTCCTGAAGAGCCGGATGCTCCTCGCGGTGGTCGAGTCCCTGGCCGACCAGCCGACCGGGCACGAGGCCTGTCGGGTGGCCGGGGTCACCGACGACGAGCTGACCACCTACGAACGGGCCCTGGCCACCCTGGCCGCCTCGGGGATGATCTGTGAGCGTGAGGCGTCGTGACCCTCGTCGGTGAGCGCCCCGCCGGCTCCGTCGGCCGACTGGTGGACCGGTTCGAACAGGGGCTGGACGCCCCGATCTGCCTGACGTGGGAGCTGACCTACGCCTGCAACCTCGCCTGCGTGCACTGCCTGTCGAGCTCGGGACGCCGCGACCCGAACGAGCTCACCACGGCCGAGTGCAAGGCGGTGATCGAGGAGTTCGAGCGCATGCAGATCTTCTACGTGAACATCGGGGGCGGCGAGCCGACCGTCCGGTCCGACTTCTGGGAGCTGGTGGACCACGCCACTGCGCACCACGTGGGGGTGAAGTTCTCCACCAACGGCTCACGCATCACCGAGGAGGTGGCCGCCCGACTGGCGGCCAGCGACTACGTGGACGTGCAGATCTCGCTCGACGGGGCGACGGCCCCGGTCAACGACGCGGTGCGCGGGGACGGGTCCTACGCCACGGCCGTCACCGCCATGGGCCGCCTGGCCGACGCCGGCTTCGGCGGCTTCAAGCTGTCGGTGGTGGTCACCCGCCACAACGTCGGCCAGCTGGACGCGTTCAAGGCGCTCGCCGACCGCTTCGGGGCCCAGCTCCGCCTCACCAGGCTGCGGCCGTCAGGCCGGGGTGCCGACGTCTGGGACGAGCTCCACCCGACGGCCGACCAGCAGCGGACGCTCTACGACTGGTTGGTCGCCCACGGTGAGGACGTCCTCACCGGCGACTCCTTCTTCCATCTGGCCGGCTTCGGCGAGTCGCTACCCGGGCTCAACCTGTGCGGGGCGGGACGGGTCGTCTGCCTGGTCGACCCGGTCGGTGATGTCTACGCCTGCCCCTTCGCCATCCACGAGGAGTTCCTGGCCGGCAATGTGCGTTCGCCGGGCGGGTTCGCCGAGGTGTGGCGCAACTCGGCGCTGTTCACCGAGCTCCGCCGCCCCCAGAGCGCCGGCGCCTGCGGCTCGTGCGGTCACTACGACGCCTGCCGGGGGGGCTGCATGGCGGCGAAGTTCTTCACCGGGCTCCCGCTGGACGGCCCCGATCCCGAGTGCGTCCTCGGCCACGGGGAGCGCTCCCTGTCCTCCAGGGGCGATGCCAGTCCGCCCAAGCCGTCCCTCGACCACTCCCGCCGTCCCCGCCGAGGGGATACCGGGCCCGGCGGTGAGCGGGTGGCCGTAGCCCTGCTCCCCCGGCGCCCCGAGCGGGCCTGCGACGAGAGCCCGCTCGCCGCCTTCGAGCCTGCCCCCCCGGCGCACTGATCCCGGTGGACGCTGATCCCGGTGGGACGGTCGACCCCGGTGGAACCGTCGCCGGACCGATGAGCCGACTCGACGGCATCGCGTGGCCCGAAGCGTCCCGCCGGGCCGCGGCACGCGAGGTGCTCCTCGTCCCCCTCGGCTCGACCGAGCAGCACGGACCCCACCTGCCGGTGACCACCGACACCGACATCGCCCGGGCCGTCGCCGACCGGGCCGCGGCCCGCGGTGGCCGTCTGCTGGTCGCGCCGCCGGTCGCCTACGGGTCGAGCGGCGAGCACGAGGGGTTCGCCGGGACCCTCTCCATCGGTCGGAACGCCACCGAGCTCCTCCTCGTGGAGCTCGGGCGGTCGGCCACGATCCACTTCGGCCGGGTCGTCGTCGTGTCCACCCACGGTGGCAACGCCGTCCCGGTGTCACGGGCGATCCACCGCCTGGCCGCCGAGGGCCACCCGGTGGCGGCCTGGTCACCGCGGTGGGGAGGCGATCTCCATGCCGGCCGGACGGAGACCTCGTTGATGCTGGCGATCGCACCCGAACGGGTCGCCATCGAGCGGGCCGAGCCCGGCGACCGGCGGCCCATGGCCACCCTGTGGCCGCTCCTCGCCCGATCGGGGGTGGCGTCGGTGAGCCGGAACGGCGTCCTCGGCGATCCCACCGGCGCCAGCGCCGAACAAGGCCTGCGCCTACTCGACCAGGCCGCCGACGAGCTGGTGGGGTTGGTGGGTCGGCTGGAGGAGGGGGCGAACACCGAGGTGGGCGGATGAGCCGGGTGGCCGGATGAGCCGGGTGGCCGTCGTCACCGGCGCCGCCCGGGGAATCGGCGCCGCCACGGTCCGGGGACTCGCCGGCGACGGCTGGTCGGTGGTGGCTGTCGACCGGGCCGGCGACGACGCCCGGCTCCCCTACGGGATGGGCACCGCCGCCGAACTGCACGCCGTCGTCGAGTCGGCCCTGGCCCTCTCGCCCACGACACCGGGATCGGGAGCCACGGGTCGGGCGAGCGTCGTCGCCCACATCGCCGACACCACCGACCATGACGGGCTGGCCGCCGCCGTCTCGCTGGCCGAAGAGCGGTTCGGCGGCCTCGACGCCATGGT
>CAZNLF010000236.1:0-4737 GCA_964573595.1 uncultured Acidimicrobiaceae bacterium | reverse complement strand
CCGAGGCGCGCTCGAGGACGTCCCGGGCGTCGTCGAGCCCGTACTTGAGCATGCCCGAAAGATCGGCATGGCCCGGCCGCGGCTGGGTCAGCACCTTGGAGGGGAGGCCGGGGCTGGCCGACATCTCCTCCTCCCACTTGGGCCATTCCGTATTGGCGATCTCGATGGCGACCGGGGAGCCAAGCGTCCGGCCGTGACGGATCCCGCCGACCAGTGATATCTCGTCCGCCTCGAATCGCATGCGGGGCCCTCGGCCGAACCCGAGTCGCCGACGGGCCAACCCCCGCTGGAGGTCGGCGGCGGTCACCAGCAGCCCGGCCGGCATCCCCTCGACGATCACCACCAGGGCGCGACCGTGCGATTCACCGGCAGTCAGGTAGCGGAGCATCAGCGCAAATCTACTCGGGGTGGCCCGTGCCCCCGGGTGGGCAGACGCCGCCGGGGCCGACAGCCTCCCGGGACCACCGGTTCAACTGCCCACGTGGAACAGACCGTGGACCAGGTGGCCCCCCCACAGGACAGCGACCACCGCGCCGGCGGAAAGCGAGGGAGCGAACGGGATCCGGGTCCGCCGTCCGGTAGACGAGACCACCGTCATCACCACGCCGAAGACCGCGCCGATCACGAACCCGGCCAGGAAGGCGACGTAAGCATGCAGCAGGCTGAGATAGCCGACGGTGACCCCGATGACGCCGGCCAGGCGGACGTCGCCGAAGCCCATGCCCCGGGGAACGAACCACCAGACAGCGAAGAACAACAAGAAGGCGACGGCCCCGGCGATCAACGACCCGGTCAGGCCGTACCACCGGTGGTCGACCGCCGAGGTGACCACGAGCAGGGGGACGATCACCACCAGCCCGGCATAGACCACACGACGGGGCACCAGCCGGTGCGAGAGGTCGGTGACCGACACCACGACGACCATGGCGAAGAACGCGCAGAACGGTGCCAGCACCACATTGCTCCCGAAATGGGCGGCGGCCGCGGCGAACAGGAGGCCGGTGACTATGGCGGCGCCCGCCGTGCGCCCGGTGGACCGACCCGACGGGAGGAGATGACGGACCGGCTCACGGACCGGGTCGCCGGGCCCGCCGGTCACCGGCTCGTCGACCAGGGGGTTTCCGACCGCATGGTCGGGGGCGTCGGGGTCACCGGCGCGTCGATCGTCGGCCGGCCCGTCGGTGGCCGGCTCGGCGTCGGCCCGCCCCTCGGCGGCTGCGGCCTTCTCCCGCTGCTCGGCCAGGCGGCGCTCGTCCTCGGCCTGGCTCAGGTCAGCCAGTCGCTGTCCGATCGGGTCGAGCACCCCGCCGAGCACCAGGCCGGCCGCGGCCGTTCCCGCCACCAGAAGCGTATGCACGCCCCGCAACGTATCGGACGGCCGACGCCGGATCGGGCATCATCGGCGCCCGAGCGGGCCGGTCAGCTGTGCGCCGGCTCGTAGTACGGGTTGGTCCCGTCGGCGTGGTCGGTGACGTCCACGATGTTGGCGAGCTCGGGGATGGCTTCGCGCAGGATGACCTCGATGCCCTGGGAGAGGGTGGCCTTGGCCATCCCACATCCCTGGCAGCCTCCGCTGAGTCGGAGATAGACCGAGGCGTCCTCGACCGCCACCAGGTCGGCACGTCCCCCGTGGGCGGCGATGCTCGGGTTCACCTGCTCCTCGAGCACCGACACGACCCGCTGGGCGAGCGGATCCGACAGGTCCACCGACGGGCTGGATGCGAGTCCCTGCAGCGTCGGCGCCGGTGGGGTGTTCGGATTGATGATGACCAGTCCCCCCTCGCCGCCCTCGTCCGTGACGAAGTCGAGCGTCGCACCCTGCAGCCGTTCGATGCTGTCGGCGGGGACGACCACCGGCATGGTCTCGTCCTGCTGGACGACGTCCCCGTTGCCGGCGTCGGCCAACGCCTGGAAGTACATGTCGTAGGAGTAGGCACCGTCGGTCACACCGCTGACCTCGAGCCACAGGGCCAGCGCCTCGGAGTCGGACTCGTTGGCCAGGACCTCGAGAACCGTGGCCCGGGCGTCGGGCGTGACGGTCAGTACCGGACGGACGTCCTCACGGGCTTCGCTCATGCCTGTCATCATAAGGGCGTGTCGCCTTCGAACAAGCACGTGCCGCCGTCCACCCACGAGTGGGTCAGTTTCGACGATCCGGACGAGGAGCGCACCTGGCTGTTCGACGTGACGTTCCTGGCCAGCGCCTGGAAGTGCATCTTCGGCCAGGGATGCCAGGGCGTCCTGACCGGGCCCTCGCCCGAACTGGTCCAGGGATGTTGTTCCTACGGGGCGCACTTCACCGACAAGAAGGACGCCCGCAACGTCGAACGGGCCGCCGCCGAGCTTCCGCCCGAACTGTGGCAATTCCACCGCCAGGGCCGCAAGGGCGTGGTGAAGAAGCTCGCCGACGGGGACCTCGGGACACGGCTCGTCGACGGCGCCTGCATCTTCTTGAACCGTCCCGGGTTCCCGGCCGGGCCGGGTTGCGCGCTGCACAAGGCGGCCGAGGCCCAGGGACGGAGCCACGTCGAGTTCAAGCCCGAGGTGTGCTGGCAGCTCCCCCTCCGGCGAGAGGACGAGACGGCGACGGACGGACGGGTCACCTCGGTCGTCCGTCAGTGGGACCGGAGCCACTGGGGAGAGGGCGGGGAGGAATTCCACTGGTGGTGCACCGAGGCCCCGGAGGCCTTCGTCGGCCATGAGCCCGTCTATGTGAGCATGCGCACCGAGCTCGAGACCATGGCAGGCAAGAAGGTCTACAAACGGTTGGCGGCCTATCTCGACGAGAGGACGGCACCGCGTGCCGTCGTCACGCTCCTGGCCCACCCGGCCGTCCGTCGCTGAAGCCCGACCAGAACGGACCGCGACCACACGTGGTCGAGGAGGGAGTTGCTCACTCCGCCAACGGGTCGTCCTCCGCGGACGCATCGGGCTTCGGCGAGGTGCCCAGGATCTCGTCGTAGTCGTCCTCGGTGGCCAGACACCACGATGCGTGCTTGTCGTCCGGCTCCGCTCCACACTCGGGGCAGCGCCGACTCGCGGTCGCTACTGACCGCTTCAGACTCCGCGCTTCTTCGAAGCGCCGATGGCGTCCCTTCTTCACGGAAACAACTCCTTGCCCCACCCAGAGGTGGCACATCACCCGACGGCGCGCTGACCGGGGTGTCCACCGATCACCAACGGGAGCCAGTGTAGTGCGGAGCGTGGTCATTCGTAGCGCGACTGTTGCGCCGGTACCATCACACCATGCCCGAAGAATTCGACCCTCAGGCCATGGTGCAGCGCTTCCGGGCCCGGGCGGATGCAGTGCGGTCCCGGGGCCTGCCACCCGTCGAGGGCCCCGACCGCGAGCGATTCAAGCAGCAGGCCCAGATCGACTTCATGGACTTCGCCATGGTCGGTGACGCCGAGGCCGTCATCGACGACGGGATCCTCACCCTCCGGGTCGACCTCCGCCCATCCCCGCCCCCGCCGGCCGGCTGACTCCGGGCGACGCCCACTCGTCCGGCGTCAGGGCCGAGGCCCGGCCGGAAATCGCCCGGGACGGCGGCCCTCACCCCCCGTAGTTCATCCGGGTGTCCCGCATGGCCAGCACGTCGCCGGTCCCCCCGGCGCGCTCCACCCCCGACTCGCCGACCCCGACCACTTCGCCGACGAACAGCACGTGGCTGGCCCGCTCGGTGGTCAGGCGCTGCCAGTCGAGGCGCTGGCGGACCTCGCAGGCGAGCCATCCGAGCGCGACCGACAGGCAGGGCAGACCACCGGCCACCTCGTGGACGGGTTGGCCCTGCATCGAGGTGACCGATCCGGAACGGTCCGATTCGACGTCCTGCACCGGCTTCACGAATCGGCGGATGACGGCGCGTTCCCCCACCGGCAGGATGCTCACGGAGAAACCACCGCCCGACTCGATCAACTCCCGGGTGAGCGAGCCGGACTCGACGGCCACCGCCACCAGCTTGGGCTCCGTGGCCACCTGCATCACCCAGTTGGCCGTCATCAGGTTGCGGCGGTCGCCGTGGCGGCTGCCCACGACGAAAAGCCCGGTCGGCATCGACCACAGGACCCTCCGCCGCTGCCGGTCGAACTCTTCGGGATCACGTCCGGTCGGAACGCGGGCCACGGCGATCAGTTCCCGAACGGGTCGACGGGCGCGTTCGCCGCCCCGGTCGTGGACGTCGACGGTGCGTGCCCGGTGATGGCTTCGACCCGGTCCACCGCCACGTCGAGCAACGAGACCAGCTTGGCCCGTTCGGTGGCCGAACGCCGCAGGAGTGACGCGTCTCCCGACGCCCCGTTGTAGCAGTCCTTGCCGGCGGCGGAGGCGACGGTGAAGGCATTGTTGAGATCGTCGGTCAGGGTGAGGTCCGGTGTAGGAAGGTTGCCGATCGCCGTGAGGGCGTCGTTCGTCAGGAGCGCACAGACCGTCCTCACCGCGGAGCTCGGGTCGTGCCGGTCGAGGGCCAGGTCGACGTTCCGGCCGTCCGCCTCCACCTGGCCGATGGCCGACCCGCCACCCGGTCCGGTCATCCACGAGGACACCGCCTTGGCCGGATGGGCCGGGGCCCCGGGCCCGGCGCATCCCACCAGGAGCAGCGCGCCGAGGAGGGTCACGACCATCGCAACGCTCCGACCCGCCTCCGGCCTCCCCACCCACCCGGGACCGGCCCGGCCCAAGGCCCGGGAGGTCACCGCTGGATCGGGGGATGCCGGACAGGGGACTTGCGTCGCTGCCCC
>CAZNLF010000235.1:0-4787 GCA_964573595.1 uncultured Acidimicrobiaceae bacterium | reverse complement strand
CGCTGGATCGAGATCGGCGACGAGCAGATCCTCTCCGACATCGAGGAGTACAACCGGGTCGACTGCGAGTCGACGAAGCTGCTCCGCGACTGGCTCGAGGAGCGCCGTACCGAGTACACCACCGAGTTCGGCGAGCGGGCGCCGCGTCCCATCCCACCCGACGAGGAAGTGGGCGAGCCGCCCGCCGAGGACATCTCGGAAAACGAGGCGCTCGAACGTCTGCTACTCAGTGACGCGGGCTCCGAGCCCGGTCGGACCCCGACCGACCAGGAGGGCCGACAGCTACTCGCCCGGCTCCTCGAGTGGCATCGGAGGGAGGACAAGCCGGCCTGGTGGGAGTACTTCCACCGCGCCCACGAGTGCGACGAGGACGATCTGTACGCGGACTCCGAGTCGATCGCCGGTCTCTCCTACGTCGGTGAGTCCCGCCGCGAGTCGCGGTCAACGGTGCACCGCTATCGCTTCGACCCCGGCCAGGAGTACAAGCTCGTCGTCGGCGATCCTGTGATCGATCCGGCCACGATCCGTCAAGGCAACGAGAGTGGCGAGAAGATCCCTGGCCCGGGGAAGCTCGTCGGCCTCGATTCGGACGGTGGGTTCCTCGAGCTGAAGAGGAGAACCAACTCGCCGGCCCCTCATCCGGACAATCTCATTCCCGGTGGTCCGATTCAGACGAAGCACCAACGCCAGGCCGTGCGCCGGATCGCGGCATCGGTGATCGAGCACGGGATCGAAGGCACCGGGCCCTACCGGGCCGTCCGAGATCTCCTGATGCGGACGCCTCCGCGCACCGTGCCTGCGCTCACCGACGGGGCCCCTCTGATCCTCGAAGGAGAGGGGGGTGATGATGCCGTCGTCCGACTCGGCCGGGATCTCGAGCACGGTTACCTCGCCGTCCAGGGCCCGCCGGGGTCTGGGAAGACGCGGGCGGCCGCCCGGCTGGCCGTGGCCCTCATCCGGGACGGGTGCACCGTCGGGGTCACCGCCAACAGCCATGCCGTGATCACCAATCTGCTCGACGAGCTCGGTCTGCAGGCCGATCGGGAAGGCGTGCCCTTCCGGGCGTCCCAGAAGAACCCTGGGGACCACTACTCCAGCCACCATTCGGTCACGCGACGGGACAGCAATGACGAGATGGCCGCCGATCTCGAGGAGGGGGCTGACATCCTCGCCGGAACATCCTGGATGTTCGCCCGGGAGGAGTTCGATCAGAGCCTGGACTACCTCATCATTGAGGAGGCGGGACAGTTCTCCCTGGCCAACGCCGTCGCTGTCGGCGCAGCCGCCGCCCGAAATATCGTGTTGCTCGGCGACCCACTTCAGCTGGACCAACCCTCCAAGGGAACGCATCCGCACGGTGCAAACGCATCCGCACTCGGGCATGTGCTTGGGGAGGCCCGAACCCTGCCCGACCACCTCGGCATCTTCCTCGACCACACGCACCGGCTGCATCCCGACATCTGTTCCTTCATCTCCGAGGTCGTCTACGACGGACGACTCCACCCCATGGCGGGCCTCGAGCGTCAGGCCATCGGCGGGACCGGAGTGTTCGGAGGATCGGGGCTCCGTTGGAGGCCGGTCGACCACGCGGGATGCCGAGTCGACTCACCCGAGGAGGCTGCCGAGGTGCTGGCCTGCTACCAACAGCTGCTCGGGCGCAGCTTCACCGATCGGGACGGAGCCGAGCGGACGATGGGGCACGAACACATCCTGGTGGTAGCCCCCTACAACGCCCAGGTCCGACGCCTGAAGGAGGCACTGCCCCCGGGTGCCCAGGTGGGAACGGTCGACAAGTTCCAGGGCCGTCAGGCGCCCGCCGTCATCTGCTCCATGACCACTTCCAGTATCGAGGAGATCCCACGGGGGTTGGAGTTCCTCATGAGCCGCAATCGCCTGAACGTCGCCGTCTCGAGAGCCCAGGCGATGGCGATTCTCGTGGGAAGCCCGAAGCTGCTGACCATCAGTTGCCGGTCGGTGGAGCAGCTTCGCCTGGTGAACGGTCTGTGCCGGTTCGTCGAGCTGGCGACGTGATCGGCGTACAGGAGCGAACCCTGACCTGAGATCTTGCGCTCAGTTTCGTCCGAGAAGCGCCATACCTTCGGCGTCAGTCGATGACCTCAGCCGAACCGCAAGTCTCGGAACCGCGTGAATGGATTGGGCATCGATGCACGCCAACGGCTACCCGAATCCTGCGCCGGCGCGGAGGATCCGGAACTTCTGGATGCCTCATGATGTCCATGACTCGGCGATCTGGTCAGCCCCACCGACGCTCGCAGTCAAGACTCGGTCACAGCCGATATACTTGAGTTCCAGTCATCCAGAGCAGGCGAGGCACTTGGGCCTCTGACCCTGCCCCAACCGACCCTCTCGGGCACGGTGGGAACGCCAAGTTCGATGAGGAGATGCATGTCTGACCATGTGCAGGAAGAGTCTGTCCCTGGTTGCTTGACGGAGCACTGGAAGACCCTCCGGTGTGGGCGCTCCGTATGGCTCGGCCGTCGTCGAACCGCCGTTGAAGAAAACCCTGGTCACCCGGCTCGGGTGACAGATCTGCACCGACAGGGCACCCGTAGCTCAATCTGCCCTCGGGGAGGTCGATGAAGTGACTCCTGCAACCGAACATCTTCAGATCTGCGGAACCTGCTTCACCCTGCACGGCGGTGCAGGTGCGAACCGACAACTCTGTCACTGTGCTTCGACAGAGGAGCACCGGGCACTGTCTGAAGCCAGCTACGAAGCAAACCGAACGTACTGGCATTGTGTGGCGGAGATTTGCCACTGCTGCGGAGCCGAGGTCGTTGATGCCAGTCACAAGTTCTCGGTGTGGTTCTGCAGCGGCTGTTTGCCCCGAGTACGGCGGCTCAATCTGGCCTGCGGTCGGTGCGCCATCCCGATCGGGAGGGATTCACTCGTCAATGGCGTGTTCGTGCACTCCAACCGCTGCCGGACCCTGACCGGGGCGGGCGGGGTCGCGGACGAGTTCAATGCCTTCATGCGAGAGACGTGCAGCATGGGTGAATGGGCGAAAAGAGTCGTCGCGCGCCACTGGTGTGACGCGGGATTACCCGTCGGGCAACACATCACCGTTGACGACTACCTGAATGCGATCTGGGCCAGAGGGTTCATAAGGAGGCCCTCTTCGAAGAACTCGTCGCCACACGAGGCATTTCACCCCACTGGCGTGACCTCGAAACGATCCCTCTCGAAATGATCTGGCGAGAGGAGGCACCTGATGTTTAGAGCCTCTCGGCGCCCGACGGCACCGAGGGATCGATCTCCGAGCCCCGCGAGTGACGGGTGGCGTTCACAATGGCCGTAACGACGGCCTGGACGGTCACCGGGATCGGCGCCGGGCCATCACCTCTAATCATCCACGTTCCTCACTCCGGGACCTGGATTCCGGACGATGTCCGTAGCCAACTCCTTCTCGATGATTCGGAGCTGGGCGACGAGATGGCAAAGATGACCGACTGGCAGACGGACCGGATGGCCCTCGATGCTCTCGCGACGACTGACGCTCCGGCCACTGTCTTCACCAATCGGGCCAGCCGCCTGGTCGTCGACCCTGAACGACTCGTCGGTGATGCAGAACCGATGTCGGCCGTTGGAATGGGTCCGGTGTACCACTCGACGTCTGCCTTGGGGCCGCTTCGTCGACTGGATCCGGAACACGACGTTCGGATGCTTGATCGTTGGTTCTTCCCCTATGCCGAGGCTTTCGCCAAGGAGGTCGACCAACTCCTGGCTCGGCACGGAAGCGCAGTGATCGTGGATCTGCACTCGTTCCCCAAGCTCCCATTGCCGTACGAGGCCGATCCAACTGCCCGACGCCCGGGCATCTGCCTGGGAACCGATCTCGAGCACACCCCCGATGATCTCCGCGATCTCGCTCTCGGGTCGTTCGCCGGTGTTCCGGGGGGTACTGCCTTGGACACACCGTTCGCGGGCACCTACGTTCCGTTGAAGCATCTCGGCCGAGACCGCCGGGTGAGATCGATCATGATCGAGGTTCGACGGGACCTCTATCAGACCGAACCGGCTGGGCCTCTCCACGATGGCTACAACGACATAGTCACACGCCTCGGGGATTTCCTGTTGGCCACCGTCACACTCGGCGCGTGATCACGGTCTTCCGGTTGGCGCCGATCGTCCTGGCTGCTGCCCAGGTGGGCGGCCGATACGATTCGGGTGTGACCGGCCCCCACCGATTCATCGTCACCTGGGGAAGAATGGGGCGCTTCGACTTCGTGGCCGAGGTGGTCGAGGCGTGGGATCCTGATGACGCCATGGTCACCGCGGCGGATCTCCATCCTGAGCTGCCGCGTCCCCGGGTCGCCGTACTGGCCTCCCAAGCCGGACCGCTGACCTTCGGCCGCCGGCCCAATGAGGAGCGCGTGGAGCCCGAGTAGTCATCGGTCGCCTCTGTGGCCAGGGGCTCCTCAGCGAACTCGGTCACTCGACTACCCCATTCCGCCGGCTCGGCGGCGGGTATCGGCAACGGGCACCTTCAGATCCGAGCATTGCAGACGGGACACTCAGAATCGGGGGCCCTCAGCTCGTAAGCTGAGTCGATCACTTTGACCTCGGCGGCCCACGCTGACATCGGCACTCCCAACAGCCTCGAACTGACGTGGATGCACCCTGCAGGCAATGCCAACCCGATCCGTCCCTTCAGGTGGTGCGACTAGATCGGTCCGTATGCGGCAAAGTGTCTAAAGGAGATCTTCTCTCCTTCATTCCAGCGGTATGCCGCGAGCGGCCCGCCTTTGACAGCACTGAAGTCCACG